>JAYEOV010000064.1:39503-56480 GCA_034723315.1 Candidatus Omnitrophota bacterium | reverse complement strand
AAGTATTACTATTTTCGAGAAAACCCCCATTTTACGGGCACTTGCGCAGTATGACGATAAAAACATAATGGGCGATTCTCGTAACCAGTTATTGTTGTTCGACTTATAACCGGACACTAGTGATGAACCATGGAAGCTGAATCTTTCAAATACAGACGCAAAGAATGCATTGAGTTCGGCAACTAAGTTTATCCAGATTATTAAAAAAGAGATTAGGAAAGAAAACCCACAACAGCATTTTGAATTTTAAGGGAAAAAGGCAACCCCCGATTCGCAGTGATTACCCAATAACTATATTGTCAATTTTGCCATGAGATACAGGATAGTCAAGAATCCATTAGTTCGAGGCTTTCCTGATAGCGCTTTTAAGAATATAAAACATATCTCTGATATACGCGGAAATACAGAATAACTTATTGTATAAACACGAGTTAAGCGATGGAAATAGATTAAATAACAGAGATAGGTGTTATCCTGTAGCACAAGCTGGTTCGAGTCCAAGGCGGCTTATAAAAGCCTCGTAGCATGAAAATGTTGCGAGGCTTTTTGCTTTCCTGGATATGCCGCATAGCCCCATGTTTTAAAGGGTTACGAGACTGTCGCTCCCACACGTCATCTATGAAAAAGCAGAGGGAGAACAGCATTCCAGGATTGCCCGGGTAGCTTGCGGTGTTTTTTGAAGTGTTACAAGCGGTAAGGATTTGGGTTTTTAAGGGAAGTGTTGATAGGGGAGCAGCTTGGGATTATAATAATGAATATACTTGTCGTAACGGAATTTCAAAAGCTAACACAAATCAGATCCCTCGATTCGCTTCGCTCACTCGGGATGACAGAAAGTTGTCATCCCGAGCGAGGGAGCCGAAGGCGACCGAGTCGAGGGATCTAAGTTCTTTCCGGACGTCAAATATGGATATTGAGATTCTTGCAACCGAATCACTGGGCGTGCGCGGGCTGTGTTGTTGCGTCAAGACTGCGCGCCGGAGGATATTGATCGACCCGGGGGTGGCTTTAGGTTATACCCGGTTCGGCTTGCTTCCACATCCCTTTCAGGTGGCAATAGGCGAAAAAATACAACAGAAGATCATTCAAAGATGGTCTGAAGCAACCGATATCGTTATCAGTCATTTTCATGGCGATCATACTCCTCTGGCTGATCCCAATCCTTACCAGCTTGACGCGAAAAAAGTAACAGGGCGAAACAGGAAAGCGCGTATATGGACTAAGGACATGTCCAGCTTATCGCCTCTTGAGAAAAGACGCGCGGAAGCTCTTTTTGAAGAATTAAAACAGGACTTCGTCGCGGCAGAAGGCAAAAGGGAAGGCCCGATTGTCTTCTCTCATCCCATGTCTCATGGAAAATCAGGCAAGCTAAACACGGTGATCATGACCAGAATAAAGGAAGGGAAAAACATATTCGTCCACGCTTCCGATATTCAACTTCTAAGCAAAAAAGCGGTCATACAATTGCTGGAATGGTCCCCTAAAACGGTTTTTGTAAGCGGGCCGCCTCTATACTTGTCCCGTATTTCCAGACAACAGCGCAGCTTTGCCTGGCGCATGGCCTGCATGCTTTCAGAAGGCGTTGACACATTGATCCTCGACCATCACCTCCTGCGCAACAAGGAGGGACTGGGATGGCTAAAGCGTTTATCGGGTAAAACCGGGAAAAGTGTTATCTGCGCAGCCGATTTCATGGGGAAGAAGCGGCTTTTGCTCGAGGCTTCACGCGAAAAACTGTACGAGGAGATGCCTGTGCCTTTCGGCTGGCATGAAGACTATGCGAAAGGCAAAGTCAATACCGATCGCTATTGGCAATTGGCGAAAAATTATATAAAATAAAATCTGGTCAAATTTTGACAATGAGAATAAAGGAAGGGGATTAGATGAAGATCACTATTCTATATGATAATGATGTATGGGAAGAGGGACTGCAAGCCGACTACGGTTTTTCCTGTCTGGTGGAGGCCTATGGCAATAAGATACTTTTTGACGCCGGCACAAATGGTTCTGTGCTTGTTGACAACATGGAAAAACTCAACATAAGCCCGGGGGAGATCCAGGAGATTTTCATCTCCCATGGCCACTGGGACCATACAGGAGGGCTTTCGGAGATTTTAGCATTGAATCCCGTAAAAATTTACATCCCACCATCATTTCGGCAACCGCAAGGAGCAAAAGAGGTGGTAAAAGTGGGAAAATCTCTTAAGATACATGAAAATATCTTTTCAACCGGGGAACTCGAAGGAATAGAGCAGTCCCTTGTGGTCAAGACCGGGAATGGGATTGTTGTAATCGTGGGGTGTTCCCATCCCGGCGTGAAGAATATTTTGGATAGTGCGTCACAATTTGGAAAACCTCTTGCGCTTATCGGAGGGTTGCACGGATTCAGGGAATTTGACGTGATCAAGGATCTGGAACTTGTTTGCCCTACCCATTGCACCCAGTATGGATCCGAAATAAAGTCATTGTATCCGGGAAAATACATTAAAGGAGGAGCAGGAAAGATAATAGAGATATGAAAAATATTGGGATAATTCTATTTTTGATATTTGCCATATTATCCGCGCCCGCAGCGTACACCGAAGACCTGGATATTACTATAATTTATGATAATAACCCTTATGATGAAAGACTGGAGACAAGATGGGGGTTTTCCTGTTTGGTAAAGGGGCTTGAGAAGACAATTCTTTTTGATGTCGGTGGTGAAGGAAGGGTACTTCTTGAGAATATGAGAAAACTCGAGATCGATCCCGGTACGGTAGATGTAATAGTTCTTTCCCATGTTCATTACGATCATATTGGAGGGTTATCCGATTTTCTGGAGAGAAATTCTTCTGTTACTGTATTCATGCCCGTATCTCTCCCCCGGAGCGTTAAAGACTGCGTTAAAGATAAAGGCGCCAGGCTTGTTGAGGTTCATAACCCGGTGGAGATCTGCGGAAACGCTTATTCTACGGGAGAACTCGGGGCCTGGATAAAAGAAGAAAGTCTTGTAATAAAAACATCAAAAGGATCAGTGATAATTACCGGCTGCGCTCATCCGGGAGTAGTGAACATAGTAAGAAAAGCGAAAGAAATGCTTAAATCTGATGTTTATCTGGTGCTTGGCGGTTTTCATCTATGCTGGATGGACCCTTTGCGGATAAAAAGGATCATTGATGGAGTCAAAAGGGAGAAGGTCAAGAAAGTATCACCATGCCATTGTTCAGGCGGTCTTGCCAGAAGGTTGTTTGAAAATGCTTATGGAAACGATTTTATTCTTTCAGGCGCGGGCAAAAAAATAAAGGTAAAAGATGCTTTTTAATTTATTGAAATTGCTAATGGCCGGTTTTACGATGGGCTGGGGATCTTGTCTGGTTTATACCGCTCCGTTGCTTCTGCCTTATATTGGCGGCACGAAGACCAATTGGCGGGATGGTTTTAAAGCAGGGTTAATGTTTTCAATCGGCAGGATTTTGGCTCTTGCCGTTCTTGGTGGACTTGTTACCGTGGCTTTTAGTTTCATCAGTCGTTTTTTTTCACCGCGACAATCCGGCTGGCTTTATCTGGTTTTGGCTCTTTTTATGATAACGGCGGGTATTCTTATTATTTTAGGCAAGACCTTTAAGCCGCGTATCAGAACACCCATATTGGACAGAAGTACCGGAAGCATATTTCTCCTGGGCTTTTTGATGGGTATTGCTCCCTGCGTTCCGCATATTGTGATCCTTACCTATATTGCCGGTATAGCAGAAAACAATGTTTTAGCCGGCATAATGTATGCCGTGATGTTCGCCACAGGGACAGCTATTGCCCCCGTAGTGTTAGGGGCTCTGGCAGGTGTCCTCCCGGAAAAGCTGTACCGGCGGGGAAAATTATTAAGGATTTTTCAGGTAATTTGCGGAATAATCCTTGCTTTTTTTGGGCTCAGTTTTATTTATTATGTAATAACCCTTTCCGTTTAAACAAGTTAATTTATAAAAGGCACAAGTGATTTTGATCTATCTGTTAGAACCGGCAACTTCTGTTCTCAACTAAGAACGGGCAAAATTAAGTAATGGTATATAATCGTTGTTATCAGCAGCCTGTAGTGATTCGATATATCTTTTTCGACAATCGCCAGCCTGTGATAGATCGGTGCGTCCCCAAGTAAATTCTTTTTCATCCAAAATTTGTTTTTGTATAAGATTAGTCATCATTCTAGCATGTCGTCCGTTTCCATTTGCAAATAGATGAATCGAAACCAAGCGATGATGGAAGCGTACAGCCATCTCATCGTTATTATAGGGTCTGTATTCAAGCCAGGCTTTAAAATCATCAAGGAGTTTTTTTAGTTCGGCGGATATTTGCCAAGCAGGGACGCCAATGTTTTTGCCAGAAGTACGGAATTGTCCTGCCCATTTCCAGACATCTCCAAACATTTTCTTGTGTAATTTGAGTGTAAAATCCATGGTAAGTAAGTTTCCATGTTTGCGCGAATTACACCATTGGTCAGCTCTATTTATATTTTCTTGTTCCCATCGGTTAAGTTCTTCGTGGGTAGTTATATGTGTTAATATAAGCCCCTCTTGTTCGTCCGGGTCTATTGGGGTTGCCCCTTCTGGATATTTTAGTTTCATATTATTAATCCCAAAGTATTTTCGGTATATTCTTAATCAATTCATCTACCAGAGCTTTAAATACTTTTTTTTCTTCCTCATTTGCGAGCTGCTGGTCCTCTAACAGCATTGTGTGTGTTGTTTTTCCTATTCTTTGTTTTGCTACGTTTTCAGCTTGTTTCCTAATAGTGTCTTTTAGTCTCGTACGTGGGATTAATCCATATACGAAGATACAATCTAATGCTTGAGCAGCATGTTTCATAGTTTTAATCGTTACAGCCCCACTGATTTCGTTATGTTCCAGATCAATGACTCTACCGCGGCTTCTTATTTTTAGACGGTGAGCAAATTGTCTACAATTCATATTTAGAGCATCTCTAATGGCTCGAATCCATCCTTTTTGAGGAATACCAGTATCTTCTAGTATTTTAAATTTCTGCAATTTATTGTCCAGTTGTTCAATAATCAATTCTCTATTCTTTATCTTCATGGTCAGACTCCTTTATTTGTACATTTATACGCGAATATATCCAATTGTATCGTTCTGATATACAAGAACATTAATATAGTATTTGTTCCGACATAAACGAACATCCTATACAAATATACACGACTTAAATAACTTTGTCAAATTCTGTAAGAATAAAAAGACGTGCGGGGGGGGAAGAACAAATAAGTCCGGCCTGCCGGCCGTGCCTCGGGTCTGATTTTTGATTTTGAGATGTATAAACTGTCCAACATGTGTATTCCCTTATGAGTACAATTGTACTCAATAAAGGATACAAGGCCAAGTATAAAAAAGAGGGACCAATGCTATGCAATGATCGCCCAAATAGCTGACATAATCAATTTTACTGCGAGCCGGTGTTCAGTCAAGAAACCTATCATCGCCATATCTACATCACATATCTACATTTTCCTTGTTACCGGTGAATATATTGGTTAAAATTATAATATTGTTTTGAAAAATTTTTCAATTCTAAAAATACAGGAGATCGATCAAGATGTTAAAACTTAAAAGGAGAGGGAAGAAAGAATGGGAATTTGTCCATCCGGACGGATATGATGATACATTAGATCTTTTGGGCAGTGGATGTGATTTGCTGGAAGTGGGGGATTACGGGGAAGCCGAGAAGGCATTTAAAGATATTATTAATGAGATGCCGGACCATCTCGACGCGATCCATCACCTTGCGCTGGTATATGAAAGGACGGGGCGATTAGAAGAGGCAGGAGTGTTATGGGAAAAAGCGGTTGCTATGGCACGGAAAGCGTATCCTGCGGAATTTGTTGAAGGAAAGGATCTTCTTCCATGGCTGATGATTGATAATCGGCCTTTTTTAAGATGTTTGCACGGAGTAGCTTGTATATACCGTGATACCGGAAGGATTGAGGAAGCTAATGATATTTTTCTCGAGATGTTAAGGTTCAATCCCGGAGACAACCAGGGGATTAGAGCTCTTGTCATACAGTCATTTTTTATGTTGGGAAAACCGCTGAAAGTTTTAGAGATCTGCGAGGAATATCCTAATGATGGGATGCCGGAAACATTATACGGGAAAACATTAGCCTGTTTCCAGGCGGGTGATAAAAAAAGAGCTGGAGAGAGCTTGGCCCTGGCGATAGAGTTATTGCCTAAGGTGGCAAAAGCTATTGTCAAGAAAACTATGCGTGCGCCGAAAAATATAAATCCGGGATATATCACCGTGGGTGGGGACGACGAGGCGTATGAATTTCGTATGAATAACCGGTGTTTCTGGGAAGAAACCAATGGTGCGATAGAATGGATGGAAGATAAATTGAAAGGTATAAGGGGTCAGGGACATGGAAAGGCAGAGCATAAGCAGGGTAACGGAGGTATTAAGATAAGCAAAAAAATGCGGAAACAACTGCGGGAATTGGCATGGACGGCGTATCGCAGGGAAACGGAGCTGGCGTTAGACGGTCTCTATAATAAGTTTTCGCAGTGGAAGAAGAAAAAGATCAGTGAATTTGAGATGAACGAGTTAATCCATAGTTTCCATGATGGTATATCCCGCGATCTATGGAAACATTATGCAGGACATCCGGTCCAAAACGAATTCCTGGTGGCAGATGCATTGGTCCGCGATATTTTGACGGATGAAGATGTCCCGGGTGAGATAAGGGAAAAACTTTCCTCACAAATAAAATTTTATAAAGAACTGTCATAAAGAACTGTCCAAATCAGCTTTTATAACGCTGAGCGGAGCCGAAGGGCCAGGTTCAAAGGTTTCGTGGTATACCAAGAACATTTGGTACTTATACATCGTAAAGTGCAATGACGGAATGCTCTATACTGGCATAACTACGGACGTTACGGAAAGAGTCAAACGTCACAACCAAAAGAAGGCCAGTCGCTATACCCGCATCCGAGTTCCGGTGGAACCGGTTTATCAAGAATCACATCCTACTAAATCTTCGGCATTGAAGCGAGAATTACAAATCAAAAAGTGGAATAAAACCGAAAAACTGGCTTTAATAAACGCCACATTCAAGAAACCGCACAAGTGAGCGGGATCCCGGGCGGAGTTCCGGGCCTGTCCCGCTTGTCCCGAGCGAGCGAAGCCGAGAAGAGCTTGTCGAATGGTTATTGAGGAGTTCTTGCCAGATTTGGCGATGTTTTTTAAACGAATGAAAAACCCGAAAATTATTTATTTGACAAAGGAGAGAAAAAATAGTAATGTTGATAATGAGAATCATTCCCGATAACATAAAGGAGCAAAATGACAGGAGGGGAAAGGATAATGCCGCAATGGTGGCATGGAAGATTCGGAGGTCGAGGGTACAGGATTACCTTGCCAAGAAAGGCTATCCTGGATGTTTTAGGTAAGTCAGAAAGGTATTTAAGCGCAGAAGAAATTTATCTTAAAATCCATAAAATTTACCGTAGTATCGGTCTTTCGACAGTTTATCGCACGCTTGAGTTATTTATACAAATGGGTCTGATAGTAAAGTTTGATTTTGGAGATGGTAAGGCCAGATATAAACCTGCGATAGATCGTAAAAAGATGAGTTATAATCATCTGATATGTGTTAAATGCCGAAGGGTAATAGATTATTCTGATCTTGTTGAGAAAGAAAAGCAAAGGGTGAGGGATATGCAAGATAAGATTTCGAAGAGATACGATTTTGAGATAAAAAACCATTTTGTTAATATTTACGGGTTATGCAGTAAATGTAAAAAAGAGAGGTAGATATTATTTTTTTGGGAATTAATAAGAATAATTCCCATTATCATTAAAGGGGGTGGTTAAAATGCCGGGTGGAGATGGAACAGGTCCTGCGGGCATGGGGTCAATGACTGGTCGAGCAGCAGGTTACTGCGCGGGATACTCTGTCCCCGGTTACATGAATCCGCTGCCGGGTCGAGGCTGGTTTGGCCGGGGCGGTGGCTGGGGAAGAGGCCGTGGATTTGGTCGCGGTTTTGACCGACCCTGGAGAGCTTATCCTTACGCATATGGTGTTCCTTATTATGGAGTACCTTATGGAGTACCCTATTCAGGGGGTTCATATGGGTATGGGATGACCCGGCAACAGGAAGCGGATATGCTTGAAGAACAGGCTAAAGCCATGCAAGAGGAGATCGAATCGATAAACGAACGCGTTAAAGAACTTGAATCTGCCGAGAAGGACTAACAAATGCGCGCGGAAAAGATAGCTGGGTGCAGAT
Source organism: Candidatus Omnitrophota bacterium (assembly GCA_034723315.1). Classification (GTDB taxonomy): domain Bacteria; phylum Omnitrophota; class Gorgyraeia; order Tantalellales; family Tantalellaceae; genus JAYEOV01. Next base: position 48,212 of record JAYEOV010000064.1, on the reverse strand, counting down.
AAAGGCGATGCCCCCGTCTATTTTAAAAATGGAGGTAATAATATGTTAGCCAGAGTCGATAAGAGCAAATGTACCGGATGTAGTGCTTGCATGGGTATATGTCCGGTTAACGCGATAAAAATTGAAAACAATAAAGCCGTGGTCAGCGAGGAATGTATCGGTTGTCGAGCTTGTGAAACTCAGTGCCCGACAGGAGCGATCAGGGTTTCTTGATAAGATAAGGAGGCATATAAAATGCCAGGAGGAAATGGAACAGGTCCGTTCGGACAGGGACCAGGAACAGGAAGAGGAATGGGAAGAGGCGGCGGCAGAGGCAGAATGGAAGGCAACCGTCCGGGGTCCGGCCCGGGAGGGAACTGTTTGTGCCCTAAATGCAAGTTAAGCGTGCCTCATAGGGCGGGAGTACCTTGTAATAATGTAAAATGTCCTAAATGCGGCGCGGCAATGGTTAAAGTGCAAGAATAGCCTTCCAGATCGTTATTTTTCTTTTAGCCGATAATCCTAAAATTTTGTTTTCAAAGCTGGATGCCGCGAGGTCTATCTTTAAAATCAGAGAAAGAAAAAGTTTTTTGGTGAAAATTTTACTTCTTTTTAATTTAAAGATCATCAAAAATTATTCCCGGAATATGAAAAAAAGGTTTTAAATTCCGGGAATAATTTTAAAAGAAGGAGGATATACCATGTTTAAGAAGATAATAAAGAACTTTGGCCCTGAATGGGGTGCTGCAGTGATGGGTACCGCGGCTATTTGTATTACTATGCAACTTTCCTCTGAAGTTGCAAGACCATTTTCTCCTCTTTTATATGTGGGGTTAGGTTTTTACTTGTTAGCCACGGCAATGTTTATCGCGTTTTTAATACCATGGACCTTAAGATTTTTTATATACCCGGAAGAGGTTAAAAAGGATATGAGGCATCCCATCAGGGGTAATTTCTTCCCTACTATGCCTATCTGTTTTATTTTAGCCGGGACAGGTACGAACAAACTTGGCCCTATACTTTTTGGCCCCTGGTTTGCCTATCATTTAAGTATGGTTTTTTTCTTTTTAGGTGCTATTGGAATTTTTATATTTGGTTTTCTGCTGCTTCGGATACAGTTTTTAAATAAAGACGTCCGCCTGGAACACGCGAATTTCTCCTGGTTCATTCCTCCGGTGTCCCATCTTATAATCCCCGTGCTCGGAGCCTGCTCAATGGATGTCTACTGGGCAGAGACGAGCCTGGCTCCTGTTTTGTTTGTAATTTCCATGATAGCGCTGGGGGTGGGAGTACTTAATTTTTTGTTTGTTGGCGCGGCTATCTGGCACCGTTACATCTATCATGGTATGCCGCAGGGAAGGTTGGCTCCTCCGACCATGATAGGGCTGGCGCCAACTGCAATTATAGTCATATTTCTAGTAAAATTTGCACAAGCAATTGAAGCCTCACATGGCAGCCTGTTTGGAATAAACTTTATATCTGTGTTTTCTTCTATTAAGGTAATAGCCGCTGCATTCTGGGGCTTCTCTTTTTGGTGGTTGATCCTGGTGGCAATCTTATTTACGGATTATCTCAAAAGGAAAGATCATCCTTTAGTTTTCGGCTGGTGGGCATATACATTTCCTTTTGAGGCATTCGTTGTTGCGACCGGACTTTTAGCCAAGTGTATGGCAACCCGGTTCTTACATCCGATGTTGATAACTCTTAATATATTAGTAGTGGTAGTGTGGATAATCGTAGTATTTGGGACCATTAAATGGCTTGAAAGCGGGGCTTTTTTTAAACCCCAGCATTAAAAAGGAGAAGAAAAATGAAGGTACGTTCTTTAATTATAGCTTTAGTGATCGTTCTGACCCCTTTTATTATAGGCATACCGTTATTTTTGGCAAGAAGCAGCGGAAGGATCCCGGCAAGAGCGCATCTTTCCACAGATACAAGAAAGACTGATAATGGAATGACTTATAAGGGAATAAAGATAGATTGGACTTTTTATCCCGACTGGGAACATAAACCATTGTTTTTTCATGCCGAAGAGTACTTAGTATTTATGTTTTATTACACGAATAACAATGATTATAACGTATCTGTAATGCCTTCTTACGCTTTTGTCTCTCCGCCCAGTAGACGTTATTCGGCAAATGAAGAGGTTTCAATGTATATTGAGGATGGGGTAGAAAAGAAGCTTAAAGTAGAAGATCAAACTCCTATTACTTTTGAAATTTCCCCCAATGCCACCAAACACTACATTGTAACATTTGAAAAGCCCCATTCATTGGGTAATTTCTATATAGATGTAGATGTTTTTAGAGATGTTTCTTTACGTATACATTATAGAAAAAGAGACGACAAATGGGAAAACTACAAGAATGAATGGCTTGATAAATATGTAGGCAGAGGATAAAAAGACTATTGGAGAAAAAATGGATACAAGAAGGAACTGTTATGAAGAATAAAAGTTTATTTAGAGCGGAAACTTCAAAACCGATTCGGGAATTTATAGAAGACGTGAAGAAAAATGCTCCGCAATTTGGTTTCCGGGTACATGAAGTGGTGAATATGAGGGAACTTTATGAGGGTTATGCCATAGAGGTTGCAGCCGATTTCGAAGTGTATTCAATAACGCTCTGTAGTCCCCAGAAATCATATAAGAGCATAACAAAAAATCCTGAGAGAAACGCGGTTATTGTGGAACAAAAACAAATAATCGTCTATAATAACAACGGTATTACAACTATAAATTACTTGCCGTTACCGGAGGAATTTGTTAAAGAAGTTTTTCCTGACGATGAGCAATTTCCCGGGAGTCTTCATGAATCCTGTCTGAAAAGGATACAAATAATAAAGGTGTCTCTTTAGGATTATTTCCCGGCAAAAATAATTTTGCGGGTTTTTTTGATTAGAAGAAAAAAGGAGTGTAATTAAAGAGTTTTACGGAAGGGAGTCAAAATGCCATGGATTGACAAAAATGAATGTATTGGTTGCGGAATATGCGTAGAAAAGTGCCCGGTGGGCGCGGTATCGATGGAAGGTGAAAAGGCGAAGATAAATATGGAAGAATGCATTCATTGTGGTGTTTGCCACAGTGTATGCCCGGAAAAAGCAGTAAGGCATGATAGTGAGAAGATACCCGACGATGTGAAGGCAAATGTAGAGATGACCAAAAGATTTATGGAGGCTTGCGCGAAGTTTCTTGGTGAGGAACAAGAAAAATGGAAATGTTTAAAGAGGATGAAAAAGCATTTTAGCAAGGAAAAAGTTGTCGCGGAAAAAACCCTGGATGAACTTGACAAATTCAATTTGTCGAACAAAGAGAAAAATAGTCAGGAAAAATAATCTTTCTTGACAAAAGTGAAAAATGGTGTATAATTGATAATGGGAACCGTTTTCAATAAATAATAAGGTGAATACAATGCGTGGTGGAAGAAGAATGATGGGGCCCCGCTGGTATGGGCAGTTCAGAGGCAGCGGTTACAGGGTAACGGTTCCCCGTAAGGCGATAATGGATGTTTTGAGCAAAACATCCAAACATCTTAGCGCCGAAGAAATATATTTGGAAGTGCACAAGGTTTACCCTAATGTGGGGCTTACTACGGTCTATCGTACTCTGGAATTGCTTATACAAATGGGATTAGTGCATAAGTTTGATTTTGGAGACGGCAGGGCGCGTTATGAACTGGCCGAGGGAGAAAAAAGAGAACACCATCATCATCTGATCTGCATCAGATGTAAAAGAGTGATCGATTATTCCGATTTTAGGGAGGAAGAATTAGAATTTCTAAGACGGGCTGAAAAAAAACTGGCTGAAAAATACGATTTTGAAATAAAAAATCACCTGATCCGATTTTACGGATTATGTGATAAATGCAGGAATAAAAAGTAATATCAAAGGAGGTGAGTACGATGCCAGGTGGTGACAGAACAGGTCCTGCGGGCATGGGGCCAATGACTGGGAGAGCGGCGGGATATTGCGCCGGTTATTCTGTTCCCGGATACATGAATCCGGTAACGGGTAGAGGTTTCCGGGGACGCGGCGGAGGCGGCTTCGGGTATGGTAGAGGACGCGGCGGAGGCCGCGGCTGGCGTAACTGGTATTACGCTACGGGGATGCCGGGCTGGCAGAGAGCAGCTTATGGTTATCCCGCTTACGGCGGCGGACCATATCCTTATGCTCCGGAACCTACAGCTGAGGATGAACAGCAAATGCTTAAGGAAGAAGCTGAAGCATTGAAGCAAGAGTTGGAGAGTATCCAGAACCGTATCAGCACATTGGAGAAAGCCCAGGATCAAGAAAAAAAAGAATAAACGAACATGTGTAAGGGGACGCAATTCGTATCCCCTTACACATGTTTTCTATGGAGTAGGGAGGAAAACATGCGGATAGCGATTTCTACTGATAGTGGGAGTGTATCTGCTCATTTTGGCCGTTGTCCATCATTCACTATTGTTGATATTGAGAAAGGTGAAGCAGTAAAAAGGGAAGAAATAGATAATCCGGGTCATCACCCGGGATTCTTGCCGCAGTTTTTGCATGAGAAAGGAGTCAGCTGTATTGTCGCCGGCGGAATGGGGCAAAACGCGGTTCACTTATTTGCTCAGCAAAATATCGAAACTGTAGTCGGAATCAGCGGTACAATAGATGAGGTGGTAGACAAAATTGTGAATGGAACTCTTGAAGGCGGCGAAAGTCTATGTAAACCAGGCGCCGGTAAAGGTTACGGCCTGGATAAGACCGAATACGATCATTCTGGAACTGAGCATTAAAGGAGGAAGAAAACAAGATGAAAATAGGTATTACTTCACAGGGCGATAACCTGGACGCGCAAGTTGACCCGCGGTTTGGGAGATGCCCGTATTTTATCATTATCGATACGGATAAACCGGGATTTGAGGCGATCCAGAATCCGAATGTAAACGGAATGGGCGGAGTAGGCGTTCAGTCGGGGCAGTTTATGTCTGAGAAACAGGTTAAAGCTGTTTTGACCGGAAATGTCGGGCCTAATGCGTTTCGGACCTTACAGGCAGCCGATATAGAAATAATTACCGGTATTTCGGGCAGCGTGAAAGAGGCAATCGAAAAATACAAAAGCGGTGTATTAAAACCGGTAGATGATTCCAACGTTGACTCAAAGTTCGGGATGGGTTGATGCCAAAAGAGGAATTATGATAGCTAAAGTGGATACTGGCAAGTGTACCGGATGCGGCGCTTGTGTGGATATATGTCCGGTTGATGCAATAAAAATTGAAGACAATAAAGCTGTGAGCAGCGAGGAATGTATCGGTTGTCGCGCTTGTGAGACGCAGTGTCCAACAGGGGCGATCAAGGTTTCTTGATAAGGAGGTATTTAACATGCCAGGAGGAAACGGAACAGGACCGGCCGGACAGGGGCCGGGAACAGGAAGAGGAATGGGTGGCGGCGCTGGTAGAGGCAGAATGGGTGGCAACCGTCCGGGTTCCGGCCCGGGAGGAAATTGTCTGTGCCCTAAATGCAACATAAGCGTACCGCATAAGCTGGGAATGCCTTGTTATAATGTGAAATGCCCTAAATGCGGCGCGGCGATGGTAAAAGGATAAGAAGGTCCTTCAGCCCCGAGTTTTTTCCATTATTCCATAAAATTCTGTTTTCAGAATTGAAGGGGTAAGTCTATCTTTAAAATCAGGCAAAAAAGAGTTTTTTAATGAAAGTTCTGTTTCTTTTTAACCGTAATCCTTATGACGGGACGGACGTTACCTGGAATGCGTTACGTCTGGCCGAGAACTTGATCGATACAGAAGTTGATTTAAAGATATTTCTTATGAATGATTCTGTCGATCTGGCCCGTGGAATTACTAACCCGCCTGAGGGGTATTTTGATCTGGGCAAGATGTTAAAAGGGTTAATATCAAAAGGAGTCCCTGTGAAGGTTTGTGGTACGTGTAAGGTCAGATGCGGTATCCACAAAGGAGAACCCTATTTTGATGGCACACAGGAGGCAAAGATCACAGAACTGGCGGAATGGGTCAAGGAGTCGGATAAAATAATAACTTTCTGAAGGAGGATCATTAATGGACAGGAAAACAGATATTTTGATAGTCGGCGCGGGACCCGCGGGCATAGTGTGCGCTGTCACGGCATGTAAATATTATCCGGGGAAGAAAATAACCGTGATCAAAAACGTGGAAAGAGGCGTTGTCCCCTGCGGGATACCCTATATGTTTGCCAGTCTGGAAAGCCCCGATGAGAACAAAATGGGGACCGCTTCTTTAGAAAAGAACAGTGTCGATGTAATTATAGACGAAGCGAAGAAGATAAACCGTGACAAAAAAACAGTGGAAGCAAAAAGCGGCAACAATTACAGCTATGAGAAATTGATACTGGCTATTGGCTCTTCTCCGATCGTGCCTCCGATCCCGGGTATTGATAAAAAAGGGGTTTATCCTATTCATAAAGATATGGATTATCTTAAAAATTCCATTAAGGAGATCAAAAAAGCGAAAAATATTTTGATAGTAGGAGGAGGGTTCATAGGAGTGGAGTTCGCTGATGAACTTTCTCAAATACACGGACCAAGTGTTCACCTGGTGGAAATGCTCCCCAGTATACTGGCGAATTCTTTTGATCCGGAATTTTCAAGTTTAGCCGGTGACAAACTAAAGGCTAAAGGGGTAAATGTTCTTACAAATACCCGTGTCGAAGAATTCATGGGAGGTGAAAAAATAGAGAAGGTTCGATTGTCCACTGGTGAAAAGATCACTGTTGACGCCGTTATACTGGGCATTGGCGCGTTTCCCAATACGGGATTGGCCGTCAACGCGGGATTAGACCTGGGTAAAGGCAAGGGTATCTGGGTGGATGAATATATGAGGTCGATAGATCCGGACATTTTTGCCGTGGGAGATTGCGCCGGGAAGAGGGATTTTTATACCCGTAAGGATACCCCGGTAATGCTCGCCTCGACCGCGACAGCGGAAGCCAGGATCGCCGGGGCCAACCTTTATCAGTTGAAAGTGATACGTGAGAACAAAGGGACCATAGCGATATATTCGACGTATGTTGATGGATTGGTTCTTGGATCGGCCGGCCTGAACGAAGGGTCCGCCAAAAAGGAAGGTTTTGAGATCATTATTGGTTGTGCCGAAACAATGGATAAACATCCCGCTGCAATGCCGAATGTAAGCAAGCTTAAAGTCAAATTGATCTTTTCGAAACAGTCAGAGATCTTGATGGGAGGACAGGTGGCCGGGGGGATATCAGCCGGGGAGATTATAAATATTATAGGAATGGCCATACAGAAAAGAAACTCTATTACGGAGCTGGAAACACTGCAGATAGCCACACACCCTTACCTGACAAGCGCTCCTACAATGTATCCTTTGGTTCTGGCGGCTCAGAACGTAAAAGATCTCTAAAAACGCCGCAACGCCCAAAAAGGAGTGGAGTGGGAACGCCGGTTTTCACAGCGAAGCAGGAATTCCAAACACGAAAGCCGGTAACGGTATAAGTCGGAGAATCCCCCGGCTTTAGCTATGGGGAGTTGTCAGCGGGTAGATCTGTGAAATATAACTGTCGTTTCCGGCCTGGAAATGAAAGAGAGTGTTATGCGAGAAAAATCCGCGAAAGAATTAGAACAGAATCAGCGTCTTGAAGAGAATTTATCGAAGATAAAGAATAAACTGATTATTATCAGCGGAAAAGGCGGAGTGGGTAAATCTACTGTGGCGGTTAATCTGGCGTACGGGTTGGCTATCAGGGGAAACAAGACAGGCATTTTAGACGTGGATATTCACGGTCCTAATATTGCCAAGATGCTGGGGATCGAAGGCGAGAGGCTTGAAGCGTCAGATTCGCGGATAGAACCTGTCGAAGCAGCGCCTAATTTAAAGGCGATAAGCCTTGCGTTGATGATAATAGATCAGGATCAACCTGTGATCTGGCGCGGGCCCCTTAAAATGATAACGATAAAACAGCTTCTGGCTGACGTTAACTGGGGCGAACTTGATTATTTGATAGTTGATTCACCTCCCGGGACGGGAGATGAACCGTTAAGCGTTTGCCAGCTTATCCCGGATATGGATGGCGCGATCATTGTTACGACTCCGCAGGATGTGGCTATCCTTGATTCCAGAAAAAGTGTCGGGTTTGCGAGACAGTTAAAAGTTCCGGTTGTCGGTATTATCGAGAATATGAGCGGTTTTATATGTCCTCATTGCGGGAAAGAAATAGATCTATTCGGCCGGGGCGGAGGTGAAAAAGCCGCCCTTGATCTGGCGGTGCCATTTTTGGGAAGAATTCCGATTGAGCCTGACATGGTGAAATCCGGTGATTCAGGTCAGCCTTTTATTCATTTTAAGAAAGGCACCCCAACCGCGAAAATTATAAATGAGATAACGGATAGGATCACGGTATAGCAGGATCGCGGGTTACCAGAAGAGTTATTATCAGCATAGAACCCATATTCATAATCCCGTTCTACTGCGGCTGGCTGCAAAACCCATTGACCACGTTTTCGGGGCAAAATGTCCTCAACGTAGCGCACAGGCTACGTTTCCGGGCATTTTGCCCCTCAGGCCTTGTCAATGGCCTTTTCGCTCAGCCTCATAACGAACGGGGTTATGAAATGGGTTCTAGGGATTAAATACGGAGGGAAAGAAAGTGCAGAAACGATTAAACAGGATAGTAGTCATAGGATGTTCCGGGTGCGGCGCTTTGGCGGCGCGGACCTTAAAGAGATTAAACCCCTCTTTACATGTAA
>JAYEOV010000064.1:29907-39403 GCA_034723315.1 Candidatus Omnitrophota bacterium | reverse complement strand
TAGGGATTAAATACGGAGGGAAAGAAAGTGCAGAAACGATTAAACAGGATAGTAGTCATAGGATGTTCCGGGTGCGGCGCTTTGGCGGCGCGGACCTTAAAGAGATTAAACCCCTCTTTACATGTAACTATAATCAGAGAGCAGGAAGAGAAAGGGCTTTTAACCAGGTGCGCGACACCGTATATCTGTTGTGGAAATGTTATGGTAGAGCCCTCGTATAAAGATGATAATATTTTCATAAGCCAGGGGATACAATTAATAAATGTCAGAGCGGTGGGTATTAACAGGGACAAAAAAATCGTGACTACTGCTGATGGGAAGACTTATCCGTATGATAAGCTTGTTTTAGCGACAGGAGCGAAACCGGCGATCCCGCCCATTCCCGGGGTCAATCTTCCGGGAGTATTTTTCCTGCGTACAAGCGGAGATGCCGTTAATATTCTGCACTGGGTGAATTCCAGGCGAGTAAAGAACGCTGTATTGATAGGCGCCGGCGCTATAGGGACAGAGGTCGCTTATCTGGCTTCCCGGCGGGGAGTAAACGTTATATTGGTTGAAATGCTTGATCATGTTATGCAGGGGATATTGGACACGGATATGAGTGAAGAATTAGAATCATATATGAGAGAACAAAACATTGATCTACGGTTAAATCAAAGGGTGGAAGCGATCGCAGGTAAGAACGAAGTGGAGAAAGTGGTGTTTTCTTCAAATGAAGAAGTGAATGCGGAAATGGTTATCATTTCCGCCGGGGCCAGGCCAAATAGTGAATTAGCTGAAAAAGCAGGTCTTGAAATGGGGGAATTGGGATTGAAAGTAGATAATTACCTGCGGACCTCTGACCCCGATATTTATGCCGGGGGTGATCTTATTCAATATCAAAGTCACGTCACCGGAAAACCCATCCTTGGGCAGTTGCGGCCGAACGCGGTGATCGGCGGCAGGATAATAGCCAAGAATATTTCAGGATATGAGGTAAAATTTCCGCCTTTACTTAACAGCTTTGCTACAAAGTTTTTTGATAAATCGATCGCGGGGACTGGAATCACCGAAGCAGAAGCAAGGAGTGAGGCTATCGACGCGATCAGCGCCATACAGACTTCGGCAAGCAAACACTCTATGATGAGAGAAGGAAAGCCGTATACGGTAAAATTGATATTCAATAAGGAAAGCGGAAAAATTATAGGAGGGCAGCTTCTCAGTGATACCGAGCTTCCCGTAAAACATATTGATATGTTAGCTCTGGCGATACGGTGCGGTTTATCGGCATTGGACCTGACAACATTGAGATGCGCGGGACAGCCCGAATTATCTTCCGATCCGGGTATGGAACCGATAGCGTTAGCGGCTGAAAAGGTTTTTGAGGGTTTTGTAACAAAGGATCGAAAAAAATAGATGGATACCAGGATCAGAAAGTGGATAGAGAAAGGATGCCCGGAGTTTTTCCGGGGAATTGGCATTAGAGAAGGCCAAACTTTGTTAGATTTCGGTTGCGGCGAGGGTTTTTATACAATTCCCGCCTCGAAAGTGGTGGGCAAAAACGGCAAAGTGTATGCTTTGGATAAAGATAATGCGGCTTTGGATAAGTTGAAAAGAAAGATCGGACAAGGTAATGTAAAAAACGTTGAATTAATAAACGAGGGAACGAAAATTCCCTTGAAAGATAATTCGGTTGATGTGGTTTTGTTTTATGATGTTATACATTTAGTGGGCAAAAATAACAGAAGTACCGTAAAGGACAGGATGAAGTTTTATAAAGCTATCAGGAGAGTTACTAACGAAAATGCTCTCGTTTCAGTTTACCCGACTCATCTTACTACGCATACAGACGTGACTTCGAAGCAGGAAGTTAGAAAGGAAATTGAAAAGGCCGGTTTTAAGTTTGAAAGAGAAGTTCATTCTGAACTGGTTCATGATAATTCTATGGTTAGAGGCTGTGTTTTGAATTTCAGGAGGATATAAATGGAATGGGCGCTGGCAGAAGCTGTGGTTTCGACCGTGAGCAAAACTGTCCTTTTGGAACGAAAACGGCTTCTGTAAGCAGGTGAGGGGTCGAAAAAACGTGTATTAGACGCTCCGGTCCTTTGATAAATACACCGGCTTATTAAGATGAATAAAGGAGAATTATTACGTCAAATTAAAATAGATAAAGGCACTTTTGGCGATATTCATGTAATGCGATTTTATTCTTCCTTTGTGACAGTATCAGGAGGAAAAGTAGTCAGAGCAACAACACCAAGCCTGGCATATTGTCCGCTCGCTAACTTTCTATACGATGAAATAAGACATTCAAAAGATTTTGATCCGGAAACGATGAGGAAGACGATAAAAAAGATCGTTGGAAAAAAGATATCGGAATTTGGCTTTTTCACGAAGGAAAGAGAACTTTTCAGGAGTGACATAGCGATACCGTACGGAGCATCAGAAATGTTGATGTATGCTATGAGAAAGAAAATTGTTGACGCAGCTGTGATCGTTTGTGACGGCGCAGGCACTGTAATTGTAGATGTACCCGAAGTTGTTCAGGGTATTGGCGCCAGAATGAACGGACTTTTTTATACTTCCCCTGTTGGTCGGACGAGAAAAAGGCTTAAAGAGGCGGGGTGTGAGATCGTTTTCCCTGATGCGCTTATAGATCAGGTAAAGGGAGTCGAAAGGGCGGCGGAGCTTGGATATAAAAATATCGCTGTGACAATAAACGTGCTTATGGATGAAGATTTTAAAAAGCTGAAAAAGATAGAGAGAAAATATAATGTATCTGTAACTTCATTGGCGATCTGTACTACCGGCGCTGCAGAGGAAAGAATCCGGGAGATAGAAAAGTATTCGGATGTTGTTTGGAGCTGTGCTTCGGGAAAAGTGCGGGAACTAACAGGCAGGAAAGCAATATTACAGCTTTCAAAAAAGATCCCTGTTTTTGTTCTGACTCAAAAAGGGCTTGATTTAATAAGCGGATATTCTTCCGCGGAACAGCTTATAAAAAGTTTAAATCCCGAAAAACAATATATTCTTGACAGTACTCGCGAAGGCAAAAGATTAGAGACAGGTAATTTTGAAGCGTATTTGCGCGAAACAACATTACCTGTAAGAAGTAAAAACGAGCCAAAATAAAGTATATTCCGGGAGCAAATCTTTAAGGAAGGTCGATGAACAAACGTAAAGAAGAGATAATGGACGCGGTTGAGAAACTGAAAATGCTGGGAGTCGAAAAAATAGGGCCCGCTCATTGCAGCGGTGAGGAGGCTGCGGATGTTTTCAGGAAAAGATTCGGGGAAAACTATATTCCAATAGCCGCGGGAAAAGTATTTGAGGTTTGATCAATATGAAATATACGCCGGCATTGACCGGTAAACAAATAGAGGATAACCATAACCTTTTTGAAGAGAGGCGAAGTGTTTATAAAGAAAAGGGATTAGATTTTCTGAAAAGCAGGGAATTCATCCTTGAGAAAACAGGGCCATTACAGGGGAATATTTTGGACATAGGTTCCGGCAAAGGTATAATGGCTCTTTCTCTGGCAAGGGCAGGGTACAGGTTTACCTCCATAGATAACGATGAGGAAATGTTGCGGATAACGGCGTTAAATCTTGCTTATGAAGACCTGCTCTTACAGGCGGAACTCTACGTCATGGACGCGTATTCGCTTGAGTTTGGTGAGAAAAGTTTCAACAATGTTTTTATAGTAGAAGCGTTGCATCATATGGACGATATTGAAGGGATTTTTTCAGAAGTTGACCGGGTTTTATCCAAAGACGGTAAGCTTGTTCTGGCGGATTTCAATAGAGATGGAATGAAGATCGTGGATCATGTTCACGGGCATGAAGGCCGTGAACATAGAAGTTCGTTTATAGGAAAGGACGAGGCGGATAGTTGGCTCGTCCGTAACGGATATAAGATCAGAAGATATGAAGATAAATGTCATTGGATCCTGATCGCCGGTAAAGAGTAAAATTTTTTCATTACATAAAGATGAGTTATAAGAAGGTTTGCAAATGGTTTGATGTTTGTCCGCTTAAAAGATTTTACGAGCGGGGAAAATTAGACAAGAAATGGATTGACGAATATTGTCGGCGCGACAACTCAGAATGTGTAAGGAAAAAACTGGAAGAGGACGGTGTTTATCATCCTGATAACATGCTCCCGGACGGGACAATTGATGAAGGTTTGAGATAACATGGAAAACACGGCGCAATTAATAGCATTTGGCCCGGTTCCCTCAAGGCGCCTGGGTCAAAGCCTGGGTATAAACAATATTCCGCCGAAAAGTTGCTCGTATTCCTGCGTTTACTGTCAGGCCGGGCGGACCCAGGATATGAGGGTGGACAGAAAAGAGTTTTATCAGACAGAAGAGATATTGAGGGAAGTGAAAAAAAAGATCTCCGGAGCCAGGGATAAAGGGGAGGTTATAGATTACCTTAGTTTTGTCCCCGACGGGGAACCCACTTTAGATATCAACCTTGGCAGGGAAATAGATATGCTTAAGCCGTTAGGCATCAAGATCGCGGTTATAACAAGCGCTGCTCTCATATGGGAAAAACCCGTTCGGGATGATCTATGCCGGGCGGATTGGGTTTCCGTAAAAGTTGATAGTGTCAGCGAAACCACATGGCGCAGGATCAACCGGCCGCATAAAAGGTTAAAACTTGAAAATATATTACATGGTATATCGGAATTTTCATTTACATTTAAAGGAACCCTGGCAACGGAAACCATGCTTCTTCAGGATATTAATGATGGCGAGGAGGAGATAAAAAGCATAGCGAATTTTCTCTCGGGGATAAAACCGGCTAAAAGTTATATTTCCATTCCCACGCGTCCGCCGGCTGAACAAGGAGTAAGACCATCGGATGAGAATGCCATCAATAGAGCATATCAGCTTTTTCTCGAAAAGGGCGTCGATGCTGAATATCTGATAGGCTATGAAGGGAATGCTTTCGCTTTTACCGGGGATGTTAAGCGGGATCTATTGAGCATTACGTCGGTGCATCCGATGAAAGAAGAAGCTGTGGTCGAACTGTTGGATAAAGCTAAGGCTGAGTGGAATGTAATAGAAAGCTTGATAAACAAAGGTGAGTTACTGAAGGTACGGTATAGAGACCAGAATTTCTATGTGAGAAAGATCTGAAAAAAAGAAGACCAGAATGATCGAACAAATTTTCAGGGAACTGAAAAGGCATGCTCCCTTCACTATTTTTGGAGCTATTACAGGTATTATCATCATGATATTTTGTCGAAAAGTATCTTTTGAAAATTCCTATAGAATATTTTATATTCTCCATCCTTTACATGTTGTTTTAAGTGCTCTTGTGACGACGTCGATGTATGAACTTCACAAATGCGGACGTTTCAGATGGAAATGCAACCTGTGGGTTTTGCTCGGTATCGGGTATGTGGGGTCTATAGGGATAGCGACACTGAGTGATTCGATGATACCGTATCTGGGTGAAGTTTTGCTCCGTATGCCCAACAGGGGTATTCATATAGGTTTTATAGAAAAATGGTGGCTTGTCAACCCTTTGGCGATTTTAGGTATAGCCATAGCTTATTTCAGGCCGATGACAAAATTTCCGCATGCCGGACATGTATTGCTGAGTACATGGGCGTCGCTTTTCCATATGATCATGGCTATAGGCCGGCCGTTGCACTGGTTCACTTACATAGTTATTTTCCTGTTCCTGTTTATTGCTGTTTGGGTTCCCTGCTGTGTAAGTGATATTGTGTTTCCTTTACTGTTTGTGAAGAAGAAATAAGGAAGCCGGAGTTTCCATGTACGATTCTGAACGAGAAATAAAATACAAAAGAGAAGTTAGAGATATGAAAATTGCCGGGCTTCAGAAAGTATCGATGGTGGATTATCCTGGATATATTTGCGCAACGGTCTTTACTCAGGGTTGTAATTTTCGTTGCGGGTTTTGTCATAACCGTGATCTTATAACGACCGAGAAAGACCCCGGATTTTCAAAGCAGGAGATTTTTGAATATTTTAACAGCCGGAAGACCATGATAGAAGGAGTTTGTATAACGGGCGGTGAGCCTACGCTCTGGCCGGATCTGCCGGATTTTGCCCGTAAGGTAAAAGAAACAGGTTTAAAATTCAAGCTTGACACCAACGGGTCGAATCCTCAAATGATCGGGCAGTTGTTACAGGAGGGCCTTCTTGATTATATAGCCATGGATGTAAAGACCTCTTTTCCCAAATATCATCTTTTTAAGGCTCCGGAAAATATCGAAAACTCTTTAGCGCAAAGTATAAAAAAAATAATTTCTTCACAAATTCCTTATGAATTCAGGACCACCTGTGTGCCCGGATTAGTTACCGAAGAAGATATTTATTTTATAGCTAAAATGATAAAAGGGGCAAATAAGCATTGTTTACAGCAATTTCGGCCTCATGAGAATACGCTTGATGAAAAATTTTCCCGGCTCAAACCTTACAACAAAAGCAAACTCGACAGGTTCAAGTCTATTTCGGAGAATTTTGTAGAAAATGTAATTATTCGAGGCATATAAAAAGGTCATTTGATATACAAGTCTTATAAAATAATATAGAAAACAAAAAAAGGAAGATAAATGAATATTGCTGTTTCAAGCGGTAAGGGAGGCACCGGTAAGACCTTCATATCCACTAATATTGCGTTTGTTCTCGCGAAAAGAGGAGAAAAAGTGAGGTATCTTGATTGCGATGTAGAGGAGCCGAACGGGCATCTTTTCTTGAAACCCGAGATCCATAAAGAGGAAGACGTCAGGCTTTTAGCGCCCTGCGGGGTTGATGAGGAGAAATGTATCAATTGCGGCAAATGCGCCGAAGCCTGTCATTATAACGCTATTGCGATCGTAAACGATAAAGTCCTGTTTTTCAATGAACTGTGCCATGTATGCGGAGGATGTAAAATAGTGTGTCCTGTCGGCGCGATCCTCGAAAAAGAGAAAAAGATAGGAGTTATTAGACACGGAAAGAGCGGGACCATAGATTTTCACTACGCGTTGCTTGAAACGGCGGAAGGCGGGATGTCTCCGAGGTTGGTCAAAAGAGTGAAGGAATGTGCGGGAGAAGGGATAAATATTCTTGATTCTTCTCCCGGGACAGCCTGTCCGGTCGTGGAGACGATAAAAGAAGCTGATCTATGTGTTCTGGTCACCGATCCGACACCTTTTGGGATCAATGATCTGAAGTTAGCGGTAGATATGTCCCGGGATATAGGGCAAGAACCGGTAGTTGTGGTTAACCGCGCTGAATACTATGATGATAAATTAAAAGACTATTGCCGTGAGGAAAAACTGGAAATAATCGGAGAAATACCCGATGACCGGCAAATAGCGGAGACTTATTCCACGGGAGATATTGTTGTTGAAAAACTCCCACGATACGCCGAACCGTTTGAAAAAATAGCCTCCAGGATAATAGAACTGGCTGGTAAGAAAAGACCTGTTAAAAAAGTCGAGAAGGCAAAAGATTTATCCGGACCAGAGGTAAAAAAACTGGAAAAAGCCGAACAATATAGAACGCCCGTGGGGGCGGGTAAGCCTAAAGAACTTGTTGTTATAAGCGGTAAAGGAGGGACCGGCAAGACGTCTATTGTAGCTTCTTTTGTGGCTCTGGCTAAAGATACGGTAATATCAGACTGCGATGTGGACGCGGCTGATCTGCATCTTATTTTGAGTCCTCGCATCCGGGAAAGAGGAGATTTCAGCGGCGGCGTAAGAGTTGAAATAGATCAGGGAAAATGTACCGGATGCGGTAAGTGCGAGGAGGCATGTCAATTTTCGGCTATCAGGAAAGAAACAGTTGATGGCAGGCCGTGTTTTTTTGTTGATCCTGTTGCCTGTGAGGGATGCGGCGTGTGTTACCTCGTATGTGAGGATAAGGCCATAAAAATAGAAGACGCCGTCAACGGAGAGTGGTTTATTTCCGAGACGCGGTTCGGTCCGATGAGTCACGCGAAACTTGGTGTTGCCGAAGAGAACTCGGGAAGGCTGGTTACTCTTGTGAGGAATAAGGGGGCTTTGCTTGCTCATGAATCCGGAAGAGATAAGGAGTTAATAGACGGGTCTCCGGGGACGGGTTGTCCGGTAATAGCTTCTTTGACCGGGGCGGATTACGCGTTGATCGTTACGGAACCGACTGTCTCAGGTATTCATGATATGCGCCGTATATTGGAAGTGACAAAACATTTCGGTGTATCGTCGGGTGTTGTGGTGAATAAATATGATCTGAACACGGATATGACCGATAAGATCAAACGGCTGAGCGAGGATTCAAATGCCGAATTTTTGGGGGTCATCCCATATGATAAAAAGGTGACTGAGGCCCAAATGGAAAAGCTTTCCGTTGTGGAATTTACCCGGGGCCCCGTAACTGGGAGTATAGAACGGATATGGCAGAAAATTTCAAGCAGGTTTTATAGCGCGAAAAAAGCTTGACAAAAACCAATAATATCGTAATATCGTATTATTGTGATAATTGGATATATTTTATCGCCTCCCCCCTTTGAAAAAGGGGACCAGGGGGATTTTTTAAGTCCTGAGAAAAGGGGAGCAGGTTATGGGAATAGATTATAACAAGGACAGTGAGCTTTTAAAGGCGATAGCTCATCCTGTTCGTCTGAAGATCGTCAAGGGATTGATGGGCGATGAATGCAGTGTAAAAAAGATGGTTAAAGTTCTTAAGTTGCCCCAATCCACGGTTTCTCAGCACCTGGGGATATTGCGGAGCAGGGGAGTGATTACCCCGAGCAAGGAAGGCGTAAAAACCTGTTATAGCGTGATCGATGAAAGGGTGAAAGATATAGTGGGGATTTTTAAAAAGTAGTTTTTGTATAGCAATGTAAGTAGTGTCAAAAATATTATGAAAGAAAAATAAAAAAAATAGCAGGTATTTTCCCCCTTTGAAAAAGGGGGTTAGGGGGATTTTTTATAGAGGGGGAAGTAGGGTAAAAAAATTGTAACAAGGAAGGTCAAAATGGAAATTAATGTAACAGACGTAAATTTTGAACAAGAAGTAATAAGATCCGATGTTCCGGTTCTGGTTGATTTTTGGGCAGAGTGGTGTATGCCATGTAAAATGGTCGCTCCGTCAGTAGAGGCTATAGCTGAAGAGTACAAAGGCCGATTAAAAGTGTGTAAGTTGAATGTGGATGAGGGTCCCCGGACATCGGCCGCTTACGGCGTTATGAGTATACCGACACTGGCGGTTTTTAAAGATGGGCAAATAGTCGATAAAGTTATTGGCGCACTTCCTAAAAGTGCATTAGAAAATGCGATTAAACCGCATGTTTAACTAGAACCTATTTTATGGCCCCGACTGCTCATCCTGAGGAGCGACGAAGGATCTCAAGAGGAATAAACAATGAAAACAGGGGAGGAGAACTATGCCGATATATACGTATGTGTGTGAAAAGTGTGGCGAGAAATTTGATCTGTTAGTAGGGATAACTTCTGAAAAGGTAGAGCTAAAGTGCAAAAAATGCGGGAGCAAAAATATTAAGAAAGTTTTTGG
>JAYEOV010000064.1:8021-29807 GCA_034723315.1 Candidatus Omnitrophota bacterium | reverse complement strand
AGGAACTTAAAATGGCTGGTCATAATAAAATAGATGAGCAGTCGGGGAGTTTTTCATAGCTTCGACTGCTCATCCTGAGGAGCGAAGCGACAAAGGATCTCAAGATGAATAAAATAGATAAAGCAAGAAAAACGCTGAAGCTGGGGGAGGCTGCGACTATTCCCGAGATAAAGGAAGCTTACAGGAAACTTTCCTTAAAATACCACCCTGACAAGTGTAAAGGAAAAGACAAAAAGAAGTGTGAAGAAAAATTTAAAAAGATCAATAGAGCCAATGAAGTGTTGGTAGAATACTGCTTGAATTATAAGTTTAATTTTGAAAAAATAAATGAAACCGAAACTCGCGAAGACAAGGAGATGCATGAACATATGAAAAGGTTCTATGATGGCTGGTGGGGGGATCTGGATCTATGACCCATTCGTCTGCGCTCAGGGTCATCCTGAGCGACTGGAAGGAGTCGAAGGATGAGCGACCTTTTCGACAAACATTATAAAGAATATGACGCGTGGTATGATGAAAATAAGTTCGCGTATTTGTCGGAGCTTGAAGCCGTCAAGAAGGTCTTACCTGAAAAAGGTAAGGGCCTGGAAATTGGCGTTGGTTCCGGAAGGTTTGCCGCGCCGTTGAGGATCACAGTGGGGATCGATCCATCGGAGAAAATGGTTGAACTTGCCAGGGAAAGAGGAGTAGATGCCAGGTTGGGATCGGGCGAAGAACTTCCGTTCAAGGATTCCAGTTTTGGCTATGTGGCGATAATCGTTACACTGTGCTTTGTCCGGGACCCTGAAAAGGTCATAAGGGAATCGGCGCGAATATTAAAACCGGGAGGAAAGGTCATCATAGGCATAATAGATAAAGAAAGTTTTCTGGGCAGGTTTTATCAGAAAAAGGGAAGTATATTTTATGGCCACGCCCGTTTTTTCGGCATTGAAGAAGTTATGCAATTACTTGGAACAGCAGGGTTCGGCAGTTTTTTATGTTACCAGACCGTATTTGATTACCCCGATAAATTAAATACCGTTGAGAACCCTCAAGAAGGATCCGGGAATGGCGGTTTTGTAGTTATCAGTTCGGTTAAGAAATAATGATATGGAAGCAGGGGTGTCGGGCTTGTCTAAGCCGGAATTTATTCATTTTAAAGTGTAGTAAACGTAACCGCTTTTCTTTCTTTTTTTTGCCACCTGCCGTTGCCATCTGCGATATTAATAGTAATGGATAATGCCGCCCGGCGAACTTGATCCGTCAGAAAGAAGTTGTGTCTTTGCGAAGTCCCGACCCGTGGTGGGTCCCTCGGCCTTGTTTATCCAGAGCAAAGTCGAAGGGCTCGGGATAAACAAGGCCGAACCGGGGGCTGAAGTAATCTCAATAAATATACTACGTTGCAGAGATTATTTCATCGCTTCCCCTCGACTTCCCTTTCCTCGAAGTTGTTCGGGGCAAGCGCTCCCCGCAATGACACAGTATATTTTATTTTGCGGAACTTTATTCAGAAGCTTGCAATTTGTGTCTATTTGTATTAATTTCACCTATTTGTCTTTTCAGATGTATCGTGAACACTGTTTGGACACCGATACTGCCGTCATCTCGAGGGAAAAGCGATGTTTATATTAATTGAGCACGACAGCCTCTTTGAAGTGGAATGGACGTTATAAGAAATTTATCCTATAAATTTGACTTATGTATCCTAAAAAGCTACACTTCATTTAGGAAAATGTATATTTCCTAAAAGGTATTATGCAATAAGCCTTCCCGCGAAGTATGATAGCGGGAAAAGGCAATTTGCGGGCATGTTGTAAAAAGATCCCGGCATAAAGCCGGAGTTGCCTTTTTTGAAAGATGATTTATGAAGATAGCCGATAAAATAGCCGTTTCCTTTTTCCTGACAGGGCTGATACTTACTGGTATTGGTGTGTCCGTTGCGTATATAGTGGTAAGCCATGCTCTGAAAAACGAGAGTTTTAACCATCTGTGCACAACTGTCCAGTCAAGAACGCACCATCTAGAGACGTTTTTAGAGACGGGCAGGGACCAGATCAGGCAATTAGCGGAAAGTATTGTCATTGAACGGCTCCTGTCAGCAAGCGCCGAAGGAGAGGATTACAGCCGTAAACTAAATGACGCAACACAAAGACTGAAGGGCACAGCCGCCCGGCGGGAATACTCTTATGATGTTTTTGTTTTAAACAAAAACGGGGTTATCGTCGCTTCAAGCGTTGAAGAGGATATCGGAAAAGATAAGAGCGGCGATCCTTATTTTCTAGGCGGGGAAGAAGGGGTTTTTATTAAAGACGCCTGCGTTTCGCAGGATAAGAAGATACCTGCCATTGCTTTTTCCGCGCCGGTTCTGGATGAAGAAAATAAGGTTCTTTTAGGTGTTGTTGTTGCCAGGGTTCCAATGGAGAAAATAAGCAGGATCACAGGGGACAGGACAGGCCTGGGCGAGACGGGAGAAATCTATCTTGTGAATAAAAACGGTTATATGATAACCCCCTCTCTCTTTATGAAGGACACCTTCCTTGACCTGAAGGTTGACAACGAAAACACAAGAAGAGCGTTTGAGGATATAAAAAAATATGGCGATAAGCCCCACCCGCACAAGCCTTTGTTATATGCGGATTACAGGGGAGTTAAGGTTTGGGGGGTACACGACCATGTGCCCCGAATGCAGTGGATCGTTTTGGCAGAGATCGATGAAGGCGAGGTCATGGGGCCTCTGAGTATAATAAGATCCTTATTTACTATGATGCTGATTTTTATACCATTGATAGCGGGAGTAATCGGCGTATATCTTTCAAAGCGGATATCCGGGCCGCTCTATAAGCTGCATAAAGGAGTTGAAATAATCGGCCGGGGAAATCTTGAGTATAGAGTCGGGACGGACGCGGAAGATGAGATCGGCCAGTTCTCAAGGGAATTTGACAGGATGACCGAGAGTTTACAGAAGATTACCGTCTCAAAAGATTATGTGGATAATATTATAGGAAGCATGACCGATATCTTGATTGTGATTGATCCGGACGCGGTGATCAGCATGGTGAATAAAGCGGCATGTGAACTTTTAGGATATAAGGAAGATGAACTTATCGGAAAAAACATAAGTCTTTTGTTTCCAGAAGAAGAAGAAGAAATGCTTTTTAAGGGCACGAAATTAGAGAAACTTATAAAAGAAGAACAGTTCGAGAATTATGAGATAAACTACAAGGCTAAAGACGGCAGGGAAATACCCGTTCTTTTAAGCGGCGCGGCGTTGAAAGCGATAGATTGCCCCCACAAAGGGCCGGTAGCTGATTGTCCGATATTTAAACAAAAAGGCAAGCATTGTGAGAAGATTCTTGGCATAGTCTGCGTGGCCAGGGACATCACCGAGCGCAATAAGATGCAGAAACTGTTGATAGAATCGGAAAAACTTGCGTCCATAGGCACGTTAGTCTCGGAGATGGCCCATGAAGTGAACAACCCCTTAATGATAATAGCGGGGAGAAGCCACCTTTCTTTGATGGAGGATCTAAAAAATAAAGAATTGAAGGAAAACCTTGAAATTATTAAAACGCAGTGCTTCCGGGCAAAGGATATAATTCACAGGCTGCTCATGTTTTCAAAGCCGAGTAAGGGGGGGCCGGAAGAAAACAACATAAGAGACGTCCTGGACGACGCGATTGAATTGTTAGAGCATCAATACTCGCTTAAAGACATCGAAATAGCCAGGGATTATGCCGCCGAACTGCCGGTAGTGAAGATGGACAGGAACCATATTGAAGAGGTTTTTGTGAATATACTGAACAATGCCGCCGAAGCCATGCCTGACGGAGGGAGGGTCACCGTATCCGCTTTTCGGAAAGACGATAAGATACGCGTGGATATCAAGGATACAGGATGCGGTATCCCGGAAGGTATATTGAAAAACATTTTTGACCCGTTTTTTTCGACCAAAGAAAAGGGAACGGGCCTTGGGCTTTCCGTGTGCTATGGTATTGTCAAGGCGCATGGCGGCAAACTCACGTATATAAGTACACCCGGAGAAGGAACGACCGCTACTGTTGTTTTACCGGTGGAGGGATAAGACATGAAGCACAAGATCCTGATAGTCGATGATGAGGTAGAGATAGTAAACCTCCTGCGGAAGTTTTTTATAAAGAAAGGCTTTGAGGTAGTCACTGCTTTGGGAGGAGACGAGGCCATAGGGATATTCGGATCCGGTAACAAGATAGATCTTGTTATCCTGGATTTTAAGATGCCGGGGATGAAAGGCATAGATATTTTGAAAGAAATGTCTGGATTGGGAATAAAGACACCTGTTATTTTCCTGACCGGATCGATAGGCTTAACGAAGTATCTTAAGGATCTAAGATCCGTGGGTTTTGACAGGAGGGATCTTTTAACAAAACCCATAGATCTTGACGTTCTTCTGGAAAAGGTCAAGGGAAAATTATCTCAGAAACCGGAATAATTTTAGAAAATGATCAAAAACTCCCGGGCAGAAAAAAAATTTTATCAGTAAGCATGGAGAAAATACTGAAAACTGTCCGGTACAACCGTAATGAGGGGTCATGAAAGGAAAAATCTTAGTAATTGATGATGAAATCGAAATATGCGATCTTTTGGAAAAATTTCTGACACGGAAAGAATACGAAGTAATAACGGCTACTTCGGCCGTAGAAGGGATTAAAAAGATCAAAGCGGAAAAGCCGGATGTTGTTCTTTTGGATATCAGGATGCCCGAAATGAACGGCGTGGAAGCGATTAAGAAGATCAGGGAGATCGATAAGGATATAGGCATAATCATGGCTACCGCGGTTATGGATGAGAAAATAGCGCAGGAAACCGTTAAATTGGGGGCGGCGGATTATATCGTAAAACCGTTTGATTTAGACTATTTGGAAAAAAGCCTGATGCTGAAGATCGCGATGCTGATGTGATCCAATTATTTGGGGACTTATTTGGGGACGCCCCAGTAGGTACCACCCTGCATGCTCAGAGAAGGCCAGAAAATATCAAAAACATTAGAACCCATTTCATAACCCTGTTCTACTGCGGCTGGCTGCAAAACCCATTGACTGCGTTTTCCCTGAGGCTCTCTGGCCTCAGGATTCCCTAGGAACCATGTCCTCGGTCTCGTAGCAAGATGTCCTCAACGTAGCGCATCGGCTACGTTTCCGGGCATTTTGCCCCTCAGGCCTTGTCAATGACTTTTTCGCTCAGCCTCGTAACGAACGGGGTTATGAAATGGGTTCTAGAAGCAAGGGCATTTTATTTTCAAAAGGGAAACCATAATTCCTTGCAAATAAACAGCATATCAGAGAGTATTTTCAACTTGTCAAAACTTGCCAAAAGAGATAATATAAACAGCACCATATTAGGGTTTTTTCTTTACAAATAGAGCAAAAAGACATCTAAAATACTAACCGGGGAGAGCTATTCATGTCTCAAGTGGTATTTAAAAATTACGGTAGAAGTTATCAGCTTAGGATCCTGGATGCGCAGGATTTGGAGAAGATACAAGTTCTTGATGAGGCGCATTGGGCAGCTACAAGTGTTCCGATCAATAGTCTCAACTGTGATCATGTATTTGCTTCTTATGTGGATACTGATCAAAACGGTCGCATCAGAACTAATGAAGTCAAGGAGGCACAGGCCTGGCTATTTCGATTTCTTACCAATCGCAGCCGTTTATCCGAGGGTACTGATGTCTTAGAGTTAAACGAGATCGATACCAGTCATACTGAAGGTAAAAAATTACGAGCAGTAGCAGAACTTATCTTGACCAATCTCAATTTGCCGGGGACGCAGAAGATCAGTCTGGCTCAGGTACGTGATGTGCAAAGCATTATGGCTAGTGCGGCGAATAATGGCGACGGTATTATCCCTTCGGAAGCCGCATCCGATCCTGATTTAGCTCAATTTATTAGCTCTGTTATAGAGACTGTTGGCTCTGTTCTTGATGCCAGCGGCAAGCCGGGGATCGGTCAAGAGCAGCTTAAAACATTTTTTCATGAGACAGAAGCATATCTTGCATGGAAAGCGAAAGGTGAAATTCCTCAGGGACAGGATATCACAGAGGTTATGCCCTGGGGAACCGAAACACCGCAGGCTTATGAGTTGATGGCTGGTTTAGAAGAGAAGATCGAGGAGTATTTTACGCAGTGCGCAATGGTCAGGTTCGATGAGAGAGCGGCAGCTCAGATGCAGCTTCGCCAGAAGGAGCTCGACGAGATCGATTTTACGGATAAACCGATGATGAAAGCCCGGATTAAGGATGCCCCGTTGGCTGTGCCCAACCCCGATGGCATTTTGGATCTAGAGGCAATGATCAATCCCTTATATGTTGAACACCTGTTCGATCTTAAGGAGAAGGTTCTGAAACGTGCCCTTGGAGGGCCGGTCAAACACCTTACCCAAAAACAGTGGAATAAGGCAAAAAATGTATTTGCCTCATATCGAGCGTGGTTAGAGAACAAGCAGGGTATAAAGGTAGAAAAACTGGGCGTGGATAAACTGCGCGCCTATGTTAATGGACCCTGCAATGAACAGGTGAGTGAGCTTATTGCAAAAGATCTGGCTGTGGCTGATGATTTGGACCAGATGCATAATTTGGAAAAATTAATCCTTTACCAGAGATGGTTGATGGAATTGGCAAACAATTTTGTGAGTTTTTCGAATCTTTACAATCCTCGAACTCGTTCCCTTTTTGAAATGGGCACATTGGTGATTGATGGAAGACGAATTACTTTTACAATAAAGGTTCAGGATCGGCAGGCACACAAAAATATAGCGGAAAAAAGTTGTATATATCTGTTGTATGTGGAGGTTACCGGCCGCCAGGATAAAGATGTTAAATTTGAGATCGTGGCTGCGGTAACTTCTGGCACTGCAGGCAGGTTACGTATTGGAAAACGCGGCATCTTTTTTACCGTAGACGACCGGGAGTGGGATGCGGAAATAGTGGATATAGTGGAAAATCCTATCAGCATCTATGAATCAGTGAGAGCACCTTTCCGGCAATTTACAAGTTTCATGAGAAAACAAATAGATAAATTCACCAAATCACGCGAAGGTAAGTTAGAAAAAAGTTTTACTACCCCCAGCGCGTCAGGCATGACTCGCGATCTCTTGTTAGGTGGAGGCATAGCTATTGCGGCTCTTGGGACATCCTTTGCTTATGTTACCAGGGCCCTCTCCCAGGTAAAACCAGCTCATATTCTGGTTGCATTGGGGGGAATAGCAGTCATTATTTTATTACCGGGCATAATTGCGGGTTTTGTCAAAGTACGCAAAAGGGATATGAGTGTCCTCCTGGAAGCCTCAGGTTGGGCAGTAAATGTGCATATGCGGCTGAGCGCTACTTTGGGACGGCTCTTTACTCACGTACCATATCTGCCTGAAGACGCGCGTAAGGAACGGAGAGATGTGATAGCACAGTTCGTGAAAGAGCGCGGTTACACTCCATTGCGTTCAAGGAGGCTGTCTATAGCAGTCTTGATTATCTTGCTCATTGCACTCGGTTTAATACTGGTTCTGGTTACATTCCCCGGATTGAAGTCTTTATATTGACATTTCCAATAGCCAATACGTAATGGGGACGCCCCATTAGGTACCACCCTGCATGCTCAGAGACGGCCAAAAAATATCAAAAACATTGCAAAATAGATAATAACCGCCGTATAATAAGACCATGAAACGTTACGAACAGATCCCGCATACAGCCGATATCGCGGCGAAAATATACGGGAAAGATCTGTCCGGACTTTTCGAGAACGCCGCTTTTGCCATGTTCGATATGATGGCGGATCTGGGGGGGATAGAACCCGAAGAGTCCGTAAATATCAAAGTGGAAGCGCCTGACAGGGAAGGGCTCCTTATCTCGTGGCTCAACGAGATCCTTTATGTTTCGTATATTAAAGGGGTTTTATTCACGGAATTCCATGTCGGGAAACTTGAAGAGAACAGGCTTGCCGCCGAAGTAA
Organism: Candidatus Omnitrophota bacterium; assembly: GCA_034723315.1. GTDB lineage: Bacteria > Omnitrophota > Gorgyraeia > Tantalellales > Tantalellaceae > JAYEOV01. The sequence goes on along the minus strand of JAYEOV010000064.1, from coordinate 21,846 downwards.
AAGGGCAGAAGCTGGGAGATAATACAGGAAGGATCCATACGGAGATAAAAGCCGCGACGTATCACGATGTTGCGATACGGGATACCGATGACGGATATACCGTAACGGTGGTTTTTGACGTATAGTTCGGTAGTGTCAAAAATAATATGAAAGAAAAATGAAAGAAAGGGCAAGTATTTCCCCCCGTTGAAAGAAAGGGCAAGTATTTCCCCCCTTTGAAAAAGGGGGTTAGGGGGATTTTCTTTTAAGGGTGTTAAAATACAACGTGAATTTAAAACACAAAGCTCGTTGATTACGCGGGAAAATGACAGAAAGTTGTCATCCCGAGTCGAGGGATCTAAGTTCAAGAACGAGGGATTATATGTATTGCGTTTTAACAATCTACAAGTTTTGCAAGAGCTGGATTCTGTTATGGAAGTGATTTATCAAGCAGTAAAAGAAAGATTATAAATTAAAAAATCCCCCTAACCCCCTTTTTCAAAGGGGGGAGGGGAGCAGGTATAACGCATTCTTTTAAATAGAGGGGAAGAGAGTTCAACCGGGAGGACGACCATGGCGCAGGCTTTTACAGGTAGATTGGAGAAAATAGACGATTTCAGGTGGCGTATCCCCTCCAGCTACATGGAGGGTATGAGAGTCCCCGGGATGATCTTTTCGGACGAGAAGATGCTGAAAAGCATCGTTAAGGACAATGCTCCCCAGCAGATCGTGAACGCCGCGTATCTCCCCGGGATCGTAAAGGCATCTATGGCCATGCCCGATATACACTGGGGATACGGATTGCCAATAGGGGGAGTCGTCGCGACCGATATAGAAGCGGGCGGCGTGATTACCCCCGGAGGAGTTGGTTTTGACATCAATTGTGGAGTGCGGCTTATAAGGACGGATCTTATGGAGGAAGATGTCCGGGGCCGGGTGAAAGGGCTCGTTGACTCTCTTTTCTCGAAAGTGCCTACCGGTGTCGGGTCCATGGGCAAGATCAGAGTCGATTTTCACGAGGAAAAGAAGATACTTACCGAAGGCGCCGGATGGGCCGTGAAAAAGGGCTACGGATGGCCGGAGGACCTGGAACATTGCGAGGAGAACGGGGCTATCGCGGCCGCTGATCCTTCAAAGGTTTCAGAAAGGGCTTACGAACGCGGCCGCCGCCAGCCCGGAACACTGGGGTCCGGGAACCATTTTCTTGAAGTCCAGGTGGTTGATGAGATCTATCGGCAGGACGCGGCTGAAGCGTTCGGGATCAAGAAGGGGCAGATCACCGTGATGATCCATACCGGCAGCAGGGGATTCGGGCACCAGGTCTGCACTGATTACGCCGCCAGGATGGTAAAACTCCTTAGTAAGTTCAACATAAATATTCCCGACAGACAACTCTCCTGTGTCCCGGTTAAAAGCGATGAAGGGAAGGCGTATCTTGGCGCCATGCGTTGCGCCGCGAATTACGCATGGGCCAACCGTCAGGTGCTCATGCACCTTACGAGGCAGGTTTTTGAAGACTTCTTTGGCCGGGACGCCCGTTCCCTGGGGATGTCCCTGGTCTATGACGTCGCTCATAATATCGCGAAGATCGAAAAGTATGAGATAGACGGGAAGGAGAAGCTCCTGTGCGTCCACCGTAAAGGCGCTACCCGGGCTTTTCCTCCCGGGCATGAGGACCTGCCCGAAGATTATAAAGAAGCCGGCCAGCCCGTCATAATTCCCGGGGATATGGGCAGGTGTTCGTACCTGCTGGCCGGGACCAGGGCTGCCGAGGAGACCTTTTATTCCACCTGTCACGGCGCGGGCAGGCTTTTATCGCGGACCGCCGCGAAAAAGATCACGCGAGGACGCGCTATTGCCCGGGAGCTTGCCGATAAAGGTATCATGGTGAGATATACGGGAAGAGACACGCTTCACGAGGAGATTTCAGAGGCATATAAGGATGTAAGCGAAGTGGTAGATATCGTGCAGGGAGCGGGTATCTCCGAGAAGGTCGCCAGGATGCGTCCGGTGGGTGTAATAAAAGGTTAAGTTATTGCCCGTGCCGGAAGGGTGATACTATTGCATAACGCCTTGCGAACATATATAATTGTAGCAACACGGCCGGGACGCGTTTACCGCCGCAGCGTAGTTTGCGGACTGAACCGGCCCCGTTATCGTTACAGACAGGAGCATAACCATGCTTGATACGAAGTTTATCAGGGAAAATCCGGATATCGTCAGGAAATCCATGACCGGCAGGGGTGATGACGTAGAACTTGTCGGGAAATTCCTTCAATTGGACGAAAAAAGGAGAGGATTGTTACAAGCCGCTGAAGATATCAAACGCCGTAAGAACGAAGCATCCAGGAAAATAGGAGAGCTGATAAAACAGAAGGCGGATGTAACCGGCGCGAAGGCCGAAGTCAACTCGATGTCAGATAAGATAAAGGAACTTGACGATCAGTTAAATGCTGTCGAGACCGAATATTACACTATCCTCGATCTGATACCCAACATCTCCCATGAAAGCGTGCCCGTCGGCAAAGGCGAGGCGGATAACAAACTCATAAAAGAGGCAGGAGAGGTGCCGGAGTTCTCGTTCGAGGCGCGTGATCATCTTGAACTCGGACAGATAAACAAGTTATTTGATTTTGAGAGAGGCGCGAAAATAACGGGTTCTTTCTTCCCGCTGTATGTAGGGCTCGGAGCCAGACTGGAAAGGGCTCTTATAAATTTTATGCTGGATGTTCATGTAAAAGAGCACGGGTACCGGGAAGTCTTCCCGCCGTTCCTGGTGAACAGAAAGAGCATGTACGGCACGGGACAGATCCCGAAGCTTGAAGAGGATATGTACAGGATCGCGGAAGAAGATTATTTTCTGATCCCTACGGCGGAAGTTCCCGTCACGAATCTTCATGCCGATGAAGTGCTGGATGAGGAAGAGCTGCCTGTTTGTTATACCGCGTATACAGCTTGTTTCCGCAGGGAAGCGGGGTCGTACGGTAAGGATACAAAAGGCCTTATCCGCGTGCACCAGTTCGACAAGGTGGAACTGGTCAGGTTCACCAGGCCGGAAGATTCAATGGGCGAGCTTGAGAAACTGCTTGCCGATGCCGAGGATATACTGAAAAAGCTTGAGCTCCCGTACCGCGTGTCCGCGCTTTGCACGGCCGAGATCAGTTTCTCGGCGCACAAATGTTACGATATCGAACTGTGGGCGCCGGGCACGAAAAAATGGCTTGAAGTGTCAAGTTGTTCCGTGTTCACTGATTTTCAGGCAAGACGCGCGAATATAAAATACCAGCCGGCGGCGAGATCCCGGAAACCGCGGTATGTCCATACGCTGAACGGTTCCGGAGTGGCGCTCCCGAGACTGGTAATAGCTCTTCTTGAGATCCACCAGAATGAAGACGGGTCCGTGAATATACCGGAACCGCTCAGGCCCTATTTCGGCGCTGAAAGGATCGAGCCCGGAGTGTCATAGACAGATGTTTGCGAAGTTATTGAAGACTCTTATAGGTATTTTTGCCATACCGGTCGCTATCGGCACAGGCCGGGCTTTTTACCTGCTGATCTCGGGGATAAGTGTTTTCAGCGGCACATTGCATGTTCTGGAAAGAGGGCTTCTCGCGTATCTTCTGTTCCATGTTCTGATCATGCGTCCGGCGTATATTTACGTCCTGGGTCACGAGACGATGCACGTGATCGCCACATGGCTCTGCGGCGGGAAAGTCATCTCATTCAACGTCACACCTTCCGGCGGGAACGTGGTCACTTCAAAGACAAATTTCTTTATTGAACTCAGCCCATACTTTGTCCCTATTTATACCGTCCTGCTTGGCCCTGTGTATTTCGCGTTAAGGGCCATGGACAAACAATTCCCGCATATGAGCCTTGTTTTCATCTTCCTGATCGGGGTAACGCTTGCTTTTCATTTTGTCATGACCTCGGAAGTCATCAGGTTGCGGCAGCCGGATATCGTCAAGTCAGGGCTTCTTTTTTCCCTGGTCCTTATATTCGTGGGCAACCTTGTTATAGTGATGGCTGTGTTCTGCCCGTTATTTGACCTTTCGTTCACAGGTTTTATAAAGAAAGCGGCGCTTAATTCAGCCGAGATCTATCGCCTGGTTTACGGGAATGTACTGGAGTTTGTGAATACCAATAAGATCTGGTAAAATAAGAAGCCATGACGCGGAGGAGTGGCTGAGTCCTCCTTAGCCTTGCGGCTAAGAAGGATGAACCACCAAAACGACAGATTAGTGCGCGGAGGAGTGGCTGAGTGGTCGAAAGCGGCGGTCTTGAAAACCGTTGTGCCGCAAGGCACCGTGGGTTCGAATCCTACCTCCTCCGCCATTGCAACCCATTCGAACCCTTGTGCTTCTCATCCAACAGCGCAAGGGTTCGAATTTTTGTATGACAGGATGTGTAAGACGTTCTATGTAACTTCTTAGAACAAAAGCAGATGTGAATCAAATATTTAATTCTTAACTCTTGCAAGGAGAAAGGACATGTCAGGAGATAAATATTTGCTTTATAACTTGATGTAAACAAAAGAATAAAATAGAGCGTCTTATTATATGTTATGAGATTCTTTAAAAAAAGATCAAAGATCGGCTTAGTTTTAGGTAGTGGTGCAGCGAGAGGGCTAGCGCACATTGGTGCGATTAAAGCTCTGGAAGAGGAGAGAGTCCCTATCGATATGATAGCTGGCACCAGTATCGGAGCGCTTGTCGGTGCATGTTATGCCAAGGGAGGAACAATAACAGAATTTGAAGAAGTAGTCCTGAAAACAGATTGGAAACGGTTATTTCAGTTAGCGGATTTTGATTTAGCGTTTAAGTTTAAAGGGTTTGTCCACGGAGAAAAAGTTAAAGAATTATTAAAAACGATTATTGGAGATATTCAGTTCAAGGATTTAAAGATTCCTTTAGCAGTTATGGCAACTGATGTAAATACCGGAGAGGAAGTTTTGATGAAAGAAGGTTCGGTGATCGAAGCAGTAAGAGCTAGCATTTCCATTCCTGTAATATTTATGCCAGTGAAAATTAGAGACAGATTCTTAATTGATGGGGGGATTGTTAATCCTCTTCCGGTAAATGTGGTAAAGAAGATGGGAGCAACATCAGTTATTGCTTGTAATGTGATCCAGGCTCCGAGCAAAAGAAAAAAATCCAAGAAACAAGAAAGTGTGGAAACAAAAAACCAGGAATTTATCAGGGGAAGTTCTGTTTTCGATAAAAGTACCGTTCTTATGGCGTTAAATAATCAAATCAATACCATTATTCGCGAGAATAAGGATAAAATGGAAAGTCTTCGAAAAGTTGTCGATGACTTTAAGGAGAAAATACCGGTAGTATCTCAAGGAGTAGATGCGAATACACCGAACATATTTGATGTTTTAACACAGGCGCTTTACGCTATGGAATATGAAATTGTCAGATCAAAGGTTCGTAAAGCAGATATTATGATAGAGCCAGATATTGGTAATATAGCTACGTTTGAATTTTATCGGGGAGAAGAAGCTATTTTGAAAGGATATGAAGCTGGTCGAAGAGCGCTCTCCAAGGGATGACATAAGGCGCTTTAAGAATACAGAATACAGTACCGGTTATCATTTCAAGCGCACAGTTGCGAATACAGTACCGGTTATCATTTCAAGCGCACAGTTGTACCCAAATCCAATCTAGGAATACAATAGGAATACAGTACCGGTTATCATTTCAAGCGCACAGTTGTACCCAAATCCAATCTTACACCTGTACCCTCAGGCCGCGTAATCGTCTAATTGGCATATGTACCACCTCCACTATATAGACATTTTTTGAACAAAATTCTTTCAAAAAAGTTGAGTATAGACAGGTTTGGAATTAAAATAAGGTACAGGTGTGGGATTGGAACCAGTTATGGTGTAGGATTGGTTTCATAAACGGTATTGGAATTTGTTGGAATTTTGGAATTTGTTATGCGACCTGCAGGGCGAGCTGGATATTATCGTGGAGATCCCGCAACCTGTCAAAATACATCCTTGTTACCGGCGGCAATGCCAGCGATATGGCCAGATTCAACCTTACTTTGGATGAAGGATGTACCATATTGTCAAGGGTCTCCGCGGTAAATATTACGTCTTCCCGGAAAACGCCGTACAACTTCTGGAGTTTTTCGACAAGCTTCCTTTTTAACAGCGGGAACTCTTTCTCTTCTCCGCTCTTTTCATCGTCCCTTCTCCTGGCCACGACCAGGGAAGCCTTTGCAAGCCCTATGGTTAACGCGGCCTCGAAATTCCTGAGAGGAACCTCTCCTTCCCTGCCCGCGGTGCGGCCGGCCATAGCGACAGGATACTGGTTCGGCGCAAGTTCCATATCCATCTCCCTTGCCCATTCAAGGTATGCTTTCGATATTATCGGTATCTCCACGGCGTTATCCCGTCTGCCTGCGTTGATACGCTGTCCAACAATGTCCTCCACGTCCTCATCCTGCCCGAACAATAATGCCTTTTCCCTTATCATGTCTTTTAACATCGCCAGAACATCCGCGGCTTCAGCGGCATTCTCAATATCTTTTCTGAGAGACTCCGGCACAGCGCCTTCACCTGTCACATCCGGGATCTCGAATATAAAGTTCACGTTCCTCATCCTGATACATGACAGGATAAGATACGCCCATGTTTCCATATTCTCCCTTATGTCCAGCGCGGGTATCAAGGACAGGTCTATGACAATATCTATGGGCGCCGTCTTTCCTTTCACCGGTGTCTCGTCTTTTATCCCTGCCAGATACGCCTTCACCCGGGTGAATACATCCCGGCTCCTGGTTCCGGTATTCTTGATCTCATGTTCCGGGATACTTGAGAGCGGACGTTCGATCTCGTTTCCGGAGTCGCCGGCAGAATGGCGCTCATGCCTCCCGATCATGGCCATGGTGTATATGTAATTGGCCCTGACAAGCTCTGTTAAAGGGTTCGGGCCGTTTAGAGGGCCAAGGTCATCATTTTTCCCGTCAAACCGCCAGCCTTTTGAATACTCCCTGTGTAACTTTTCTAATCCTGACGCAAGCGTCCGGTCCTTTTCACCTTTTATCAGGAACGCAAAATCAGGCCTGAAAATCAGGACATCCGGATGGAACGGCCTTCGAGCGGGCGGACGGACGAAATATTTTTCTATCACCGGCTTTGTCCGTATCCCTTTTCTCGCGCTCAGCGCCTCCTCTATGACATCTCTGTGAATATACCCCCAGCCGTTTCCAGGGGCTATCCGCAGGTCCTTTAATCCGAATACTTTTTCCGGAATATCCTTATCCGTGTACTCCTTATACGCTCCACCCATGAAAAATGCCATCTGTGTGGCGAACATCTCCCAGTCAACGAGCGCCCCTATGTCCTCTTCCGCCTCCCCTGTAAATGCCCCGTAAGCCTCAGAGTATACGTCCTTCAGCCTTTTCCCGAGGCTCCGGATCTTCCGTTTGTCTTTCCAGTCCAGCCCGTCCGAGCTTTTAAGGCGTTTGCCCTCGTTCAGCGCCCATGCCAGGAGATAATTCCCCATGTAATGAGCAAGCAGGAATTTCCCTCTCTCCCTTTCTGGAAGTTCCCGGAGGCCGATCTCCATATAGTCGGAATGATGGTGCGTAAGGCTCAAGAGATCTTTGAGAGAAACGATCTCCGCGAAGTCCGCAAGACCTGAAAGACGCATGTTCGGGTAAAGCACCGTTGTTTCCCACCCGTGGATCCGCCCGGCTCCCTGTCTTGGCAGATCAGGTCTTAATATATCCGCCATCCAGAGATAAACTCCTCTATCAGGTCTTGGATCATGGATGTTATGGAACAGCTCTATAATATCCGGATGTATCAGGCCGTATCCTGCCAGCACGAACAGGTCGTGTATGTTCCTGACACACGCCTCGCTCGCCTTACCGTCGTCCTCCGCCTCGTGCAGATAGGTGAAATAATCCGGGCTGCCTGTTTTATACACCATAACCGTATAACACCCGCCCGTATCATCTATTTCCGTTACCTCACCGGGTTTCGCTGTTTTTGATACAGACTCTTTGAGCCTGCTCTCCATTTCTCCGGGGATAAGTCCTGTGGAGACACGTATTGCCCTTTTATCATCAACAGGCACGGCGCGGGGATAATCTCCCTTTAACAGGCCGGGATCGCTTTCTTTTAATTTGTTGAGATAATCAAAAAATTCACTCTCATAGACAAGCCTGCCCGGATCTTCCGTCTCATATTCCTCCTTCCCTGCCGGTGTAATATGCCTTGTCTTCTTGAGAAATTTGAAGGCGAAATATTCTTGCCCTTTTCTGTAGACAATCGTCCTGCCGAGCGCCGCGTGAAATACACCGCCTTTAAGCAGGCCGCTGAAGATATCGTGCCCGGCAACCGGCATATCGGAGACCTCCGCCGGCCTGAACCCGGGCAAGGGGACAGGCGACTCATGCAGTTCCGGCACCGGAAGTTCCCGCAGGCATGATCCAGCGACAGCGGCAGTTGTATCAACAACATCACTCACATCCGTCATGGCGATCGAGATCGGTCTTAAAGCAGCAGCGATCTTTTTCGTTATCTTTCGCCCTGATACAAGCAGATGCGCCAGTACCCGGCCCAATTTGCGGGCGAAAAACCGGAACCCGCGTATATCCGCCGTCCGCATGATCCCCACAGACCTTAGCTGCAGGCTTTTTTCCAGGTTTCTGAGCGCCTCCGCGGGCGCGATGCCGTCTTTTATCATCCCGGATAACTCTGTGTAGAAAAAATCCCCGTCCACTCTGGACAGATCGAGCAGGCTCGGGATCAGATATCTTTCTATACGCGCTATTGCTTTGCCATTGTCCCCTAACAGGTACAGAAGCCGCAGATAATAATGACAAAATCCCGCGGGCAGCTCTCTATTGTGTATGCCCCTGAATATGCTTTCAAGTTCTTCGAAAGTCATGCCTCCGGCATATTCCCCGGCAGCGGTTTTTGCCTTGAAAAGGGCTTTGACCGCTGTCAGGCTCCCTTCCCTGACAGCATCCTGCGGCTCTTCCAGCCCGGCCATAAGAGACTCCAAAAACGTTCTGCTCCGCAGTTCGTCCGGATCGATCAATCCGGCCTCTATAAAAGCCCTTATCGCGCCTGTCTCCAGCGCATATTTATATCGCTCGTCTCCTGTGTCTCGCGTTTTTGAGATCAGGACATCCATACCGGGCCTGTCTTCCATCTCTTCCTCTGTTATGATCCCTGCCTTACCGAGTATCTCGATGGCCTTTGCGATCCTTACCCGCAACAGCATATTCAGAGTGAACAGTTCGTATGAATAATCAGACAACCTGACCTGCCCCTTTAATTCTTCCCTGCTGACAACACCCGCTTCGACAAGCGCTTTTATCGCCGCGGCGCTTCCCGAGCGGATATCTTCGACCACCGATCCACGCAGTCCTGAAATCAGCGAAGAGAGTGAAACCATGCTCCTGGCCCTATTTCTATTGATGTGCCCCTTCTCAACCAGCACCTTGATCAGTTCCCCTGTCGCTTCCCGCACCTTGCCGTTGTTCATGGTGATGTTGGAACATATGCCCCACCAGGGAAACCTGTTCCGCAACTCTTCACCGCTGAAAATATCTTCTTCAATAAAGAACGTAAGCGCCTGTATCCATTCTTTCCTGGAAAGCTCCTCCAGCGCTGTTATCCTGCCTATAAGCCCGGCCATCATCGCGGCTGTTCGTAGTTCGTTCTTCCTGATAATACCCGTTTTGCCGAATATGCGGATTATTTTTATTTCGGTCACGCTCAGATATCTCCCACCGTTGTTCAGCTTTTTGATGAGATCGCCTAAAAAACCCTTCTCCCTTATCTCCGTTTTATCAAGAAGACCGGCTTTTGCCAGACATGCTATTGCCCCGGCGCTTCCTGTCTGCATGCCCGGGACTTTGATCGACAGGACTCTGTTCAGTTCGTCCACGGGAATCTTCTTTTTTATTTCATCCCGGCTAAGGATATTTTTCTTCAAGAGAAGGACTATTATCCCGGCGGATATTTCCCGGACCTTACCGTCCGAGTCCTTCAACCCCGCGAACAGGCTGTCCAGACAGCGCGTTTCCAGGATCTCCTTCTTCCCGACAAGCCCGGATTCAAGAAAAAATTTCAGGGTCTCCATGCTGGCCCTGCGAAAACGATCGCACGGATCACTCATCCCGTCAACGGCGGCCTCCAACACACGCAGAACGTCTATTTTTTCCCTCATGCTCTCCGGCGGTATATCGCGCATCACCCCGCCTCTTCCGTGAACCGACGTCGCGGCGGATCTTTCTCCATTGTCCGGGGATATTACCTCGATCTTCGCACCGTCTTCACGCTCCTGGATATCATCCAGCCCCTTACACGCCGAAGTAAGCCTGAACCTTGTTCCCTTCTCAGGACCATTGAACAGTTCCATTTCTATGGACACGGAATCCCCCTCTCTTGAGGGGTTACTGATCACATTTAATATGCGGTCCCTGCCTTTCCCCGAAAGAGCGCTGTACCACTTGTCAAGCGCGGCATTAAGGTCCTGGAAAGATACAGTATTGTCCCTCAGGACCATTGCGAGGATTATAGCGGTTTCCAGCCTGAGCCGGGTCTCATTTTTCCGGCCTGTCATGTCCAGGATAGGCTCAAACATGGATTGAACCTGTAGAGCAGGGGTGATAAGCGGAATGTCTCCCTGTGGAACGGCCCAGGAAACTGTATTCAGCAAAAACAGGCATGCTACAACCGTTGATACGGTCTTCAGCCAAATGCTTTTCTTATTAAATTTAAAAATAGACATATTTCTGCCCTTAAATAACGTAATAATATTCGCAATATTATATCACAATTGTTAAAATTAGTCCATGTTAAAGTTAGCTATCGTATAATAGAGTAAAAAAGAGGTCAAAAGAAAAAGAAAGTAACAGGGAAAGAAGAAGAAAAGGGGTTACCTGAAAAAGATCTATTAACTAAATGAACAGTCGGGGAGTTTTTATAGCCCCGACTACTCATCCTGTTCTAACTGGTGTCAGGCCTCGCCATTCGACAAAAAGGTTACAAGAATGTGTTGTGGCGAGGCCTGACAGCACTGTTATTATTCGCATTTTTTCATGGTTTATGGTATAAATATTTCAAAAAGGAGAAAAGATGCTGTTGACCATATTATCTTACGCTATAAAAATAATATTCAGCACGTTCCTTATATACTTCTCTATCAGGATCGTCGAGCCGGGCAATTACAGGAACAAAATTTCCAACGCGCTTATTACGGCGGTTATTCTCAGTGTAGCGGGGGGTATGCCTTTTCTCTTCCTTTTCGGGCTGATAGTGTGGGTATATATACTTATCAATTATTACAGTGTTGGTTTTTTCAAGTCTTTTCTTTGCGCGGCGGTTTACGCCGTTCTTTTCATTTTACTGAACATTTTTCTGGCCACGGCCCTTCTGGGAGGCAGTTTCGCTTATACAAAGATGACGGACGCGAAGTTCATCCCCCGGGTGACAAGCAGGGAGCGCACCGCCGGGGCAAAGGGCTCTGTAATATACATGATAAGCGACAAGGTTCGCAGTTGTATAAGAGGGGCCGGAGAGAAATTGCCCGGGATTTTTGGAAAGAAAACCCCGAAAGTGGAGGTAACGGAACCCGGGAAAGAGGAAGCCCCAGCGAAAAAAATAGTAAAACTTATCCTTCGGAACGGAGGAAGCATAACGGGCAGCGTATCGCTTGAGGGGGAAAAGGGGTACATGCTGGATATCGCGAACGGCGCTGAAGTCCTTGTCCGAAAGGAAGAAGTTGTCCGCATAGAAGAGCTCTGATCTTGCCGGAGGGATAACGCGGCGCGTGAAGAGGACCGGCTGAAAAGGGAGTCGTCATGAAAAAGATCGCGGCAGTATTTATTGTAATGATGCTGATCTGCCTTACGGGTTGCGGCCGGAGGGAAGATGTTGTCCTTCGGCTTGACGCTGATCGGAGGATAGATATCGAAAAGGGACAGATCTTAAGGATAGAGATGGATTCCAATCCTACGACCGGGTACAGCTGGACGCTTTCTGAATTTATCGATAACGGTGTTTTGCGCCAGGCAGGAAAACCCGGATACGTCCGGACGACCGACCGTATCGGCGGGGGCGGCGTAGAGACTTACCGGTTTGAAGGAATGGAAAAAGGGCAGGCAAAACTCACGTTCGAATACCGGCGTCCCTGGGAAGAGGGTAAGGAACCCGCAAAAAGATATTTTGTTCTGGTATTCGTTAAATAATTCCTTTTATGAAGACCGAAATACGGGATCTCTCCCTGGAAGAGCTGAAAAAAGAAATGGTTTATATGGGCGAGCCCGCTCACAGGGCGGGGCAGATATTCCTCTGGCTCAACCGAAAAAACGCCTATAGTTTCAAGTCCATGACAAACCTTCCGAAGTCTCTCGTGCCGAAACTCGAAAAAAGGTATGTTATCGGAAAACTTCACTGCGAAGAGCACCTGGTATCGAAAGACGGGACGGAAAAGCTGCTCTGGCGCTTGAAAGACGGAGAACGTATAGAAACGGTCCTGATCAGGCAGAAGAAGCGCCGTACTTTGTGCCTGTCAACGCAGGCGGGGTGCAGGTTTAAGTGCCCTTTTTGCGCCAGCGGGCTGAAAGGTTTTGTCAGGGATCTGAGCGTGTCCGAGATATTGAACCAGGTCTTTCTTGCCCAGGAGATCTGCAAATGCCGTGTTACCAACATAGTGTTCATGGGGATGGGAGAGCCCCTGGATAATTACAATAATCTGGTCAGGAGCATCCGGCTTATCAATCATCCGTCGGGACTGGCCATAGGGGCAAGAAAGATCACGGTCTCTACGTGCGGGATAGTCCCGGGGATATTGAAGCTCAAAGAGATCGGACTGCAGATAGAGCTGTCAGTGTCCCTGCACGCCGCGAATAACACGTTGAGAAACGAACTTGTGCCCGTTAACCGCAGATATCCCCTGGAAGCGCTGATATCCGCGTGTAAAGAGTATTACGAAACGACCGGCAGGGTGATAACGCTGGAATATACGCTGATCAGCGGCAGGAACGATTCGTTAAAAGAGGCGGAAAGGCTCGCGAAGATCGCTAAAGAACTTAAAGCGAAAATAAACCTGATAACCTGTAATCCTTTTGCCGAGAGGGCATACGGCGCGCCCGACAGGAAGAGTATAACTCTTTTCAGGGAGAAGTTACGCGGGAGAGGAGCTACGGTCACTGTCAGGCGGCCCAGGGGAAGGGACATTCTTGCCGCTTGCGGCCAGCTGGCCGCGGGTTTCGCGAGGGAAAAAGAAAACGGTCAGTAGTTCATAATTCTCAATGAACCGGAGGCCGGCAAAAAAGAACGGAAAATGAAATACAGGCTGATAGTATTTGACATTGACGGCACTATAACAAGACATGTTTCGAGTTGGAGGTACATACACGAGAAGCTGGGGCTCTGGGATATACTGGCCAGAAAGTATCAGGAACAGTTTCTCGCGGGAAAGATAAGTTACCGCAGGTTCTGCGAGCTGGACGCCGCCCACTGGAAAGGTATAGAGCAGAGAAGGCTGCGGGAGGTATTCCGGCGGGTGAGATATTCAAAGAACGTTAAACGGGCGGTAAAGAGGCTGAAGAAAGAAGGTTTTAAACTTGTGGCTATCTCCACCGGACTTCAGTTCATTACCGATCGCGTGAAAGAGGAACTTGATTTTGACTACGTCATAGGCAACCGCCTCAACGCGCGGAACGGCAGATTGACGGGCGGTGTGAGGATAAATATAAGCCACGGGGCAAAGGGAAGGACCGTGAGGGGGATTCTGAGGCGTTTCGGGGTGAAACCCGGGGAAATGATCGCGGTCGGCGACAGCGAAGGGGACATCCCGATGGTCAG
>JAYEOV010000064.1:0-7921 GCA_034723315.1 Candidatus Omnitrophota bacterium | reverse complement strand
GTGATGTTTTTTCTGTTTTTCACGGGATTGATCTTTAACGGTCCCGCTCGGGCGCGGGAGGGTGATGTGTTCGATGAGCGAAAAAAAGATATGGTAAGAGACCAGATCAAGCGGCGCGGTATAAAAGATGAAAGGGTCCTTGGCGCGATGGAAAAGGTCGATCGGCATCTTTTTGTGCCGGATAGCCTGCGCTATGCGGCATACCGGGACAGCCCGCTGCCGATAGGCCATGGACAGACCATTTCACAGCCGTATATAGTCGCGTTCATGACGGAAGCGGCGCGGCTTGAACCGGGCGACAGGGTCCTTGAAATAGGAACGGGTTGCGGATATCAGGCAGCGGTACTTGCGGAAATAGTTAAAGAAGTCTATACTATTGAGATACTGAAGGAACTGGCCGATTCTGCCCGCGAAAGGTTAAAAGATCTGGGATACGGTAACGTAAAAGTTAAATGGGGGGACGGTTACAGGGGATGGGCTGAGGAAGCCCCTTTTGACGCGATAATCGTTACAGCCGCTCCTCCGGATATACCCATGAAGCTGATTGACCAGCTTAAGGCCGGAGGCAGGATGGTGATCCCCGTTGGCGGCTTCTTCCAGGAACTCTACCTGGTCACAAAGACCGGCAAAGGATATGAGAAGAAGGCGATATTGCCGGTCAGGTTCGTTCCCATGGTGCGTTCGGAGCCGGGAGCCGGTCAGGAGTGAAGCGAGAGAGGAAAAGAAAATGAACCTGAAGATCGGATGCTGCGGTTTTCCAGTGAGTAGAAAAAAATACTACGAGAAATTCAAGACAATTGAACTGCAGCAGACCTTTTACAGCCCGCCGGGGCTTAAAACGGTGAAAAGCTGGCGCGATTCAGCGCCCGCGGGCTTTGAGTTCACGTTAAAGGCTCTGCAGGTCATAACACATGAATCCAAAAGCCCGACCTACCGCAAAATGAAGGTAAAGACGGACAGGGCGCGGAAAGAGAACTTCGGCTCATTTAAACCGACGGATGAGGTTTACAGGGCATGGGAAAAAACGGACAGGATAGCCGCCGTTTTGCGGGCTAAAACGATAGTCTTCCAGTGCCCGCCGTCGTTTGGACCGAACAGGGTCAACAGGAACAACTTGAGAAAGTTTTTCAGGACGATAAAAAGGAAGAAATACAGGTTAGTGTGGGAACCGCGCGGCGCATGGCAGAATAACGAGGTGAGGAGACTTTGCGGGGAGCTGGGTCTGGTGCATTGCGTGGATCCATTCGCCGGAGGGGCCCTGGAAGGGGATATCCGTTATTTCCGCCTGCACGGTATCGGCGGGTACAGGTACAGGTATAAAGGCTGGGACTTGAAGCGTCTGCGGGACTTTTGCGAAAACGAAGCCAAAAAAATCAAAAAAAAACCGGTCTACGTGTTTTTTAACAACTTTTCCATGATGACGGACGCTTTAAGGTTCAAGTGGATCGTGAAAAACACCGGTCGCATCCAGGAGCTCGATCTGGTTTTCCTGAAAGACCTTTGTCACGAGATAGACGCGGAAGAGGAGGACGAAAAAGTCCAGAAACTGAGCCGCGAGGCCGAACGTATAGTTTCGCTTATACTGCATACCGATTATGCGAAGGTCGACATTGAGATAGAGAAAACAAAACTTCAAGAGCTGTGCAGGAAGATGTTCCCTGATAAGGCCTATCTTTACGACATGATATACGGGCAGCGTTTTGATCGTCTGTGGAAACAGTTTCGCGGAAAAAAAGAAAAGTTATAAGAACCCATTTCATAACCCCGTTCGTTACGAGGCTGAGCGAAAAGGCCATTGACAAGGCCTGAGGGGCAAAATGCCCGGAAACGTAGCCAGTGCGCTACGTTGAGGACATTTTGCCCTGAAAACGCAGTCAATGGGTTTTGCAGCCAGCCGCAGTAGAACAGGGTTATGAAATGGGTTCAATCCCCCGGGGAAAAAGCCGGGGAAAGGAAGGGGATATATGCTGGAGAGCCTGTCCGCGCAGTTCAGCGCGATACTTGCGTTCGGGATCATACTCATTTTGGGATATATAGCGGGGAAGGTCGCGAATCTTTTCAGGCTTCCCAAGGTAACGGGTTACATCCTTGCCGGGGTCCTTCTTGAACCGTCTTTTTTCGGTATCCTGCCAAAAAAACTTTTGGAACATTCCACGCAGATAAGCAATTTTGCGCTCTGTGTTATTACGTATGCCATAGGGGGATCGCTGAAGTTCCGGCGTTTACGGGATCTCGGGAAGAATATACTGGTGATGACCCTGTTTGAGTCGGAGATAGCTTTTCTGTTGATTGCTGGCGGGATCTTTCTCGCGTTTCCGGTTATAGGCAGGATTACGGGGATATCGGTCCCGGCAACGTTGTATTTACCGTTTGCCATTTTAGCGGGGGCTCTTGGATCTGCTACGGATCCTACTCCGACCCTTGCGGTCAAGGAAGAATATAAGGCGGAAGGGCCGGTCACCACTTCGATCCTGGGGATCGGCGCCCTTGATGACGCGCTTGGAATAATAAATTTCAGCATAGCGATAGCCCTGGCTGTCGTCCTGTCAGGCGGGACCGGAGTGGGTGTTGAAGGGGCTTTGATCGATTCTCTTGCGAAAATAGTATTTTCAGTTATTCTGGGGATATTCTTTGCCGTATTCCTGCTATTTTTCGGAAAGAAGGTTGAAGATAAGGGGGTAGTGGTAGTCCTCATTATGGGCGCGCTTTTTACCTGTTTCGGAATGGCACAGGCACTGGAGCTTAACGAACTTCTGTCAACGATGGTCCTCGGGTGCGTGGTTGTCAACCTGGCAAAAGATGCGGAAAAGTATTTTATGTCGATAAGAGATTATTTTGAAGAGATGATATTTATTATTTTCTTTGTCATCGCCGGCGCCAACCTGGATTTTGGTGTCCTGAAAAGTTCGGTCCTTATAATTCTGGTGTTTGTAGTTATGAGGGTTTTGGGAAAAGTGCTGGGCGCCTCCATCGGGGGATTGATTTCAAGGGCTTCTTCAAACGTGACAAAATATACTCCGTTCGGATTGATACCACAGGGAGGCATCGTCGTGGGGCTTGCCCTTCTGGTGAAGCAGGATCCCGTTTTTTCCGATATTTATCAGATACTTTTAAACTTGATATTGGGAACGACCGTTCTGTTTGAATTCGCGGGACCGCTTTTTACCAGATTCGCGCTGAAAAAGGCGGGTGAACTGAAGAAAGAAGTATAGGGTTCCGCCCGAAAAGGGCGAAAAGAAAAAGATAGGTACCACGGGCATGCCCGCTCTGACCATTATGGTACAGAACCCGTGGGGCTCCATAAATAAAAAAAGCAACCTTTGAAAGATTGCTTGAAAAAAAGTAGCTTTTCTTTAACCTTTTTTTCTTTTTGATTTTTAAGGGGGCGAGAAAAGCTATAAAAGACCCAATTTTTTCAAATACCGCATTTCACCTCCCCTTTGTCCTCTAAAAACAAGTATAACATGGTATTTATCGAAGGCAACTTTTTCTAAAATAAAAATTTTACATAAAAATGATCACACAAGTTAAGTATTTAAATAGTAGGATAGAAATATTTTTCACAGTTCATTTTATTGATTAATTTAGGGGTAAATGTAATAAAAAATCTGATTTTCACATGTGAAAAGTTTGCTTATCAATAATAAAATAAATGATAATATTATCTTCAGGAATTTCATGAATCAGCCGGACCCGGCTCTGCCGATAAGGTTGCCTTACGCTTTTAACTTATGTATAATAGTTTAGAACATTGTTTGAGGACCGCAAAAGGAGTTGAAGGGACGAAATCGAGGCGGTAGTAAATGATAAATTCGGTTATTACCAATCTTCTTCTTATCCTCATTTTGATCTTTTTTGTCTGTAAATATTTACACTACAGATATGGAAAGGAAACATTCCAGAAACTGCTCGATCACATTAATATAGGATATTACAGGTACAGGATCAGGGATGGAGTGGTGCTTGCCGCGAATAAAGGTTTTATCAGGATACTGGAACTGGATATGCGCATCAACGATATTATCGGACGTTCAGTGAATGAACTTCTTATATACGTTGACGGGGAGAAGAGTATACGTGACCAGCTTAGAACGAAGAAAGAATTAAGGAATTTTGAATATCATTTCAAGACGCTGAAAGGCAGGGATAAGTATGTCCTGCATAACTCCTATGTCATCAGGGATCCTTATAGCAGAGAGCAGGTTATTGAGGCCTTTATAGAAGACGTGACGGAAGAAAGGCTGTCGCGCGAAAAGATGAGGGAGTCACAGGAGAGGTATGAGAAACTGTTCAGGAATTCCGGCGATATGGTGGTCATCTGCAGGCTGGACGACTTTATTATCGAGGAGGTCAACCCGATAACGAAAGTGATCACCGGCTTTTCGGAAGACGAGCTGATAGGCGAGTCCTTTGAAAAGCTTTTTCATCCCTCTCGCAAAAAAGAGCTGAAGGAAGCGCGGGAAGATCTTTTATTCAGGGCCGCGGCGGCCCTGGAAACGGTCGTGGTCTGCAGGAATGGGACATACAAGGAAGTGCTCCTGACGTTGAGCGTTATTGACATCAAGGAAGAAAGGATAGCAATGGCCGTGGTAAAAGATGTTTCCGCCCTGGTCAAGGAAACAGAGGAACAGAAACGCCGCAAGAAAGAGTTGGAGGATTTCTGGAAGGCTTCCGTCGAGCGGGAGGAGAGGATCAAGGAGCTCCATCGGGAACTTGAAAGGGCGAAACAGCAGATAAGGCTGATGAAGGAAAAATATGGAACAGAACATGCCGGCGGCAAAGAATGACACCGTTTTGACAGAGGATATGGATTATCAGAAGAGGTTGCTTCTGACCTCTTTCGAAATGCGTATTTTCAGCGTCCTTCTGGCGTTTATTTGCGCCAGTGTTATTCAGAATATTTTCGGAATGCACATCCCCGGGGGTGTCTGGATAGTTTTCTCTCTTTGGCTGTTGACCAGCGTGCTGTATTTTGCCTTTTTCAGGACGGGGGTCTGCAAAACGAGAAAATGTCTGGACAACGTCCATTTCAGCTATTATTTCCCCGGCGTGTTGTATGCAACCATGCTTGTCCATTATCTCGGCGGCGCGGAATGGATAGCTTTTTTTATTTATTTTTTCGATCTGGTCTACGCGAACCTGCTTATGAGAAGGAGTAAAGGGATTTTTGTCACGGGTTATGTTATCGCGTGTTATTTTTCTCTGGTCTGGCTGGAATATAAGGGCGTGATCGCGCATCAAAGGACCTTTCCTCCGGGAAGCGTGTCTTACGACAATTTCAGATACATATTGACCACACATGTCGTTATTGTCGGATTTGCTTTTTTCATCATATCGTATGCGGCCGGGCTTTTTTCACAAATGAAGGAAGAAAGGGAAAAGACTCTTCGCGAGTCAAAGAACAGATTGTTAGCCAAGTCGGACCAGCTCGAGGAGATCACCCGGACACTCACCAAAGAAGTGGCTGAGAACAAGTATCTAAAAAGAGTTGCCATGGGATATGTTGAAAAAAAAGAATTTGAACTGGAAACGGTCAAAAAAGACCTTGAAGAACAGATCGAAAAACTGCGAAAAACGCAGAAAGCCATGGTCTTCATGATAAAGGACCTTAACGATATGAGCGCGCAGCTTAAGGATACCCGTGACCATCTGGAGGAGAAGGTCAGGGATCGCACGGAGGAACTGCTGACCATCAGCCGGAAACTGCACAGGAGCGAACGCCTGGCGTTCCTGGGCAAACTGGCTGGAAGCGTGACTCACGAGCTTCGTAATCCTCTGGCGGTCTTGAAGAATGCCGCTTATTTTCTTGACAAAAAATTCCAGGCGGAAAAAAAAGATGAAAAAGTGGTAAAATATGTATATATAATGAAAAAAGAGATCACCATCATAGATTCGATCATAGACGATATCATGGGGTTCGCGAAAACGAGGGCGCCCGACATAGAAGAGGCGGAAGTAAAGGACGTTGTAGAGAACGCGGTCTCCGCCGTCAACGTGCCTGAGCTTGTTGAGATAAAAAAAGAGTTTGAAGACCTGCCGAAGGTCCATATTGACAGCAACCAGATCATGCATGCGGTGATGAACCTGGCGAATAACGCGATAATGGCCATGAAAGGCAACGGGACCCTTACGTTTCGGATCACGCGGAAAAACGATCATGCTTGCATCGAAGTGAAAGACACCGGCCCGGGGATACCTCCGGACCAGAGGGAATTGATATTTGAACCTCTTTACAGCTCAAAACCCAAAGGGACGGGCCTGGGGTTGCCGATAGCCAAGATGATGGTAGAGAATCAGGAAGGCAGGATCGAGTTTGAGAGCGAACTTGGCGAAGGAACGGTGTTCAGGATACTCCTGCCTATTAACAGGAAAAGATGGAGCGGTAAAAATGGATGAGGATAAAAAGAAAATAATCATAGCGGAAGATAATCACGACCTGTGTGAGATCTTGAAGATCATACTGGAAGGAGAAGGGTACGCGGTTGACTTCGTCCATGACGGTTTTTCCCTTATAGCTTATCTGCAGGAGACGCAGGATGTGGACGTTGTTATACTAGATCTGATCATGCCGGGGAAAGGGGGTATAAGCGTTTTTGATACGGTCCGTTCCGTATCACCCGCTTCAAAGCTTATTATATATACAGGGTATTCCGATTACAGGCATTCTATCTTCGCCAGAGAAGCTGACGCGTTCATAAATAAAACGGACGGGGCCGAAGAACTTTTGAGAGTCGTTAAAGAACTTGTTGGCTGATCTATTCCCGGGTAAAATAAGAGCGGAATTCTTTTGTAAGCATAGCGAACATAGGGTCATAGCGAACATAGGGTCAGGTCTCAACATTTGACAAAATCATGAAGAAGGACAAAAGCGTTGAAAGTTGAGACTTGACCACACTTGTATGACCCCACTTGTACGTGTATTTTTCTTTAATTGTTTCTTCCACTTAGTAATCATATTGCTGTGTACTTCATAGTCAGAACTTATCTGGGCGATGCTCTTTTCGCCCTTTAAGGCTTCCAGCGCTACGTGAGCCTTGAATCCCTTCGGATATTTCTTTCGCTTCATCATCTAATAGTTGATCAATACGTTTGTCGATCTTTGACAGCATTTTAGTGCATTTGTCTTTTGTATAAGTATTTTTGATCGAGGCATTAGCTCGTATCTTGGTACCATCTACAAACAGTACGTTACCCTCGATCAGGTCACATTTCAAACAAAAACGAACACATTGTTTGAAAACATTTTTAAGCGATTTTTTATTATTTCTTCTGAATTCGGCTATTGTTTTATGATCCGGTTTTAAGCCGCCGGTTAACCAGATGAACGATAAATTATGATAACACGCTCTTTCGATCTTACGGGAACTGCGTATACCATACGAATAGCTGTATAACAGCAGTTTTAGCATTGTTTTGGGATCGTATTTGGGACGGCCCATGTTGCTGTCAGGTATCTTAAATCGCAATTTGTCCCAGTTTAGAAGATCAACAAAAGTGTCATATGCCCTGACAACGTCATCTTCGGCTACGTACTCTTCTATGCTGGGGGGCAACAATGACAGTTGATAACGGTCTCCGTATTTTATTGGCATGTATCGCTCCTTTCGTATATGAGAATAGTATACCATGTGTAACATGCCAAGTTTGGGTACAAGTACATTAATTTTTTTACCGTTTTCCCGCGACTTTTGACACAGCCTGTTCGCGGGAATGACAGTGAGGGTGGGAATGATAATGTGTTGTTTGTTTTTAATAATAGATCCCTCGACTTCGTGCCTTTCAGGCACTCCGCTCGGGATGACAGTGAGGGGGACGCCTTGCTCCTTCGCCGGGATGACAGTGTGGGTTCGCGGCCTGGAGGCCGCTCCTACGGGATTAAAAAAATGGGGTCAGTCCACCCGCGCATTTGATTCGCGTGGGG
>JAYEOV010000063.1:0-57040 GCA_034723315.1 Candidatus Omnitrophota bacterium | reverse complement strand
GCAATATTTTTCCTTAAGATCAGGGGGTTCAATGACACAAGATAATCAGGATTTTAACATAGCGTATGTTGGGAACAGGGAAGATGTTTTAAGGATAATTCCTGAAAACGTCAGGAAAGTTCTGGATGTCGGTTGTAGTATTGGAAAACTTGGAGAACAACTAAAGCGACGGTTTAAGTCAGAGGTTGTAGGTATTGAGATAGACGAAAAGATGGCCGAAGTTGCAAAAGAGAAACTAGATAAAGTGATAGTAGGAGATCTGGATGAAATAAGTTTAAAAGAATATTTAGCTCCTAATTACTTCGACTGCATAATTTTTGCAGATATCTTGGAACATTTAAAAGACCCATGGAAAGTACTGAAAGACACAACGGCCTTTCTAAACAGCGATGGTATTGTTGTCGCAAGTATACCAAATGTAAGGCATTACACAACTATAATCAATTTGCTCTTTTTAGGGCGCTGGCCTTACAGGGAGAGAGGCCTTCACGATAAGATGCATCTGAGGTTTTTTACCCTGGAAGGTATAAATGAATTATTTCATGGGGCAAATTTGGAAATTATTCAACTTAAAAGAAATTTTAGGATTATAGAAAGGCCACACGTGTTTAATAACAGGTTTGCCAAATATTTTCGCTTTACCCCATTACGGGAATTATTTGTTTTTCAATATCTGGCTGTAGCGAAAAAACAAAAAAAGATGGAGGAAAAACAGGAGATATGAGAAAGAGAATTTCGAAATTTTTATATAATCTAACCATTAAAGAAGAAAAGAATTTTGGGGAAAAACTTTTGTTTTTTATTTTATCTGTATATAGAGAACTCAGGGATATTCTTCGTAGGAGTGACAATGTTGCAGCGTCTAGGATATATTGCCGAATTATAGATCTGCAGAGAAAGATCAAGGGCGGAAAGTATAATTTTATATCTATTAATGAACTTCTTATATGGTCGACTGAATTTATAAAGTCTCTTCCGATCAGTTATGATGTGATAGTAGGAATACCCAGAAGTGGTTTGCTGGTCGGTAATACGATAGCATTAAAGTTGGGGAAACCATTTACTGTTCCTGAACTTTTCTGTAAAGATATTTATTGGAAAAGCAAAGGTATTGGGAAGGTTAAAGAGTATAAAAAAATCTTACTGGTTGATGACAGCATTAACAGCGGTGAGACTATGAGGCAGAGCCTGGATTGTCTATACTCGTACCGGAAAGATCTTGTAATAACAAAAGCCGCTTTAATTGCTACTGAAGAGTCAAAAGACCTGGTAGATTTGTACTACGAGATAATACCACAACCAAGGATATTCGAATGGAATCTTTTGCATGCGAAAAAAGCTAAACTTGCCCTGGATATGGATGGAGTGATCTGTGAAAATTGTCCACCCGGCGTTGATGTAAATAATGAGTTATATCTTGAGTGGATCAGAAATGCCAAACCTTATCTTATACCTAATTTTGAGATCGATGTAATCGTGTCAAACAGATTGGAGAAATACCGCGCTGATACGGAAAAGTGGCTGTTTGAACACGGTGTTCGCTGGAAAGAACTGGTGTTATGGAATATTCGATCCAAGGAGGAAAGAAAGGGTCGTTATGCACAACGCAAGATAAAGATCCTTTTGGAAATAAAACCGGAAATGTTCTGGGAAAGCAGTTTTGGGGAAGCGGAACAGATATGGGCAATAACAAAGATACCGACTTTGTGTGTTGATAAAATGATTATGTTCAGTTGATTAAAAGATCTGGTTTATTCTGTCGCTGTAAAACGGTTGGTTCAATGGATAAGTTTTTGAAAATAGCGATATTCAACGAGTTTTATCCTCCCGATCATCTTGGCGGGGCAGAGAGGACAGCGCAATTGATCTATGAAACGATGTCAGGTCGCGGACACGATGTGTCCGTATTGAGCGGTTATGTCGGCCGCCCTTCCGTCGAAGATCGTATTTACAGGAAGATTCCGCGTTATAACGACCCGAGGGATACCGTGTCCAGGCTGTCTTTTTTACGAAAACTGAACTTGGATACGGTATCTTATTTTATTGCGAGAGATTTTTTGAAGAGGGGTAATTTTTCGGTATTTTTTGTCAGAAGCGTTAGAGGCATATCTTTTCGTCCGGTTATGGCGGCGCTCAGGTTAAAAATCCCGGTAGTATTTTTTGTTCCGGATGACTGGCTAGCAAAATTAAAGACCAACCGTGATAAATCAAGTATTTATAACCACTTAGTTAAAAAGTATTTATACGGCGATTTTGACTTTCAGAAAATATTATGTCCCAGCAGGAAATTGTTCGATGATTATCTGAAAGCGGGATTTAAAGAAGAAAAATTGCTTATAGTGCCTCATGGAGTGGATACGCACATGTTCAGGCCGGTAGAGAAGAAAGATAGTTCACGTCTCGCAAATATCATTTACGTAGGAAGACTTTTTCCAAGCAAAGGGGTTCATGTCCTGGTGGAAGCAGCCCGGATACTTAAGGTGAAAGGTTATGGCTTTCAAGTGCAGATTATCGGGAAGGGAAATGATGATTATGAAAAAGCCATTAAAAGCGATGTGGAAAACTATGGATTAAAAGAGAGTTTCGTCTTCAGGGGTATGGTCCCGCAGAGGGACCTGCCGGAGTATTATCGCCAGGCGGATATAGCAGTTATTCCTTCGCTGGAGGAACCTTTTGGAATAACACTGATAGAGGCTATGGCATCCGGGCTGCCTGTGGTAGCTTCGAGGGTTGATGCGATCCCTGAAAATGTCAATGACGGGATGGATGGTGTCTTAGTGGATCCCAACAATCCGGCATCGCTCGCCGGGACTCTAGGTCCGTTGATAGAGGACAGAGGGAAGAGACTGGCGTTGGGTGGACGGGCACGGCAGAAAGCAGTGCAAAAGTTTTCTCTGGAAAGGTTTATCGATAAAATCGAAACACTGTTGATAGAAATTGCCCAGGGTTGATATGGCTAACATGAACGAAAGATACGAGCGGGTTTGGAAAAAATGGGAACATGAGGATCTTGGGAGGCAGATAATAGCGCATAGAAAGAGCAGGATAAAATATCTTGATCTCATCATAAAATATTTAGCAAAAGGCAACAAGCTCAAGGCATTGGAAGTCGGGTGCGGTGCGGCAATCGATTTACACATAATAGCCGAAGGGTGCGAGGCAGAGATGTTCGGTATAGATATATCCCAAGAAGCTTTTGTTATTGCGCGGAAAATACAACAATATTTCAGTAAAAAGGTTTATTTAGCTTTAGGTGATGTTCGGAACCTGGAATTTGCGGACGATTCATTTGATATGGTTTTCAGTCAGGGCTTGATAGAACATTTTGAGACACCGATCTACGTGCTTAGGGAACAGGTAAGAGTGCTCAAACCGGGAGGAGTTTTAATAGTCAACGTTCCTCAGAAATATACGGTTTATACTTTGTATAAACATCTTATGGCACTGCTGGGCCGGTGGGAATGGGGAAATGAGAAGGAGTATTCCAGCGGGCAACTGAAACGGTTTGGTGATTATCTAGAGTTGGAGTTTTTAGAAAAATGCGGATATGATTACTGGCGTTCGCTATTTGAGATAGTTTTTATCCTGAAGACACTGAATCGCAAGATGGAAAAAATACCCTTTGTTAAAGACTGTCCGGGACAGAAGACCATATCCCGTTTTTGGGAAAGATCATGGGAAAGATTGGAAGGTCTTTATGGTCATTTGTTCATGAAGAATGTTATTTATGTGTATAGGAAACCGTGATCGATTTTTAAATCCTGATTGTTTGTTATTGGGCCTGGGTTATGAACATTCTTTTTGCAAATAAATATTCAGTAAAGACCGGCGGCGTAGAATATTATATTAACGCTCTTGCCGTGCGGTTACAGGATGAGGGCCATAAGATCGGGATTGTCCATTGGGATGAAGTCCGGGAGGGAGCAAGGGCCGGATTCAGCGAACATTACAGGATAACTGCTCTTTGGAATAATGAATTGATTATGACCGGGAAAACAAGGGACAGATTAAATGCTGTCCTCCGGGAGTTTTCCCCGGACATCGCGTATTTACATAATGTTGAAAATGCGAAAGTAATAGATTATTTTGCGACTCAAGTTCCGACGGTCAGGTATATCCACGGCTACAAAACCGTGGATCCTGACGGAAAGATGCTGCTTTGTAACCCTGTCGAGGCAAATAGCTATCCGCTTTCGCCGGCATGTTTTGTGCGGGCGTATACGAGAGGGGTGATGCCGCGTAACCCCGTGAAGGGGATAAAGGCGTATCTGCGGGCAAAAAGCGTTCTGGAAGCGACGAAACGCCTTGAGAAGATCATTGTCGCGACAGGACATATGAAGGAAACGTTGATCAACAATGGGATAGAGCCCGGCAGGATCAGCGTTTTGCCGTATTTTGTGGATTACCGGCAGCAACAGGCGGGTGAGACACCAGACAGAAGACGCATACTCTTTACGGGACGGATCGCGGAGGGCAAGGGATTGGTTCTGCTCTTTGATGTGCTTAAGCTTGTGGAGAAAGATTATATACTTGATGTAGTCGGGACCGGGCCCATGGAAAAGATTTCCTGGGAAAAAGCAAAAAGCCTGGGAATAGCCGGACAGGTAAGATTTCACGGATGGGTGGGGCATGAGCATCTTCCTGAGTATTACCGGAGGGCTTCTTTTTTGGTAGTGCCATCTGTGTGGCCTGAACCGTTCGGTATATGCGGGATAGAGGCGGCGTTTTTTGGAAGGTCCGCTGTAGCATTTAATGTCGGAGGTATTTCCGACTGGCTTATTGATGGCGAAACTGGATTTTTGATCGAGCCGTATAACAAGGAAAAAATGGCAGACAGGATAGATTGTTTTCTGGGTGATCCTGAAAAAGCGATAGAATTTGGGCGAAAAGCACGTAAACTCGCGGAGAAAAAATATGCCCCTGATCTGCATATCGAAAAACTCTTGAAAATATTTGGAAAATGAAGATCTGTATGATTTTCTCCATATATTCGCCGAATTACCAGGCGGATGGCATAGGTGATTATACGCGTATATTAGTCCAGAAACTCAGGCAACGCGGGCATGACGTTCATGTGATCGCTTCGGGTCGTTACGCGGGGGATGACCAAAGGGTTATCAAGATAGGGGACGGATACTGGGGTATCCGTGAGCTGGTAAAGGCTTTTAGGAAGATCAGGGAGGGGCGGTTTGACGTTGTCCACCTGCAGTATACTCCGGTTTCCTACGGGTTCGGTGTGACGTTCAAATTTCTGCCGTTTTTGATCCAGATAAGCATTCACGACATTCTCTTTGTCACGACCTTTCATACTCTTGTGGGCGGGAAGTGGATCTCCAGACTTAATGCCTTGCTGCTGTCGGCATTCAGCCACAAGATCATCGGTACGAATGAGGAGGTCGCTTTTCTTTTCAGGAAATGGCTGGGTCTGTTCAAAGGGAAATTTTCACAGATACCAATAGGCGCAAACGTTTCCCCTGCGGAGACCGATATCAGGCAGACCCGGGAGTTGCTTGCAAAGAAATATGGTATTGTGAAAGACGCGGTTATCCTGAGCAATTTTGGGTTTTCCAATCCGGGAAAGGGATTTGAAGACCTGATCGACGCGCTTAACAGGTTGAACGTGAACGGCAGGTATTACGTGTTACAGATAGGCGCTATTAGGGACGAGGATGTTGAATTCCGCAACTATCTCAAGAGTCTTATCAGGATGAGGGGTATGGAAAAGAATTTCATCTGGACCGGAAAACTGGACCAGCAGCAGGCATCGGCCCTGTTGAAGGCATCGGATATCTACGTTGTTCCTTATACCGACGGGATATCAATTCGCAGAGGGTCGCTTATGGCGGGTATAGTGAACGGACTCCCGATAATAAGCACATTCCCGCGGGTAGAGGTACCGTATTTCAAGGATGGTAAGAACGTTGTCCTGGTGGAGAGAGGGGATCCCGTTCGGCTTGCCGGGGCTGTTGAACGCCTGGCGAAAGACAAGGATCTTCGCGAGAAGTTATCCGTGGGTGTTAACGAACTGGCGGAAGAATTTGACTGGGACAGGATCGCGGACAGGACCCTTAAAGTATATTCGAGGGGCAAATGATACTGATCTGAAGCTGTAGGAAGTGAACAAAAGGCTTATGAACCTTATTGAGATCATTCGATATGTGGTGAAGCAGGCCGTAGAGAGCATAGAGTATATTGTCTGGAACATCGTCCTGTTCAGAGCGAAAGACAGGACAAATAGACTCAAGGTCAACGGGCGAATTCCGAAAAAAATACTTCTTGTCCAGTTAAACTCCATAGGGGATGTCCTTATGTCGACACCGGTTTTAAAGAGTTTAAGGGATCGTTTCACTGGAAGCGAGATAGGCGTTCTTACTCTGCCGCATACCGCCGTTCTGTTAGAGAAGGACCCATGTGTGGATAGGATTTTTACATACGTGGACAGGTTCTGGAGAAAAATGATCTTTGATCCGCGCCTTTTCCGAAATTCGGTCAAAACGATAAAGTTGTTAAAAAAGACACGTTATGACCTCTGCATCGATCTTGGAGGGACTTTCGGTTCGGTGATATGCGCGTTGCTTTCAGACGCGGCATGTGTTGTGGGTCCCAAACGCGAGGTGAAGAGCGGTGTTTTTAAGAGCAACACAAGAAATTTCTATAACAGGGCCGTCGAATTGAAACAAAAGCATATACTGAGACAGTATCTTGAGATCACGGCCGAATTTGGCTGTAGCGCTTCAATTGAAAAAGAAAAGTTTTATATCTCCGAACAGGATAAAAAGAAGGCCGAGATGTTCTTTGAGGAAAATGGCCTGGAAAAGGAAAATTTTGTCGCGATGCATCCGGGTGCTAAATGGCCCCCCAAAAGGTGGCCTGCCGAATATTTCGCCCGGCTTGTCAAGATGATGTTCGACGGGGAAGGGTTAATAACCGTTCTTGTCGGTTCGCCATCGGATGAGCCATTATTGAAGGCGATAAAAGATAAAACTGAAATCCCGCAAACGGTTCTGGCATGTGATCTGGGTCTGGGAGAGCTTGGTGTTGTCATTTCCAGATCGCGAGTTTTTGTCGGTAACGATTCCGGCCCCGCGCATATAGCGGCTGGGGTGGGAGCACCTTCGGTGCTTCTTTTCGGGCCGACGGATCCGGAAACATGCGCTCCTGTCGCTGACAGGAACATCGTTTTGCATAATAGGATCTCCTGTTGGCCGTGCACCTTGTATTACAGGAGGGACAGGTGCGAATCGGGCGAGAACGAATGTTTGAAAAATATCGACCCGGAAAAGGTCCACGCGGCTACGAAAGAGCTGATGGAAGGGTAAGGGGGAAGATTGAACGTAAGAGTATTAAGTGTAAAAGTGAAAATATTTCTGACGGTATGGCTTGTATATCTATTATTTATATATATCAAGCCGGAATCGATGTCTGCCATCCTGGTAGACCTGGCCATATCGGTTATTGACCACGGTGATATTTACATGAGATACGGGGTGAATTCCGTGGATGTTTCGACCTATGGCGGGCATTACATGTCCGGGCACTTGCCCGGAGGGAGCGCTCTCGTGATCCCGCTTTATTTTATCTCCAGGCCTTTAATGGGTGGTTTGGCCGACTGGTCCAGGTTTCTCGCCGTGCATATTCTCTCGATCGTATTCATAGCGTCAGTCTGCGGAGCGCTTATCGCGGTGCTGTTCTATTCCTTCTTACGTCGCCTGGACGTGAAAGAGAATGACCGGTTGCTTCTTACGTTCCTGTTCGCGTTCGGAACAATGAATTTTGGATATTCGACGGCGCTTTATAATGGCATACAGGCGACGCTTTACGTTTTTACGGCTTTTTTTCTGCTGTTCTGCTCACGGTTGGGTGAGACGGAAGGCAGCGCTCCTTATTTCTGGAGCGGTTTTCTGGGAGGTGCGGCAGTGGCGTGTCACTTGGGGATGGCCCCGATAAGCCTGGTCCTTTTTGTTTACGGTGCTTGCACGGGAGGTATCAAGAGGGTACCGGTGATGCTTGCGGGAGCCTTTTTGCCGGTGGCGTTGCTTTCCGGGTATATGAAGATCGCATTCGGGTCGTTCTTCACGATGCCGTATTCGTATCGCATAAGACAGAACCCGAACATGATGACGTATCCCAGACTTCGCAATTTAGTTGATCTTTTCTTCGGACTCAAGGTGGCTTTTTTCGTTTACATGCCTGTTATGCTCCTGTCCCTGTGGGGGGTAGTGGAAGCGTTCAGGCGGAAAAAGTTCAGGGCGGAAATGTCGGTGATCGCTTCCGTCTTTCTGTTTACGGGCTTGATATGCTCGTCATATGTCAGAAAGGCGGACCCATATTGTGTGGCATGGCCTCATGAGGCACATATAGTGGTCCGCTATTTTCTGCCCGTTTGTCCGTTTATGATGATACCCGTGGCCTGCATCATTGATAAGGTAAAACGGCCTGTTCTTTACGCGTTGGGTGGGGTAAGCGTCTTTTTTGCGTATCTCGGAGCCCAGGCCGGGCTTCTTCCTTACGGGAGCTGGCCGGTTGTTTATGCTTCCAAGGTGTTTGTAAGCAGTTTCGGCATGCCGACATTGTTTTCAGAAGTCTTACCCAGGGAATTAGGTGTTGAAATATTCCATACATACGTGGGGCGTCCGAACGTGCATTTGAAAGAACTTCTTCTGCCGGATAACAGGCATCTTTTTATGGGACTGATAGGACGCCAGTTAATATTTTTCGCGTTTTTCTTTCTAATCATATTTTGTCTGGCTGTAGTCATCAGAAAATTGTGGGCTAATATTCCGGAAAACAAGAAGACATGATGGTATTTATAACATCGTTACTTCGGGAGAAAAAATGGCAGTTGTTCCTGCTGCTGACACTTTCCATTCTGGTGTACTGGAAGGGTTTGCATTATTTTTTTGTGGGTGACGATTACGGCTGGTTAAAATTCGCGTCGGTTACAGATAATTGCTTTAAATATTTCAATCCGTTTTACAAGCCTTTATGGTATAGGACGAAGTTTTTCAGGCCGGTACCCCTGATGTTTTTCTGCAATATCTATCATGCGTTCAGGATGAATCCGGCTCCTTACCATGTTTTCATGCTGCTTGTTCACTTATTTAATATTGTCCTTTGCTATAATTTCGTTCACATGATCTCAAAACACAAGACGTACGCGTTCATAACCTGCCTGATATTTGCCTTTCACTTCGAGCATTTTATGGGGGTTTTGGGGATAGCAAATATTCCTTCGATGGTGAACGCTTTTTTTATTTTATTGACGCTTATTTACTGGTATAGGTTCCTGCAGTCCAGGAAAGGGATTTTTTACGTTGGCGCTTTAGTCTCGTTTGTCTTTTCCATATTCTCAAAGGAGATGTCCGTGTTCTTTCTTTCTGTTATTATGATGAGTCTTGAACTCATCTCTGATCCGCAAAAAAAATATAGAGATATAATTCACAAAAAATTCTGGGGAAAATATGTCCTTTTCGGCCTGGCGATATTTCTCTACCTGGTCAATTACGTGATATACCGATATCCTTTTTCTTATGGATACTCGTTTCATTTTAACGGGATAGACCAGGCGGCGACAATATTGAGGATGCTTCAATTGATGCTGATAGGCACGTATAACCCAAAACTGTTAAAGGCGGTAACCGGGTTTGTTTTTGCGGTATTTCTCTTATTTGCGCTGGTTAAAAATCGTGATTTCAGAAAAACAAAAGACCGGCTTTTATGGATCGGTGGGATCTGGATGGTAACTCCCACAGTCTTAATATCGGTTTATTCTGCCGCCAAGCTTCATTATTGTTACCTTATGTCAATAGGACTCGGTCTGGTTGTATCAAGTTTCGTAACGGGATTTTTTTTAAAAAAAAGAGGACTCATACGTAAATTAGTCGCCATTCTGCTGTTCGTTTTGATAGTGTTTTGGGGACTAAAAATAAATTATAATGCCGAGCAGCGGATCAGCGGAAGGTGGTATCAGAGCCTGATCTCACAAGTAATGATTTATCTACCCGATGTGTCCGAAAATGACAAGATAATGTTCGTTCCGGAAAGGAAGGAATCCAGGTTTACTTATTATGGCAGGATAAACGGTGTGGTAAATCCCCTTGAACTCAGTTATGGAAAAAAACTGGACATCAAGATCTGTTTCAGGGAAGATATTGATAAGGATCCGGATATAATGAAAAATTTTACCGTGTTTCGGATTAAAAGTGATATAAAGAGGGAGTATATCAAGGTGGAGCTGTATAGTAAGGTATGGAAGGAATAGCCGAGAATTTAAGTATTGTAATACCGGTCTTCAACGAGGATGTTCATATCGATAACTTGTTGAACGAGTTATTTCAGCTATTTGCGGAGGGTAAGGTGCCTGAAATAATTGTTGTGGACGATGGTTCCACGGATAACACACCTGACCTTGTCGATAAGTTTGATGTGCGGACAGTCCGTCACGAGAGGAGAAGAGGATACGGTGCTTCTTTAAAAAGCGGCGTGCGGCAGGCTAAAAGTAAATACATCTGTATCATAGATGCCGACAATACATATTCTGTGAGCGATATATTGTCACTCACAGCGGAGGTGGATGTATGTGACATGGTGGTGGGAGACCGGCGGGATGACGTCAAAAGGCCGAAAGACCATTTATTAGCCAAGAAGTCGATGGAAAAGATCCTTTCCCGCGTCTTCGAGGTCCCGGTCGCCGACCTCAACTCGGGGTTAAGGATCATGAAAAGGTGTGTGCTCCTGAAGTATCTTGACCTTTTGCCTGACGGTTTTTCGCTCACTTCGTCCATAACGCTTATTATGCTGTTGAAAAGATACAGGATAAAATATATCCCGATCAAATATGAAAGGCGTGACAAGGGGACGAAAATCAGAAGGTTAGCTTTTGTAGCGGCCTTTTTGTACGGATACCTGAGGGTCCTCAGCCGGTATTTTACTGGAAAACTGTAAGGTTCGGAGGTTTGGAAGGTGATCACAGAGAGGGACTTGGACAGGAGATTCGCTTCTGAATTCTCAAGAGACGTATTTTTTGTACGTTTTATCCGCAATTGTTTAAAAAAGTTTAGGATATGGATGGTCGCAAGGCATATTGAGCGCGCAGGTGTTCATATAGATCTTGCGTGCGGGGATGCCTCGCTTTTGAAGGTATCGCCATGCGAGAAAAAAATCGGACTTGACAGACTCTACGGCGATAACATCGAGGATGAACTTGATTTTCCCGGCGGATTCGCGGATTACGTAACAATGCTGGCGTTTATAGAACATCTTGAGGATCCTCGTCCTCTGTTAAAGGAATGCTGCCGTATACTTAAACCGGAAGGTAGATTGATCCTTACGACACCGCTCAATTCGTCGAAGAAGTATCTTCGTTTATGGCACAAAGACCTGGATGCCGAACATAAACGATATTTTGACAAGACTTCAATGGAGAGGATCTTATATCCGTACTTCGTTATCGGATTTTACAGGAGATATTTTTTAAACCAGTTGTTTATATGTGAAAAAGCATAAAGAGAGGAGAAAACGCGATCATGTTGCTGTTTGAACGATTTAATGAGAATATATGGCTTGTAATAGGGTTTCTGGGACAGAGTTGTTTCTTTCTGAGGTTTCTCATACAGTGGATTGTGTCGGAACGCAGAAAAAAGTCCACGATCCCCCTTGTATTCTGGTATCTCAGTTTTGTCGGGGCGTTTTCTGTCCTGATTTATGCGATGTTCAGGAAGGATCCGGTGTTCATTATAGGGCAAAGCATGGGCCTCATGGTGTATAGCAGGAATTTATGGTTGATATATTCGCGGAGAAGAGCAATGCAGGGGTGATTGCGTTCGTGGTGTTTACGTCGTTTCAGACGCAATAGGAGCGGTAAACACGAAGAACACAAAAGCGCGGGAAAAGCAGAATGAAAATTCTTTATGTGACTAACAGGTCTGAGATCTTCAGTGGAGGGCAGATCAGTCTGCTGGAATTTCTGTCAGGGCTTGACCGGTCGAGGTTCGAGCCTGTGGCGCTTTGCCCCGGAGAGGGTGGTATGTCCGAAAGGCTTAGATCTCTGGGAATAAAAGTCTATCTGTGGGATATGTCTTCAGTCAGGACCTTTAATATTCTGAAGATTAGGGAAAAAGCCCTGGAACTTAGGGACGTCATAACCGATTGCGGCGCGGATATTATCCACACCAACGGCAGCAGGGCACAGTTTTACGCGGCACTGGCGCTTAAAAACATGGATGCCCACCTTGTGTGGCACGTTCGGGAATCTATCAGGGATATCCCCATATATGACAGGTTCCTTGGCAGCTCGGCGGCAAGGATAATTTGCGTTTCAAGGGCGGTCAGAAAAGAGCGGTTCGGAGGTTATCCGAACCTTGCGCCTAAGATACAGGTTATCTATAACGGCGTGGATACAAATAAGTTTTTTATGGACAAAGAAAAAAGCGAGAGAACAAGAGGAGGTATGAATATTCGCCGTGGTGACGTGCTTTTAGGCATAATAGGGCTTTTAGTTCCGCTTAAAGGGCATCCGGTTCTATTTGAGGCGTTAAAAATCCTTGCCGAAAAGCATCCCGAAGTCAGGCTTCTTGTTTTGGGCAAGACCGTTGACGAGGCGTATGGTTCCAGGCTCAGGAAAATGGTCAGGGATATGGGGATAGGGGAGAAAGTGATCTTTAGTCCCCCCCGTGACGATGTTAAAACTGTTTTATCCGCGCTTGATATTTTTGTTCTGCCGTCTCAAAGAGAAGGATTCAGCAGGGTTCTGCTGGAAGCCATGGCATGTTCAACACCTATAATTGCTTCTAATGTAGGGGGAAATAATGAGGCGATTGTAGACGGGGAGTCGGGTCTACTTGTTCCATGTGATGATGTAATGAGGCTGACAGAAGCGATAGAGCGGCTGATTG
Organism: Candidatus Omnitrophota bacterium; assembly: GCA_034723315.1. Classification (GTDB taxonomy): domain Bacteria; phylum Omnitrophota; class Gorgyraeia; order Tantalellales; family Tantalellaceae; genus JAYEOV01. The sequence continues at coordinate 44,147 of JAYEOV010000063.1, read as the reverse complement.
CGGGCATCGGATTCAGAGAGAAAATAGGATTAAAAGCAAGAGAAAGAGTTAAAAATTATTTCAGTATTGAAAAAAATATCTTGCTTGTACAGAAACAATATGAAGAACTGAAAGCCTTGCAGGCGCATTAACAATGAATCGAGTAAGATGTAAATTGTGCGGGTCACCAGAGTGCGACATAATTATTGAGGGCAGGGACAGATTATCCCGCTCAAATGAAAAATTCAGTGTTGTGAGATGTCGCGGCTGTGGTTTGATATATACCTTGCCATATATCAGCGCAGAAGAGATGCAAAAATACTATCCTGAAGGGTACTATAGTATCAGAGATGGAGCTTTTTCTCAGGGAATATGCGGATTTGAAGATTGGTTTTCAAGACGTTACAGCAGGTTGTTATGGAAGATTTTATCGGGGAAGAGAACGACTCTTTCACGCTTGATCGATTTTCTGGAGAGTATTTTTCTTTTTTCTTTCTATCGGTATCGGAACAGGTGTATTCCATATAAGGACAAACCTGGCAGATTACTTGATATCGGATGCGGGGACGGGAAGTTGTTATCTGAACAGAAAAAGTTAGGCTGGGAAGTCTACGGGGTCGAACTGGAAAGAAAAATGTCTTCTTATGCCCGGAAGGAAAGAAGCTTGAATGTTGTTACCGGTAAGTTTATGGATGTTGAATATAAAGAAAACTTCTTTGATGTGATTAATTTGAACCATGTATTGGAACACTTTTTGAAGCCCCTTATAGAACTTGGTAAGATCAATAATATCTTGAAGCCCGGGGGCCTGGTAGTAATCAATATCCCAAATTATAGCAGAATAGAAACAGCTATTTTCGGCAGACGCTGGCATGCTTATGAACTGCCGAGGCATCGTTTTCATTATAACAGGAAGACATTGATAAACATGTTGAGAAAGAACGGACTGGAACCCGTCAGAGTTGCGCAGGTCCTGAACGTTAATAATTTTATTCTAAGCACAAGATATATTCTGGAAGATAATGGATTCCCGGGCCGGATGATCGGGTTTTTCAACGTGAACAATAAAATGCTTCGCGCATTTTTTCTTCCGTTCGCTCTTGTCTTGAAAGCGATCGGACAGAGCAGTGAGATGCTTATATATGCGAAAAAGGCGTGAAAAATGAAAAAAATAACAGCAGTAGTGGTTACTTATAAACGTCCTGATTATTTGAAAAAATCCCTGGAAAGCATGCGGAAGCAGGCGGTATTGCCGGATAAGATAATCGTGATAGACAACAGCCCTGGAAATGAAACACAAAGGATGATAGAAGAACATTTTCCTTTCGTTGGGTACAGGCATTTCCCCGACAACATAGGAAGCGAAGGCGGTTTTTCAGAGGGGATAAGGCTTGCCTACAAGGACAGCGATTATGTCTGGTTGTTCGATGATGACTGTATTTCTGGTAAGAATGCCTTATCTGAACTGATAAAGTGGGCGGAGATGCTTGAGAAAGAAGCAAAGGTCGGTGCGGTAAGAAGCGCGCGCCCCTGGGATCGGCGCGATGATGTGCCTGTTTTAGAGATCGAAGACCTGATAGCCTGGAGGGGTGCAATGATCTTTTCCGAGGTCGTGGAAAGGGTGGGACTTCCTGAAAAGGATTTTTTTCTCTATGGGGGTGATATAGAGTATGGCCTGCGTATCAGGAAAGCCGGATACAGAATATATCTGGTCTTTTCCAGTAAAATAAATTCTCTGGAATATTCGAAAAAGATAAGAAGAAAATTCGGCAGGATACTGACAGAGTCCTATAGACAACCTTTCCGCATATATTATTCATACAGGAATGAATTATGGGTACATATGAAGCATAAGAGGTACAGAGAGGTCCTGAAGATCGTTTTGTGCGGATTGAAAAATTTCTGTTTCCACATTTTTAACGGCGAGGTACGGGAAGCGGGAGCGATAATTGAAGGTTTCGGAGATGCTTTTCGGGACAGGCTGGGGAAACATAAGAAATATTTACCGTAAAAAATCATGAAGATAGGGATAGATGTAAGAGAATTTAAGAAAGGGGTCTATACGGGTCTCAGGACGATCCTAGAGGATTTCCTCACCTATGTCGGGAGAGAGTATGAGTTCGTTTTTTTCGGCAATCAGCATACGGATTTTGATTCTATTCCCGCACCCGGTAAACATGTTATGCTTAATGAAGTGTGTACTTTATGGTGGGATCAGGTCCGGCTCCCGGCCGCTTTGAAGAGGGAAAAGATCAATGTCTTTTTTTCGCCGTATATTAAAACACCCTTGAAACGTGTCTGTCCTTATGTAAGCACGGTTTGCGATGTAATACCTCTTGTCGTTTCGAGATACAGGAACTTGAAAGGCATGCTTGAAAGGATGTATTTCCGTTTTTACGTTCACGTATGCAGCCGCAGGTCGGTGAAAGTAATAACTCTTTCAGAAGACGCGAAAAATAAGATTTCCTCCATGTTCGGGATAAAAAAAGACAAACTGGAAGTGGCTTACCCTTCGGTAGTTGTACCCGCGACAAGTACCGAATATGATAATAAAGAGGACTTGATGGTGAAAAGATACGGACTTGATAAACCGTATCTGCTATATGTCGGGAATTTTAAACCTCATAAGAATATTAACAGGCTCATATCCGCTTATTGTTTATTGCCGCAGGAAGCGAGAGATAAGTTCAGACTTATGCTTGTGGGAGGCTCAGAGAAAGAAACAGGAACAATGTACAGTTTTTTGATAAGCCACGGGCTGATAGGAAAGGTGATTCCCGTTGAGAATATAAGTCATGATGATATCTGGTTTTTTCTTGAACATGCTTCGATTTTTGTTTTTCCATCGCTTGCTGAAGGTTTTGGTATCCCGCCGGTTGAGGCTATGGCCGTGGGTGTGCCTGTTGTTTCGTCTGGAATACTGCCTATGACGGAAGTTCTTGGTGACGCGGCGGTGTTCTTCGACCCGCGTGATTCCGAAGATATTTCGAAAAAGATCTTGGATTTGGTCAATGACAAGGGGCTTCGCGAATATTGTGTTGAAATGGGGCTCAAAAGAGCTGCATCATTTACCGCAGAGCGCCTGTCGGAAAAGATAATGAGGGTTATCGTAAATGCAGGGGCAGGAACAGGCAGATAAAGCGCTGATCCTTAATCTGGGTGGGTTGGGAAACACTATCCTTATTTATCCCTTGGTCAAAGCATTAAGAGAACAAAAGGATTACGGCATAAAAGTAGTTGTCAACGAAAAGGTCGTTTACGAGTTGGTGAAGGCTTTGGGGTTTTCGGATGAAGAGGTTTTGTCTCTAAGATTTGAACCTGCTTATTTAATCGGGAAAATATTTGATATTAGAAGAGAAAAAATCGGGACAGGTATTACCGCGGCTTATACCAATTGGATAAAAAGTTGGATTTTCTTTACTGCGACTGGAGTAAAGCGCAAGATATCCACTATCCCTGGTATATTTTCCTTTCTTGTTGACAAAGGTGTGTCTGAACCGTTGCTCCACGAATACGAGGTTCATAGAAAATTCGCTGATTATTTGGGATTAAGATTACCTTTGTATCCCGAAATAGATATAGAGGAAGATAAGGAATTCACTGAAGGATTTTTTAGGGAAAACAATATAAATAACGATGATATTATCATTGGCATGCATGCGGGATCGGGACAGAGGCAGGCTTCTTTCAGGAGATGGCCGATAGCCAGGTTTGCCTCCCTTATAGATCTGGCAAATAGAGAACTGGGGGCTCAGGTTATATTGATCGGCGGGAGTAACGAGAAGGATCTGGTGGGGCAGTTGGCTGAGACCGGGGTAAAGTTTGTTTCTTCTGTCGGGAGAACTGATTTTCATCAATTAGCTTCTCTGATGGGAAAATGCGATATCGTTGTTGGCAACGATTCAGGGCTCATGCATTTCGCAGCTTCACTTGGCGTACCGGTTGTCGCTATATTTGGGCCTACGGATTACAGAAAAACCTGCCCCGTATCAAAACATGTAAGAATCGTGCGAAAAGGAATAAAATGCAGCCCTTGTTATAAAAGGGGCAGGGTGAAATGCAAGAGAATGGAATGCTTTTCCTTGATCGAACCTGAGGAGGTATTTGCGAAAGTGAAGGAACTTTTGATTGAGGCGGGGTGCCTATCGTAGAGTGATAGAAACTGGGGAGTATTATAGTTGTTGGTCCGCTGTCGATAGTTGATCGCGAACCATGGGCGATTTTGAAGATAAGAATGACATGAGTGAAAAAATAAAAGTATTACACGCAATAACCCGTCTCGATAGAGGCGGATCCTCTGAGAATACGCTCTTAAGCGCTGCCGGGCTGGCCGAAAAAGGGTATAAAGTGGACATACTTTTCGGACGGACCGAAGATGTGAGTGTGGAGCTTTTGAAGAGGGCAAGGGAGGCAGGTGTGGATTTCATCGAAGAGGATGACCTTGTCAGGGAAATTCATCCTTTGAAGGATATAGTGGCATTTTTTGACATTCTGCGGTTTTTGCGCGACAAAAAATATGATATCGTTCACACCCATTCGTCAAAAGCCGGTCTTATTTGCAGATTTGCCGCCAGGCTGGCCGGTGCCAGTAAAATAGTGTATACTCCGCACGGTCATGTTTTTTATGGATATTTTAGCAGTGCCCTGACGAATGTCATTATATTTATCGAATCTCTTACAGCGCGTGTTACTGACAGGATCATAGGTCTTACTCCCGCGGAATGTGATGAATGGATAAGTTTCGGCATAGGGCAAAGAGAAAATTATATCTCTATACCCAGCGGCATGGATTTTGAGTTGATGGAAAACAGTGTTTTTGAGGGCAGGGACCTGAAAGAGGAGCTCGGTATTCCTCCCGAACATAAACTTATAGGGTCCATCGGGCGGTTCGTGGAAGTTAAGGGGTATGAATATTTCATAAAAGCGGCATCTGAGCTTGTAAATAAGAGGGACGATGTCCATTTCGTTCTCGCGGGAGACGGCCCCCTTCTCAGGAAGTACAAAAAGATGATAGAGTCGGGGGGGCTCGATGGACGTTTTCATATGATCGGATGGCAGGAACATACCGCCGCGGTTCTGAAAGCTCTTGATATTTTTGTGCTGTCCTCGCTCAACGAAGGTATGGGGCGCGTCCTGGTCATGGCTATGTATTACGGAAAGCCTGTTATAGCTACCAGGGTGGGGGGTGTGCCTTCGATAGTTTCCGGGGAGGCCGGGATACTGATCGAACCGGCATCGGCAGGCGCCATAACCAGGGCCGTGGAATCCTTGCTTGAGCATCCGGAAAAGACAAAGAAAATAGCCCAAAAGGGCAGGGAAATAGCGCTTTCCGGTTATTCCGCGGAAAAAATGGTCAACGACCTTGACAAGCTCTATAAAGAACTGTTGGGAGAGAAGTAATGTGTGATCAGTTATCTGGGGGACATACCTGTTTTAGACGCGTATAAATACTGCTGAAGTTCCGGGGACACGCCTGTTGTAGGCGCCTCGAGAGCTTGCCCAGGCATATCCCCGGAATATATTTTTATATACAAAAGCGAGAGAACTCGTTCAATACGCAATACGAGATACTAGATACGAGATACGAAATATCCATAGCGTTTAATTGATATGAAAATAGCTATCCACCAACCGCAATACTTGCCCTGGCTGGGATATTTTGATAAGATGGACCGGGCGGACGTGTTCGTCCTGCTGGATGACGTTCAGTTCAAGAAGAACGAGTGGCAGAACCGCAACAAGATCCGCAATGCCGACAGATGGCAATGGCTTACCGTGCCGGTTCTTTATGAATTCGGACAGAAACTTAACGAGGTAAGAATAAACAGCCGGGAGAACTGGAGAGATAAGCACAGAAAAGGCCTTGAGCTTAATTATTCCCGGGCCGGATATTTTGACGGGTATTTTCCGTTCTTCCGGGAAGTTTTCGGCAGGGAGTGGGAGCTTCTCGCTGACATCAATATTCATTGTATTGAATATCTTAAGGAAGCATTGGGGATCAAGACGGAACTGCTGAAGAGTTCTTCCCTGGATATAAGAACGGATAAGACACAAAGGCTTGTCGATATATGTAAAAAACTCGGGGCGGATACTTACCTTTCGGGGGCCGGCGGCGCGGACTATCTTGATCTTGAAATGTTTCGGAAGAACGGCATAAAGCTTGAGTTCCAGGAGTATTCACACCCCGAATACAGGCAGATGTTCGAAGGGTTCGAACCGTACATGGCGGTTGTGGACCTTTTATTCTGTCAGGGGAAAAAGAGTCTGGATATCATTAGAGAAGGGAGAAAACAATGAATATATTGGCGATAGGGGCCCATCCGGATGATATAGAATACGGATGCGGCGGCACGCTCCTTAAATTGAAAAAAGAGAAAGGCGCGAATATATACTTTTTCGTGGCGACGCACGGTGATTTCTCCAGCGGGGCTGATATCAGGATGAACGAGCAGGAGAAAGCTGACGAATTTCTGGGTATAAAAAAACTTTACTGGGGCGGTTTCAAGGATACACAGCTCGCCATGGGCAGGCAGCTTATAGGCCGGATCGAGGATGTGATCAGGGACTGTGATCCTGAAGTCATTTTTGTGAATTATCCTTATGATACACACCAGGATCACAGGAATCTGGCCGATGCCACGATAGTTGCCTCGCGTTATTCAAAGAAAGTCCTCTTCTATGAGGATTATACCTGCACCAATTATGAACCGGACATTTTTGTTGATATTCAGGATGTCCTGGAAGAGAAGGTCGAGCTGCTCAAGATCCATAAATCGCAGGTTGAAAGAGAATATCCGACAGGGCTGGATCTGTTGGAAAGCGTCAAAGCTGTCGCGAATTTTCGCGGATTTCAGGCGAAGGTCAAATACGCCGAAGGCTTCAAAGCGTTGAGATATCTACTTGGCAATCTTTGATGAAGTAGACAGCTAGTCTGGTTTTAGGTGTTGGGTTTTGGGTTCTGGGCTGGCACAATACACAATACCCAATACTCAATACCAAATACGCAATACCGGGATAGGAGATTTTATGAAGGAAAAGACCATTCCTCATTCAAGGCCGACTCTGGGAGAAGAAGAAATAAACGCGGTTACAGAGGTCATAAGGTCCGGGCATATTACCCAGGGCGAAAAGGTCAAGGAGTTTGAGGAAGAACTGGCGCGTTTTGTCGGAGTGAAAGGGGCGGTAGCGACGAATTCCGGGACGTCCGCTTTGCACCTGGGACTTTTGGCCCTGGGACTGGGAAAAGGGGACGGCGTGCTCTTGCCGTCGTATGTCTGCAGCTCGCCGCTTAACGCCATATACCAGACAGGCGTTCAGCCGGTCCTTTGTGATATAGAGCTTGAAAGTTTTAATATATCGCTTGAAAGTATTGAAGATAGGAGAACGGAAAACACGAAAGCCGTAATTGTCCCGCACATGTTCGGCAGTCCCGCGGATCTGGAAAAGATCGAGAACGCCGGAGTAACTGTCGTTGAGGATTGCGCGCATTCCATAGGAGCATTGTATGGCGACAGGAAGACAGGGAGTATAGGAAGTTTCAGCATACTGTCTTTTTATATCAATAAGATGCTCGCGTGCGGGGAAGGCGGGGCAATTCTCTCCAATGACGAAGACATGCTGAACTTTGCCAGGGACCGCCGTAGTTACGACGAAAAGGAGGATTATAAAGTCCGTTATAATTACAAGATGACGGATATGCAGGCAGCCCTGGGCCTTGTTCAACTTAAGAAACTGCCGGAAATGATAAAAAAGAGAAAAGAGATAGCTGAATGCTATACTGTGGCTTTTGCTGATCTGGATATCGTCCTGCCGCGGAGCGAGTTCGATAACATATTTTACCGGTATGTGATAAAAACTCCGAAAGATATCCCTAATGCGATCGCCTTGCTAAGAGAGAAGGACGTGACATGCGCAAGACCTGTCTTTACCCCGTTACACCGTTATTTTGAGCTCAGGTCCGGGTTTCGTAATACGGATGAGGCCTACTCAAGCGCGCTTTCCATTCCTATTTATCCTTCGTTAACTGAGGAAGAACAGCTGCAGGTGATAGAAGCCGTAAAGGAAACTCTCGGTTGATGAGAAAGACATGTGATTTTTTTGAAATTGGGACAGTTGTACTAGCTCAATAATTCGGTAACCTTTTAAATTAAGGTTTTTTTGGTATAATGAATAATGCTGTTTTTCGCGGCAATTCATCCAGGATCCTGACCGGAAACCGCTTATGAAAAGATCATCTAAACTCACCATCGACGCCAGGAACAAGAAAATATTCTTCGGTAATGGCAACTGTGACGAAGTGCGGGATCTGTGCGAAGCCATATGCTGCCGTGTATATAACGTCACCACCACCGAAGAGGAATTCCGATCCGGGGAATACAGGGCCAGGGCGGTCTGCGCGGTTTCCGGGAAGGAATGCGAGAACGAGAAAGCAAACTGCGTAAACAGAAATCTTTGGATCGAAAGAAAACCGGACGGGGCCTGTGTTTATCTGGGAGAGGACAATAAATGTTCCATTTACGAGAGAAGGCCGAAAGCCTGCAGGGAATTTTCCTGTAAGGAAGGATGGCGCATAACCTATGCTTATCGCAGCAAAGAGCGGGAAGAGCTTGAGAGGCAGGAAAAACAAAGAAAAGAGTATCTCGCGAAGACCCTTACGGAAGACATGAAATTTATCCGGAATCCCGTCATACGCCTCAAGACCCTGTTCTATCGGAAGAACAAGAAACAGATATTCTTGGTGAAAGACCAGGTAAACAAGTGCGGATATGTTTCGGATAGCGCTTCATTCGACAGTTTCGGGCTTGATGATGCCGCGCTTATTCATCTGGTAAGCCTTTTTGACGGCCGGAGAGATCTGGGAACTATCAGGCGGGAAATAACAAAAAGATACGGTGTGGGCCTGTCCAGGGAAGATTTTCATGAGATCTTATGGTTCTTTTTCGGGGAGAGCATAATATTGTTCCGGCATGATATAAAAGGTATCTGTCCGTCCGGTTGATTTTTCATTAATATGATCCCATTTCCAACGACAATAGATCTGGCAATAACAGGCAAATGCAACTTGAGATGCAAGCATTGCAATACTTCCGGCACCTGGAAGCTTGAGAACGAGCTTTCCTTTGAAGAGATAGTGGCGGTGCTTGACGAGTTGAAAGAGGAGAAAGTCTTCAATCTGAACCTTTTCGGCGGTGAGCCTTTCTGCTACCCGAGGATATTTGACCTTTTTAAGGCGCTGAACAGTTGTCCCATCAGAGTTACGATCTTGACGAACGGGACTTTGATCGACGAAAAAGCCGTAGAAAATCTCAGGAAGTTGAGATTTCTCGCGGGGATCCAGGTGAGTATCGACGGGTCAAGAGCTGAGATCCATGATTGGCAGAGGGGAGAGGGATCCTTTTCAGAGGCCGTCAGGGCGGTGAAAATGCTTGTCGAGAATTCGCTTCCCGTTAACATAAAAGCCATAATCAACAGTCATAATTACCGGGATATAGAGAACATGGTCGCGTTTGCTCTTTCTCTGGGCCTGAAGGGGATGGATTTTGGGGACGCCGTGGAATGCGGGAGCGCCGCCTGCTATGTCAGTGACCTCCGTTTTGAAGGGGAAGTTTGCCGGTATGTGATGGAGGAGATATTCCGCATAAAAAAGAAATATCCCGGTTTTCTTATCGGGGGAACTTTGGGACAGAAGGCCGGCATGCTCAAGGATTTTTACGAAAAAGGAAAGGGTAAGGGGGAAAGGGGGAGCTTCTCCACCTGCCCCGCGGGACAGAGCACGCTCGCGATACGTTCGGATGGCAAGGTCGTTCCGTGCTCGGTCTTCTGGACGCTTGTTTGCGGAGACTTGAGGAAACGCTCTCTCAGGGATATTTGGGAGAATTCTCCGGTCCTCGAAGAGATACGCGGGCTCGCGGATGAACCTCTTCAGAAATATAATCCTGCCTGCAATGATTGTGATTATCTTTCTTTTTGCAACGGCGGGTGCCGCGCCGCGGCGTACTATTCAAACGGATGTGATCTGAAAGGATTTGAGATGGGCAACTGCATGAACTTTTCAAGTCTTTACGGTTTCAGGGTCGGGAAAGAGACTGTTCTGGATGAGAAAGGCCGATGAAGATATGAGTAGCTGCGAGAACCGGGATAACATGACAGCAGGCAGCCCGGACGTCCTTAAAACGCTGTACATAAATCCGACGAAATTTTGCAATCTGAGATGCCGGCACTGTTGGGTATCACCTCCGCAAAAGGACGTGCTGGATGAAGGATCTGATGAGATATCAGCGGAACAACTTGAAAAGGTGATCTCTGAAGCGAAGAAGCTGGGGCTTACCGCCATAAAATTGACGGGCGGGGAACCCCTGCTCAGGAAGGATATCGGGGAGATCTTCCGGTTCTGCGCGGATTTGGACGTCAAGGTTTCGGTGGAGACAAATGGGACGCTTATCACTGAAAAGACGGCGGGCTTGTTCAGAAAATACGGGGTTTTTTTCGTATCCGTAAGCCTGGACAGCCATTCAGAGGATCTCAATGATTTTTTCAGGGGCCGTAAAGGCGCTTATAAGGCGGCCTTGAGGGGTATCAGGTTCCTGCTGGAAGAGGGTATACCCGTGCAGGTGATAATAAGCCTGTACAGGGAGAACCTCAGGGACTTTCGTCTTTTCCTCGGATTGATGAGGGAGATCGGTGTGAACAATGTAAAGATAAACACGATCTCTATCCTGGGGAGGGGAGCTAACCTGATGAGGCAGGGGATCCTGCCCGGCGTGGAGGAGATACTTGATTTTTACAAGAAGATGGATCTCTTGAGGGAGACTTTCAACGGGTTTTTATACCTGGACATACCTATTGTTTTCAAGAGCCTTGAAGATATCAAGAACGGCCTCTGCGGAAGTTGTAATATCAAGAATATCCTGGGAATAATTTCCGATGGGAGCGTTTCCGTCTGCGGTATCGGTTACCTGGAGAAAGACCTGTTGTTCGGTAACGTGAAAGATGACCCGCGCGCCATAACGCGAATATGGCATGAAAATGAGACCCTTAAGAGGATCAAGGAAGATATCCCCTCAAAACTTGAGGGTGTATGCGGCATTTGCGTGTTCAGACACAGATGTCTCGGTTATTGCAGGGCCGAAGTGTATTACAATACAAGGGATCTTTTAGCGCCGTACTGGTTCTGTCAGGAAGCGTATGAGAAGGGATTGTTCCCTTCGACCAGATTGATACCGGAACCTTTGAGAACATAAAAAATGGAAGAGATCTGTTTCGAGACTTTCAAGACGGCGGTGCGCCTTAATTTCCGCAATTTCAGGGAAAGGCCCCGGGGCTTCAAGCCGGTTCAGTCAAGTATCGAGATGCCGGGTGATCTTGATATCCATTTGTACATGGATGAAGACGGTTCCGTGATCAGGAATATCCGGAAAGGGCCGCTTGCCGACGGTGTCATCCAGTTATTTGGCGGAGCGTGCTGTTTGATACATGATGTGAAACGCATGAGAACGTCCTGTTTCTTTGAGAAGGGAGTGAATATTGATTCAATAATGAACCGGGCAGTGAATGTTTCTTTCATAGCATTTCAAAGTCTTCTGGGCGTGATCTTCCTGCATGCGGCTTCCATCGTTATGGGCGGCAGATCGTATTTATTCATCGCCCCGAGCGGCGGAGGGAAAAGCACTATCTGTTCACTGGCGCGGGAAGCCGGCCTGAGGGTGCTTGATGACGAAAGCTGCATGGTAAAAAAGCATAACGGCTGTTTTTACGCCAGCACTTTTCCGTGTTTCCTGCCCAGTTTCGTCGAGCAGGAAGAGTGGGAGATAGGAGGTGTCATTTTACTCAATAAATCCGGTCGGAACAGATCAAGACCGATCTCTGTTTTGGATGCCATGAAGAGAAGCATCCCGGACGCCATGGTTTTTTTCAGAAAGCCGGCTCCGGGCATAGGAAAAGCGGAGTACCGGAAAAATGTATTTGATTTTCTGGAGTGCATGTTCAGCCGGTTGAAACTTAGACAGCTTGATTTCAGAAAGGACCCGGGTGTATTCGGATGTTTGGATCTAACATGATCAGGCTTTTTGGTTTTTTTTCAGGATCCCAAATCTTTAAGGACATAAGGCGCATAATGGCTTATTCGCTGCGTGTCCTGCAAAGACACCGTTCTTTCCTGTACAGGGCCTCGTTCCTGAAGGGATTAAGTTTCTTCCTCGGGCTTTCTATAGTCTACCTGACGAAGATAGCGCTGGATAAAGGTATATTCGGCAAGGATCTCGCGGTATTTTTGGGTCTGACCTTTTTGAGTATACTCGCGTTCGTTGTCGTGCGCTCATTTCAGTATCTATCGAACAAGCTTGTTTCAAAGGCAAGAAAGTCCTTTTCCGTGGATGTGAACCGTGACCTGATGAGAAGGTTTTTCGGGCTTGATTATCTTAGGATCAAGCAATTGAGTTCGGCGGAGAACGCTTTTTTCCTGAATTATGATTACAGCGTGATAGAAAGCATAGTTTTTGATCATGTCCCTTCTCTTTTTTCTGTTCTGAAAATACCGATCCTCTTCCTGCTTTCGTTTTTTCTCTGCTGGCAGCTGGCCGTGTCGGTGCTTGTGGTTTTTCCTATAATTGTCCTGCACACCGGCTGGACATCCCGAAAGATGGAGAGATACCGGTCGAGGTCGGTGAATCTTTCCCGGAAGCACCATTCTGTGATCAACGATGTTTTAAGGAACATAAAAATAATAAAAAGTTTCTTCAAAGAAGAATGGGCTCTTGACAGGATAATGGCGCGCTTCCGCCGCAAACAGGAAGGAGAACTGGAATTCTCGCTGTTCAGCCAGAGGACGCGCTTTGCGGCGGATATTCTTACAAAATTCGTGACCGCCGCGTTCTGGCTGTACGGGGGTTATCTCATAATCACTGACAGGCTGACCTTTGGGTCCTTCAGCGCCGTGAGCATGTACACTGCGATGATAGTCTCGGAACTTTACGGCCTCGGCTTTGTGCTGCAGCAAATGTACGGGGAACGTTCCGCCATAAGAAGGAACGCGTTGTTCATCGGGGAGATAGGCGGCGCGTCCGGCGAATCTCAGTTGTCCGCGTCGCCTGACGGCGCGGCGTTTTTTGGGGGGGACATAAAGTTTGAAAATGTTGTTTTCGGTTATGATAAGGGGAAAGCCGTTATCGAAGGTGTATCTTTCGCGGTTCCTTCCGGGAAATGGACACTGGTGCAGGGTGTCTCCGGGGCGGGAAAGACCACTTTGCTGAGCCTCCTGATGCTGTTGTTCCCTCCATGGAAAGGCAACATGTTTTTTTGCGGGGAAAGTATCGGTGATATAGACAGGGCGCTGTTCTCCAGGTGGATCTCGGTCGTGCATCAGGAACCGTATCTTTTCAATGATACTGTGATCGGCAATGTACTTCTCGGCGAACGGCTGGAAGGGGATGATCTGGACGCAGTCCTTAAATGCGCGAGGCTTGATGAACTTGCTAAGCAGCTTTCCAGGGGATATAATAGCCTCGTGGGGGAGTCCGGTACCCTTCTATCAGGAGGGCAGAGGCAGCGGATCGCCATAGCAAGAGCGCTCGCGCGGAAGCCGCGGATATTAGTGCTTGACGAAGCGACCTCATTCATAGATCCGGACATGGAAGCGGAGATCCTGGGCAGCATAAAGGACCTGTATCCGGAGCTTACGGTCCTGTTCGTGACCCATAGAATGAGCGCGGTCAAGTTCGCTGATGAGATATTCGTTTTGGATAAAGGACGCATCTTTAAGAGGACGATCTGTGTATAAAAGAAAGGCGGGTCATGAAGCAAAAAGCATATCCGGTCCGAAATCCTGATATAGTCATGCGCTCGGAACCGAAAGAAGCTCTGTTGTTCAACCCCGCGGATGGGAACATGCTCTGTATCAACGAGACAGGTATTCTTATCTGGGGACTGTGCGACGGTGATAATGCGACGGACGATATTGTAAGGAAATTGACGGAAGTTTATGATGTCTCCGGGGACAAAGCGCGTGAAGATTATGATTCTTTCATCAAAGAAATGGATGAGGCCGGTTTTATCGGCTATAAAACCTGAGGAGGAGCTGATGGAGAAAAAGAAGTATGTCCCGCCTGTTATTTATAGATTGAACGGAGTTTCAAGGGAAGAAGCACAGGCGTTCAATTGCAAGTCAGGCTCGAATGCCGGACAGCTTTGCGATGTGGGCGCGATCGCCGGCGGCCAATGCTCCAGCGGCCGAACGGCAACACTGGGATGCAGTATCGGCAACGTCGCCGGGGGAACGGATGTTTGCAAGAGCGGAAGCATGGCAACGAACAGATGCCGGACCGGAGGTGTCGCTAAGGACCAATGCAAAGACGGCGCGTTTTTCGTTAAATAGTCAACAAAACGGCACTACGATGACGACAAGGATAATCAAAGGCGAAAGCATGCTCCCCTTTCTCAGGCCCCTGGATGAATGTGTTTGTGAACGGATAGAACCTTCCCAGATAACCTCTGGCGACATAGTCACCTTTAAGATCCCTCAGAGCGATGAACTGGGTGTCCACAGGGTTCTGAGCGTTGACAGAAAAGAGCGGCATATTACTGTTAAAGGTGATAATCTTCCTTACAGTTCCCGTGATATTGTGTCGTTCTCCGATGTGAATGAAAAGGTGGCGGCGGTCAGAAGAGACGGCGTTATCATTGATCTCAGGGAATTTCCCCGCAGATATTCGGCCAGTCTGATCGCTTTTTTTTCAAGGGCGGATCTTACGCCTCTTTTGTTCAAGAGAAGATTTATCGATCCGTTCCTGCTGGCTGCTTCAAAAAGCTCTTTATTCAAGTCCTTCCGGAAGTTATCTTATGATAAATTGGTTTTTTCGGCCATAGTGGAGGAAAGGAGATTAAGGCTCTATGCTTTCGTGAGAAGAACGTTGAGTGCCAGGGCCATAATTGAAGAGAAAGGTCCGGAAATAATCAAGGTAACTACTTACATCAGGTACAGGGACAGGAACCCGTATTTTGCGGAGAGATTTCTGAGTAAAGTCGTGGAGATCGTCGATAAAGAGTACGGCCCCGGGAAGAAAATAGTATTTGATGATCCTGAGCTGAAGCTTCTTTTGAGGCAGAAAGCATATTCGTTATATCCTGAAAAAGTCTTTTTTCCAAGTTATCCATGAAGTCGTTGAACCCGTATCCCGCCCTTGACCGGTCGCCTGCTGCGGCGGAGGATGAGCTCCTCCTGCTGCTTTCCAGGCAAGAATTGTCCTGTGATGAAAGGTCCCGCGCGAATTTTCTGGTATCGTCGGGCAGGATAGACTGGGAATATTTTGTTGACGCGGTGAATTTTCAGGACGTGATATCCCTCGTTTACAGGCAGCTTCAAATTCTTACAGGGCACGTGCCCGAGTTCGTGATGGACTTCGTGAGAGATGGATCGGCAGGTGATCTGTCGCGAAACGTATATATCCTGGAAAAGGTAAAGGAGTTATCTTCGGTATTCCATGAAGACGGCCTGAAGGTTCTCTTCCTCAAAGGAGTCCCTCTTATAATGGACGTATACCGGGACAGGGGGCTGAGGGCTTTCGCTGATATTGACATATTGGTGGTCCCGGAAGAACTAAAGAAAGTGAACCGTGTTTTTTCAGAGAAAGGGTTCCGGCTTTGTGATGGGGAAACAACCGGGGAAAGCTACCGTTCCCAGATAAGCTATTCATTCGAGGACAGGATCTTTCTGGATGTTCACAAGGGCTTTCTCGGGCGCATACTGCATAACAGGATGCTGGGGCTGACCCCGGGGATCGCATGGGAAGGGAGGAGGGAGGTAAGTCTTGATGGTATAAAGGTCTTCACTCCCGGTCTTGTCCATGATCTTCTTTACCAGTGTCTCCATATCTCTATTCAGCACAGTTTTGCGGGTCTTAAGTGGTTCGTTGACATTCACGAGTTTATCAACAGGCACAAGGGACGGATAGACTGGGATGAATTCCTCAGGCTGACACGGGAGTATAGGATCAGAAGGCCGGTTTATTATTCGCTTCTTTTCACGAAAGATCTTCTGGGCACGGATATTCCGGGACATGTTATAGAAGAACTTGCCCGGATAGAAAGAAGGCTTGACAGGTGGGCTTTCAGGAGGATAAAAGCGAACCCCGGTGATGTGGATTATTTTGCGGAACTGGTGATGTTTGACAGCATATGGGATACGGTAAGGTTTATCCTGTTGAGTTTTGTGTCTTATCCGCGTCACCTGGGGCATTTTTTAGGTATATCCGGCAAGATCGTAAAACAGATATTTATAGAACCAATTTCATAACCCTGTTCTACTGCGGCTGGCTGCAAAAACCATTGACCGCGTTTTCGGGGCAAAATGTCCTCAACGTAGCGCACCGGCTACGTTTCCGGGCATTTTGCCCCTCAGGCCTTGTCAATGGCTTTTTCGCTCAGCCTCGCAACGAACAGGGTTATAAAATGGGTTCTGTGAAAACCCGGAACAGCAGGTTTGTAATGGAAAAGAAAAGACTTAGAACCATATGGTGGGGGGTAATAGCCGTTTATCTCTTATGCATCTATGCCACTCTTGGTATCGCTCCGAGGGTGTGGGACAGTCTGGATGCCTTTATGGGAGGGAAGGCAATGATCCTTGTGTATATCCCCGCGGCCTTAAGCTTTATTGCTCTTGTTGCCTTCATGGTTTTCGTAAAAAAAGAAAAATTACCTGACAGATATTTCATGCTCCTGATCTTTGTGGCTATATTCTTTGAATTGAACTTACTTGCCGTGCGGCCTGTTGAGAAGGTACACCTCCTGGAATACGGGGGGTTGAGTTTTCTGCTGTATAACGCGCTGAAGGTGGATTTCGACAGGTTTGATGTGAAACTCTATCTGCTGGGAGGGGTTGTCTGCGTCGCGGCGGGGTTTCTGGACGAGGTTATCCAGCTTTTCCTGCCGGGCAGGTTCTTCGACTGGAGGGATGTTCTCTTCAACGGCGCGAGCGGCATCACGGCTTTTCTGGTAATAAGGTTCAACATTTTAAAAGAACCCCCAAAATCCTTTACAACGCGCCGGTAATAGTGATAAAATAAGACTGTTTTTAATGGAGAAAGGAAAATCGAAATATGAATAAGGTCATACTGGCGATAGACGATGATGTGGAGTTTCTGACCACCCTGAAGGACATCCTTGAAGGGGAAGGATATGAGGTTAAAACACTGACCGACTCTACTAAAACCGAGGAATACATAAAAAATTACGATCCTGGACTGCTGATAATCGATGTTTTCATGCCGGAGAGATCGGGTTTCAACCTTCTGGAGGATTTCAGGGAAAAGGGGCTATATGGGGATATCCCGAAGATATTCCTGACATCCCTTGACGACGATGTGGAAAGGCTTACCGCGAAGTTCTTCGGCGTGGTGCAGTATATTACGAAACCGTTCCAGCCGGAGCAATTGGTAGAACGGGTGAAAAAGGTCCTGCCCTGAGGGTGCTATTGAAAGGTCAGGTCGATGCAGAGATCCAGGAAGATAGTCATAGCGGATGATAACAAGGGGATATGCGATCTCGTTTCCACTGTTTTTGAAGAGATGGGGTACAAGGTCGATTCGGTCCATAACGGCTATGAACTGCTCGCCTATCTTGAGAAGAACAACCCGTTTCTCATAATTCTGGACCTTATGATGCCCGAGAAGGACGGTCTTTCCATACTTTCTACCCTGAAAGAGGTCGCCCCGTATTCCAGGATAATAATATATACCGGCTATCGGGAATACGAGAATAGTGTCTATGCCAGGACCGCGGACCGTTTCCTGGTAAAGGGCGGCAGGATGACTACCCTGGTGGAGGCTGTTCAGGAGCTTACGTAGATTGAACGAGTTTGCTCGCTATGGGTATCACGTATCTCGTATATAAAAATATATTCCGGGGACATGCTTGGGCGCACTAAATAGGCGCCTGCAACAAGCGTGTCCCCGGAACTTCCACCATTCATCATCCACGAACCACGATCTCGTACTGTATTACAACATGATATAGCTCGGGAGGGGCCCCGGGCTATGTTTTTATCAGGACGATAAATGTTGAAGTTCAGGATTGAACATAAGGATAGCGATTCACGTGCCCGTTGTGGAAAGATGGTGACACGCCACGGTAAGGTGGCCACACCGGTATTCATGCCCGTCGCGACGCAGGCCACTGTAAAGACGGTCTCCAACAGCGAGCTGATCGACTGCGGTATAGAGATGCTCATCTCCAACGCCTACCACCTTTATATGAGGCCCGGGAAAGAGGTTATCGAGAAGGCGGGGGGGCTCCACTCCTTCATGGGGTGGGAGCGCGTCATAACCACGGACAGCGGCGGTTTTCAGGTGTTCAGCCTGGCGGAGCTCCGGAAGATCAGGGAAGAGGGTGTGGAGTTCCAGTCGCATATAGACGGGTCGCGGCATTTTTTTACCCCCGAAAGCGTAGTGGATTTCCAACTGGCCCTGGGCAGCGATATCATTATGCCCCTGGACGAATGCGTTCACTATCCCGCGGCGAGGGACTACATGGAAGATTCTGTCGACCTGACGCTCAAATGGGCAAAAAGGTCAAAAGACCGGTTCATGAAGGGCGAAAACCGCTCCGCGCTTTTCGGTATCGTCCAGGGTAGCACTTACCATGATCTCAGGAAGAAGTGCGCGGAGGAGCTCGTCGCCATGGATATGGACGGCTACGCCCTGGGAGGCATAGGGGTAGGGGAGCCGGTCGAACTGATAAACGAGATGACGGACTATACCTGTTCCGCTCTTCCCGAAGATAAGGTCCGTTATCTTATGGGGGTCGGGACACCCCCCGACATGCTGGAGGCTATATCGTGCGGAGTGGATATGTTCGACTGCGTCGTCCCCACACGGAACGGCAGGAACGGCCAGGCTTTTACCTTTACCGGCGAGAAGCAGCTCAGGAACGCCCCGTTCAAGGAAGATTTCAGCCCCATAGAACCGGATTGCGGATGTTTCACGTGCCGCAATTACACGCGGGGGTACATACGGCACCTGTTCAATACGGACGAGATACTGGGACTGAGGCTGGTCTCTTTGCATAATATTTATTTTTATGCTAAACTTATACAAATCACGCGCAGGGCCATAAGGGAAGGACGGTTCTCCGCGTTCAAGAAGGAATTCATTAACAAATACCGGTCCAATGCCTGAGTACTGGTCCACGGACAATGGACCACTCCTCGACCGTAGACAATGGACAGTGGACCGCGAGCATGGCGTGCTGATCCATTGACGCGAGTTTAATGCCGGGTTATTGTTAGGGAGAGTTGCGAAATGGTCCTCTCCTGTCATTCCGAGCGAGCCCCCTCGACTTCGCTCGGGGTAAACTGCGGCCGAGTTGAGGAATCTGAAACCCTTATTAAATATGAACTATAGATCCTTCGACTCGGGCTTCGCCCTCGCTCCCCTCGGCTTCGCTCGGGGCAGGCAGGATGACAGAGTGTCAGAAATATATCATTTCGCAGCTCTCTTTGTTAAAGCGGGTATTGTCTTTTTTGGAATTATTAGTATAATTAATACGTTCAATTATAACTGATCGCTAAAATCTTAAAAGAAGGAGTAGTAAATGTTAACTCTTGCATTCGCACAAAGCACTTCGGCGGGAGGTTCTCCTGTCCAGCAGAGTCCGCTGATGGGGTTGCTGCCGATAGTGCTTATTTTCGTTATCTTTTATTTTCTGCTTATACGCCCCCAGAAGAAACAGCAGCGGGAACACGCGAAGATGATCGATGAACTGAAAAAGAACGATGAGGTCGTCACTTCAGGCGGCATTTATGGCACTATTGTCAATATGCAGAACGACGTGATAACCCTGCGTATTGACGATAATACCAGGATAAAAGTCCAGAAGAGCGCCATATCCAAGTTGAAGAAACCGAAGACAGGGGAATAATCGTGAATCGTGTCTCGTGACTCATCGCTCGTGTCTCGTATACAAGTCACGAACCCCGAGCGACGAATCACGAGCCACGGGTCCCCGTACCACAAGGGTACGGGACAAGCACGAGCCACGAGCCACGATATAAGAAAGGATTTCACGAATATGTGGAAAAACCTGAAGTGGAAAAGCGTTTTAGTTGTGATTATCGCCGGTTTGGCGATATGGTTCTCTTATCCGCCCCTGGACATCCATGACGAAAAAGGGGATATAGTAAAAGAGGGTAAGCTGAACCTGGGTCTCGACCTTCAGGGGGGTATGCACCTGGTCCTGGAAGTGGACACGTCCAAGCTGGAACCGAACGCGGCCAAGGACGCTCCCCAGAGGGCGGTCGAGATAATAAGGAACAGGATAGACGAGTTCGGCGTTCTGGAACCGGTGATCCAGCTCCAGGGCAAGAACCGCATACTTGTCCAGCTTCCCGGTATTACCGATACGGAGAGGGCCAAGGACATTATCGGCAGAACGGCTCACCTGGAATTCAGGCTCGTTGGCGACGATCCCGAACTTCTTAAGAAAGCGGCCGCCGAAGAAGCGGTAGAAGGATACGAACTTAAACGCATGGAAAGAAGGGACGGGAAAGAGGAAACGCTGCTTGTTGAGACCGATGTCGTCCTGACAGGTGACATGCTCGTGGACGCTACCACGGAGTTCAGCCAGCAGGGGTTCGGACAGCCGTATGTGTCTATTGAATTTAACAATGAAGGCGCGAAGATATTCGACCATATCACGAGCATGAGCGTAGGGAAAAGGCTTGCCGTGGTCCTTGACGGCGAGGTCTACACCGCTCCCGTCATAAGGGAGAGGATCCCTTCCGGAAGAGCCCAGATAACCGGCAATTTTTCCGTACAGGAAGCCAAGGATATCGCGCTCGTGCTCCGGGCCGGTGCTCTGCCCGCGCCTGTGGAGATCATTGAAGAGCGCAGTGTCGGTCCGGCTCTCGGTAAAGATTCCGTGGAGAAGGGTATCAGGGCGATAATCACCGGCGGCATATGCGTCCTTGTCTTCATGGTGATATATTATCTCCTGTGCGGTGTTATCGCGGATTTCGCTCTCGTTCTCAATATACTGATCATAACCGGGGCGCTGTCGTATTTCGGCGCGACCATCACGCTGCCCGGCATAGCGGGTCTCGTGCTCACGATCGGTATGTCGGTGGACGCGAACGTGCTTATCTTTGAAAGGATACGCGAGGAGTCCAGGCTCGGCAAAACGCTCAGGGCGGCTATCCACGCGGGTTATGACAAGGCCTTCTGGACGATCCTTGACGCGAACTTGACCACACTGATCACGGCGCTTATCCTTTTCCAGTTCGGGACGGGACCTGTAAGGGGTTTTGCCACGGTCCTGAGCATAGGCATAATCGCCAGCATGTTCACGGCGCTCGTTGTAACGCGTCTCATACTGGACGTTATAACGGTGTACAGGCCCAAGATGCAAAAGCTGCCCATGCTGCAGTTTTTCAGCCGGCCCAGCATCCCGTTCGTTAAGGTCCGCAAGATAGCGTACGGGGTTTCGCTCCTGGTGATAATTCTCGGTATGTCCCTTTTCGTCCACAGGGGGGTAAAGAATTACGGGATAGATTTTACCGGAGGAACGCTCCAGCAGTTCAGGTTCAGGGAAGTCATCCCTGTCAGGGAAATAAGGGGGGTGCTTTCAGGGATCGGGCTGGGGGAAGCCGCCATACAGCAGTTCGGCGAAGGCAGGGAATACATCATCAAGTCATACGGGGTGAAGACGGAGACGATATTGGAAGGACTTCGCGAAAAGTTCGGGGAAGGTTCCTTTGAGATGATGAGGATCGAGACCGTCGGGCCCGCCGTAGGGGAGGATCTCAGGAGGGCGGCTGTCAAAGCCCTGATATTCGCGATGATAGGGATATGTCTGTATATCTCGTTCAGGTTCGAGTTCAGGTTCGCGATAACCGCCATAATAGCGCTTATCCATGACGTCCTTATCTCTCTGGGCATGATCGCGCTGACCGGACGGGAGATATCCTTGCCTGTCATAGCGGCGCTGTTGACGATCGTAGGTTATTCAATTAACGATACCATTGTCCTCTTTGACCGTATAAGGGAAGACAGGAAGTTCATGCGCAAAGCCGGGCAGGAAGAGATAATAAACACGAGCATAAACCAGACGCTTTCACGGACAGTGTTGACGTCTCTGACGACCCTGCTTGTAGTTCTGGCCCTGTTCCTCTTCGGCGGGAAGGTCATCAACGACTTCTCGTTCGTCCTGTTGGTCGGCGTGATAGTAGGTACGTATTCGTCCATATTCATCGCCAGCCCTCTGCTTATCGACTGGCCGGGCAGGAAGGTCATCCGGAAGCGGTAAGGGCAAAAGGGGGTTAGAGATCGATCGGGATCTTAATGCCGCGATCGATCTTGCGAGTACGGTGAGTTCCACCGGATTTCAAGCCTGTGGAGAGGAAGGCGCTGGCTCAAATACGAAAGTTCTGAGTGAAACCGGCCTCTATGAAGCAGGAACCAAGCCCTGAACAGATTTGTTCAGATTTTGGAGAACGGATAGGATTAAGATAACAGCCTGCGGTCCGCAGTCAACGGTCCACGAGTTAAGTCCTTGTAACGGAATTTCAAAAGCTGACACAAATCAGATCCCTCGATTCGCTTTGCTCACTCGGGATGACATAAAGTTGTCATCCCGAGTGAGGGAGCCGAAGGCGACCGAGTCGAGAGATCTAAGTTCTCGTAACGGAATTTCAATAAAACGGGGGATTTTAAGGGGGCGAAGCCCCCTTATCATAAATTAAGCGCACCATGCAGCTCCAAAGTTGCGCGAAGCGCTTAATTTATTTAAAGAATTTTCTTACAATGCCGCGTATTCATGAATACAGCTACAAGATAGGCGAAAAAGGCGCCCGGCTGGGAATTTTCAGCAATATCCTGCTTTTCGCGCTGAAACTTTTCGCCGGTATCGCGGGCAGGTCCCAGGCCATGATCGCTGACGCCCTTCATACGGGAAGCGACATCCTGGTCAGCGTGGGGGTTTTTGTCGGCTTTAAGATAGCCGGAAAACCCGCGGATAAACATCACCCTTTCGGGCATGGCCGCGCCGAGTCCATCGTCGCCAAAATAGTTTCGCTGATACTGATCCTTGTCGGTCTGGGGATAGCCTATAATTCCGCCAGGACCCTGATCGCGGGAAGCATGGTCGAACCGGGGGCAATCGCTCTTGTCGCCGCGGTGATCTCCATCATTATTAAAGAGATAACCTATAGACGCGTTATCGCGGTGAGTAATGAGATAAAAAGCACTTCCCTGAAGGCGGAAGCCTACCATCACAGGAGCGATGTCCTGTCTTCGGTAGCGGCGCTTATAGGCATAGCCGGGGCGAAACTGGGCAAGACGTTCATGGACCCGCTCGCGGGTATAATCGTTGCGGGTTTCATAATCAAGATAGGGGCCGAGGCCTTCCACGCGGCTTATGACGAGCTTATGGACGCGGCGCCTCCCGAAGAGTTCAGGAAAAAGATAGAGAATTCGGTCCTGGGTGTCGAGGGCGTGGAAGAAGTGAAAAAAATAATGGTGAGAAAGACCGGTATAGAGTTTTTTATTGAGGTAGTAATAGGCGTGGACGGCGGTAAGACCGTAGAAGAGGGACACCTCGTAACGATGAAGATCAGGAAAGACCTTTTCAGGGATATTCAGAACGTAAGGGATATTATTGTGCACGTCGAGCCCCGCGGTATTACAGACTGACGGGATGCAGAATAACGGATACTGTAATTATGAGAATGGTCTGGAAATTCCACAAAACCAACCCCAGGGGACAGAAGGTTCTCAGCAGCGATCTGGGAATAACACCCGTTTTCGCGCAGATCCTTCTTAACCGCGACGTCAGGACGCCGGAACAGGCGCAGGAGTTCCTTTTCGGCAGGCTTTCTTCATGTCACGACCCCTTTCTCATGAAGGACATGCGAAAGGGGGTGGACCGCATAAAGAAGGCGATAGCGGGAAAAGAGAGGATCCTTATATACGGGGACTACGACGTGGACGGCGTGACGTCGACCGCGCTTCTTGCTGACGTTCTGGGACGTATGGGGGCGGATTATGAAACTTTCATACCCAACAGGATAGAAGAAGGTTATGGGCTCAATATCAGGGCCGTGGCCCTGGCGCGGGAGCACGGAGTGAAGCTCATAATCACGGTCGATTGCGGCATAAACTCGGCGGAAGAGATAGAATGCGCGAATAATTATGGTATAGACGTGATAGTGACGGACCATCACGAAGTGAAAACGGAGGTCCACCCGCCGGCTTACGCGATCATCGACCCCCATCAGCCGGACTGCCCGTACCCGTTCAATTTCCTGGCGGGAGTGGGTGTGGTTTATAAACTTGCCAGAGCCCTGATGAAAGGACAGGAAGATGCGGTTGATGAACATCTCGACCTCGTCGCCCTTGGGACAGTCGCGGATATCGTCCCGCTGAACGGTGAGAACCGGATCCTTGCGAAAGCGGGCCTGAAAAAGCTCAGGCGGACGGATAAGGCGGGGCTTAAGGCCCTGATGAAGGTAGCGGGCGTGGAACCTGAAAAACTTACATGCCGTCATATCGGTTTTGCGCTGGGGCCCAGGATAAACGCGATGGGCCGCGTGGGATCGGCGAACGTCGCGCTGGACCTTCTGATGTGCGCCGACGCCGCCAGGGCGAGTGAGATAGCGGGCATTCTTGAGCGCGAGAACAGGAACCGTCAGAATATCCAGAAAGGTATCCTTAAAGAGGCGCTCGAAAGGGTTGAAACGGACGTGGACCTGGATAACGACAAAGTCATTGTCCTGGCGGACGAAGGTTGGCACCCGGGCATTATCGGGATAGTCGCTTCCCGGCTTACCGAGGAATACGGCAAGCCGGCTATCCTGATAGCTCTTGACGGGGACAGGGGTAAAGGTTCCGGAAGGGGCGTTGCGGGCTTTAACCTTTTTGAGGCCATCAACGATGCGGGTGAACATCTTATAGATTTCGGAGGACATGAACAGGCCTGCGGCCTGAAGATAGAAAAGGAGAATATCCGTCTTTTCAGGGAAACCCTTAACGGGGCGGCGGAGAAACATTTTCTTGACAAAGAGGCGCGAGTTCCGGAACTAACGATCGATCTGGACCTTCCCTTTTCTTATATAGGGGTTAAACTTATCGACGAGCTCCGGATGCTCATGCCTCATGGCCCGGGCAACAGCGAGCCGGTATTTTCCACAAACGGCATAAAAGTGAAAAATAACCCCCGCGACATCGGAAGGAACGGCTTTAAATTTCTTGCCACTTGCGGCAACCTGACCTGCGAGGCGATAACTTTCAGGAAGAACGATATCTCGAAACCAAGGCCCGGGGAAAGTATAAACCTGGCCTATACACCTTCCATTAACAGCTGGGCGGGGATAGATTCGATACAGCTGAATATTAAGGACCTGCAGATCGTATAAAGTTCCGGGGACACGCCTGTTGTATACGACTATTTAGATCGCCTAAGCATGTCCCCGGAATATGTTTTCGTAACGGAATTTCAATAACCAAAGCCGTAGGAGCCGCCTCCAGGCGGCGAACCCATGGTGATAATTTTGTTCGCGGCCTGGAGACCGCTCCTACGGGACAGGTAAAAAGTTCGCCCGAAGGCCAGCTAAGTTGCTCGCCTCCCCCCTTTGAAAAAGGGGGCCAGGGGGATTTTTTAATTTATTATTTTTTATTCAAACAAAACGGCTGAAAGCTGATAGCTGAAGACTGAAAGCTGAAGGCTGAAAGTGGTTAGACGGCTTTTGTGACCTTGCCCGCCTTGATGCATTTAGCGCAGACCTTGATCTTTTTCTTTTTTCCGTCAATAAGCGCGTTAACGGTCTGGATATTAGGTTCGAACCGGCGCAGGGTTTTTCCGGTTATCCGGCGGCCCACACCGCCTTTACTCTTGGCGAGACCCCTGCGGGCTATGGTTCTTCCGCTGACCGGTTTTTTCCCGCATATATAACATTCTCTTGCCATCCCAGGGCCTTTCTTTTATAATTAGAATTTGATCTTCCGGGATATGATATCACGCTGATTTTGATCGATAAAAGTGTTCCCCTTAACGAAACAGTAGCCGATAATATCATAATAAAAGGTAATATGCAAGTGAAAAAATCTACCGGGGATATCCCCGTCAGGTACATAAAAGGCGTAGGCCCGCGGAAAGCCGATCTATTCGCGAAACTGGGCATAGAGAACGTATCCGACCTTTTTTATTACCTGCCTCGCCGCTACGAAGACAGGTCCTCCGTAGTTGAGGTAAAGGACCTGAAGCCCGGTCAGACTCAGGCCGTTGTGGGCAGGGTCCTAAAGACGAGCGTGTTTACCGCGAGAACGGGTACCCGCATATTCGAGATGGCGGTCGGCGACGATACCAGCAGGGTCGTCGCGGTATGGTACAACCAGCCGTTCATGAAAAAGGTCTTCTCCCAGGGACAGACGGTTGTGCTTTACGGAAAAATAGAAAGGGCGAGACGATTCCAAATAAATCACCCGGCTTTTGAAATACTTGACGGGGAGAACCTGAAGGATTCACTTGATGTCGGCAGGATAGTGCCGTTCTATTCCCTTACCGAGAAGCTGACGCAGAGATATATGCGCAAGATCGTCCATCAGGCGATAAGTTTCCATATCTCCGCCGTTAAAGACCCTTTACCCACGAAGATCAGGGCAAGGAAAAAGCTTGTTGATTCTCGTTTTTCGATAGAGAATATCCATTTCCCGTATTCCCCGGAGAACCTTGAAAGGGCGTATAAAAGGCTGGTCTTTGAGGAATTTTTCATCCTGCAGGTGATAATGGCTCTTCGGCGCAGGAAGATAAGGGAGAAAGGCATAACGCACCAGGTGCGCGAAGGCCTTCTTGCCGAGTTTGAAAAACTTTTTGATTTCAAATTCACTGGTGAACAGAAAAAGTGCATAAAGGACATCGAAGAGGACATGTCAGGCGAAAAAACCATGTACCGGCTCCTGCAGGGCGACGTGGGAAGCGGCAAGACGGTCGTCGCAATGTACGCGTTGTTGCTGACGGCGCGGAACGGCTATCAGGGGGTGCTGATGGTGCCCACGGAAGTGCTTGCCCGCCAGCATTACGTGACCGTCAGCAAGACGTTCATGCCCCTCGGCCTGAACGTCCGGCTGTTGATAAACGGTATCGACCGGAAGGACAGGGAGAAGGTGAAAGAGGAACTGGCCGGAGGTGAAGCGGATATAGTTATAGGCACCCACGCGCTGATACAGGAGGACATAGATTATTCCGATCTCGGGCTGGCCGTGATCGACGAACAACATAAGTTCGGCGTCGCGCAGAGAAAAACACTGCGCCGTAAAGGGGTAACGCCGGATACCCTTGTCATGACCGCTACGCCTATACCCAGGAGCCTTGTCCTCACGGTTTTCGGGGATATGGACATATCGCTCCTGAAAGAGAAACCGGAGGACCGGGAGCCGGTGACCACGTACTGGGTGGGCGAGGACCGCAGGGAAGCCGTATACGATTTTATACGTGACGAGGTCTCCAAAGGCAGACAGGCGTTCATCGTTTATCCCAGGATAAAAAAGACGGACCGGTCGGACCTCAAGTCAGCCGAAGAGATGTACGAGCGCCTCCGGGAGGAGATTTTCAGGGATCTGCGCGTGGCCATTGTCCACGGGCGGTTAAAACGCGAAGACAAGAAAAAGGTGATGGAAGATTTCCGCGCGGGCGAGTACGATATCCTTATAGCCACTACAGTGATCGAAGTCGGCGTGGACATACCTAATGTTACCGTTATGCTGGTGGAACACGCCGAACGTTACGGTCTCGCCCAGCTTCATCAGTTGAGGGGCCGTATCGGCAGGGGTAAACATACGTCTTATTGCATATTGATGGGAGAACCAAGGACAGAGGTTTCCCTTGAGCGGCTTTCAACAATGGCCGAGACGGACGACGGTTTTCAAATAGCCGAAAGGGACCTTGATCTAAGGGGCCCGGGGGAATTCCTGGGGACCAGGCAGAGCGGACTTCCAGAGCTGAGGTTCGGTAATATCGCGAGAGATTTCAAGATCATGGAAGAAGCCAGGGAAGAGGCGTTCGATCTGGTCAAAGTGGATCCGGGCCTGAAAGATCCGCGTAACGCGGGCATAAAAGAGAGTATAACCGAAAGGTTCAGGGGTAAGTTGGGAATATGATTGGTTGGCGGTTAGCGGGTATCGGTGATGCACAATACGAGATGCCCCTTGCTTCCCCTTTATTTAAAAGAACGCGTTATGCTTGCTCTCCTCCCCCCTTTGAAAAAGGGGGTTAGGGGGATTTTTCAATATAGATTGCTGAAGTTCTGGGGACACGCCTGTTGTAGACGACACTTGGAGGCGCCCAGGCATGTCCCCAGAATATATTTTTTACACACGATGCGTATTATAGGCGGTGAACACAAGGGGCGGAAGATAAAACAGCCCGCATTTGAGACTGTCAGGCCTACCAAGGACAGGATCCGCGAGGCCGTTTTCAATATTATCGCCGCGGAAGTGCCGGGATCCAGCGTCCTGGATATATTCGCCGGCAGCGGCGCCTACGGCCTTGAGGCGTTATCCCGAGGGGCCGGGAAAGCGGTTTTTATAGAAAAGGACTTGAGATGCTCAAAGGTCATAATGGAGAATATAGACCTGCTCGGAGTCGGAGATCGGGCTGACATTATGACCGAAGACGCCTTTAATGCCATGGAACTTATGGGCAGCAGCGGGGAGAAATTCGATCTGGTCTTCTGCGACCCCCCATATATTAGAGGTATGTCCAAAAATATCTTGATTATGATAAATCATTATGATATAGTAAACCATTCTGGATTTGTGATAATTGAGCATCACGGGACCGAGGACATCACCGGGGTCCGGGGGTGTTTTACTGTTTGTAAACAAAAGACTTACGGAGATATTTCCATTTCCGTATTTTTAAAAAAATGATCAGAAAAGCGGTTTATCCCGGGACTTTTGACCCTGTTACTTTCGGTCATCTTGATGTGATCGAGAGGGCTTCCGCTCTCTATGATAAGGTCTTCGTTGCCGTGGCCTCCAGCGAGGATAAATCCCCGCTTTTTTCGGCCAGCGAGAGATTAGCGATGATGACCGGTGCGGTAAAGGCTTTCGGGAACGTAGAGGTCGAGGAATTCAGCGGTCTGGTGGTTGATTACGCCGAGAGC
The DNA here is from genome assembly GCA_034723315.1 of Candidatus Omnitrophota bacterium. GTDB lineage: Bacteria > Omnitrophota > Gorgyraeia > Tantalellales > Tantalellaceae > JAYEOV01. The sequence goes on along the minus strand of JAYEOV010000063.1, from coordinate 15,028 downwards.
AAATCCGCCAGGGTAGTGATCAGGGGCTTGAGGATGATCTCGGATTTCGAATACGAATTCCAGATGGCCCTGACTAACAGGAAACTGAACTCCGGGGTCGAGACCGTGTTCATGATGCCGAACGAGTCATATTCATACCTTTCGAGTAAACTCATCAAGGAAGTTGCCCGTCTGGGCGCGAATGTGTCCAAATTTGTTCCTGAAGATGTTGAGAAAAAACTGAAGGAAAAATTGGGAAATGGATAGGATATTGGCGTTAAGGGAAAAGGCCAGCCGGGAGAAAAAGACCATCATCCTGCCCGAGGGCGGGGATAAAAGGGTGGTCAAGGGCGCGTCCGTTCTGGCTGCCGAGAGTCTGGTCAACGTGTTTCTTCTTGGAAAGAAGGAAGATGTGATGGATCTGGCCGGAGAGGAATCGATCTCCCTTGAAGGCGTCAATATCATTGACCCGTTCGAATACGAGAAAAAGGATGAGATCATCAATGGCTACTACGAGAAAAGAAAACACAAGGGGATAACGCCCGGGGATGCCGAGAAGATGGTGATGGAAAATTTCGTCATTTATGGCGCGATAATGACGAGTATAGGGCTTGGCGACGGTTTTGTGGCGGGTGCCAGCCACACTACGGGAGAAGTTGCCAGGGCCGCGATTCACTGTCTTAAGATCAGCAGGGAGATAGGCACCGTTTCAAGTTGTTTCATAATGGAAATGGAGAATTGCCCGTTCGGTGAAGACGGGCTTTTTGCGTTCGGCGATTGCGGCATAATACCGTATCCTTCCGTAAGGCAACTCGTGGGGATAACGGTCGCGACCAGCGACCTTTTCGGCAAGCTTTTCGATATCGAACAGCGTGTCGCCATGCTTAGTTATTCCACCAAAGGCAGCGCCAGGGGGGAGTCGATAGACAATATAAGGGCCGCTCTGGAAAAAATAAAGCAGAAAAGGCCGAATCTTAAGATAGACGGGGAATTACAGGTAGATGCGGCGATAGTGCCTGAGGTGGCCGACCATAAATGTCCGGGCAGCCCTGTCCAGGGCAGGGCCAACGTCCTGATATTCCCGAACCTGGACGCGGGTAATATATCTTACAAGCTCAGCCAGCGTCTGGGAAAAGCGAGAGCGGTCGGGCCCCTCATCCAGGGGCTTGACAAACCCTGCAGCGACCTTTCCCGCGGGTGTTCCTGGGAAGATGTCGTCGACACGGCGGTCGTAACATCCATAAGGGCGCAGGGGTTTTAAAGTTAAAAGACACAAAAAGACACAAAATGATGATTCTGGTAATAAATTGTGGTTCTTCATCGGCGAAATATGAGCTGTTTGTCGTAAAAAAAGAAGCGGTTCTTTGTAAGGGGATAGTAGAAAGGATCGGGGAAGATTCTTCAACGCTTACACATGAGGTCAACGGCAGGGATAAGGTGCAGGAAAAAGTACCGTGTCCTAATCACTACCGGGCCATAGAGATCATCAGGGACGTTCTGATCCACGTGGATAAAGGCGTCATCAATGATGTCAGCGAGGTCGAGGGGGTCGGCCACAGGGTGGTCCACGGCGGCGAGGAGTTCAACGAAAGCACCCTGATAGACGATAAGGTCCTGGAAAGCATAGAGAAATTCGCGGAGCTTGCGCCGCTGCATAACCCGCTTTCGCTGGAAGGGATAAGGGGATGCATGAATATCTTCAAGGGTGTTCCGCAGGTAGCGGTTTTCGATACCGCCTTTCACCAGTCCATGACCGAGCACGTGTTCTGTTACGGTGTCCCTTACGAATTTTACAAGAAATACGGCATAAGGAAGTACGGCTTCCACGGCACGAGTCACAGGTACGTTTCCCGTAAGGCCGCGGAACTTCTGGGAAGGCCTATCGAGCAGCTCAACATAATAACGGTGCATCTCGGTAACGGTTGCAGCATCGCGGCGATAAAGGAGGGGAAGAGCATAGATACGTCCATGGGGCTTACGCCGCTGGAAGGTCTTCTTATGGGGACTCGTTCGGGAGACCTGGATCCGGCGGTAGTGACATTCCTCATGCAGAGGGAGGGGCTGACTCCCGATCAGGTCAACGGGATACTGAACAAAAAAAGCGGACTTCTGGGCGTTTCAGGTATAAGCAACGATATGCGCGACATCCTCAAGGCCATAGAGGAAGGCAACGAAAGGGCAAAACTTGCCTTTGATATTTTCGTTTACAGGATAATAAAATATATCGGTTCCTATGCGGCCGTTCTCGGAAAAGTCGATGCGGTAGTGTTTACGGCGGGGATAGGGGAGAACGTCCCGCGGATCAAAGACAGCATCAGGGAACAGTTACGCCATCTGCTGGGAAACAGCGCTGAATTCCTGACAATCAGCACGAACGAAGAACTGTTGATAGCAAAAGACACCCACCGTATCGTAAGTGAAACGGCGAAAAAATAGGGCACGGACCCGGATATCACGGAGGAAAAGATGCCGAAAGTAAAACATAGACATTCAAAAACTCGCGGGAGAAAAAGACGCACCCATTACAAAGCGGAAGTGCCTTCTCTTTCCAATTGCCCGCAATGCGGAAAGAGCAAAAAAACCCATCAGGTCTGTCCCTATTGCGGTTATTATAAAGGCACACAGGTGAAATATGTCGAAAGCCTGGAAGATCGAAAAGCCCGCAGGGAAAAGAAGCAGAAAAGCACTTAGAACCTATTTCATAACCCCGTTCGTTACGAGGCTGAGCGAAAAAGCCATTGACAAGGCCTGAGGGGCAAAATGCCCGGAAACGTAGCCGGTGCGCTACGTTGAGGACATTTTGCCCCGAAAACGCGGTCAATGGATTTTGCAGCCAGCCGCAGTAGAACAGGGTTATAAAATGGATTCTGGATCCTTGATTTTACAAGGGTCCGGGGAGAACCCGGAGGTTAAGAATGAGGATCGGCCTTGACGCAATGGGGGGGGATAATGCTCCTGAATGCACGGTAAAAGGCGCCTTGATGGCTGTTGAGGAATACGGTTATCACATGACGCTTGTAGGCAACGAGAACGAGATACGCGCCCATCTTCAGGAACTAAATTATCCATCCGCGAAAATAGACATCATCAGCACTTCGGAAGTAATAGGCATGGATGAACCCGCGGCCCTTTCCGTGAGGAAGAAAAGGGATTCTTCCATCGTGAAAGGAGCCGACCTTTTAAAAAAAGGCGTGTTCGACGCGTTTGTCAGCGCGGGTAACACCGGGGCTGTTGTGTGCGCCGCTACGCTGAGCCTGCGCCTTTTGCCGGGTGTGGACAGGCCGGGGATCGCCATAATCATGCCGACGCTGATCAAGCGCTGTGTGATCATCGACGTCGGCGCGAACATAGACCCGAAACCTTTTCATCTTCTTCAATACGGTATAATGGGCGACGCCTATTCCAAACACATACTCCAGACAACGAATCCCGTTGTGGGGCTGTTGAATATAGGCGAGGAGGAGTCCAAGGGGACGGATTTCGTGAAAGAGGTCCACATGCTGCTCAGCGAAAGTAAACTCAATTTCATAGGCAATATCGAGCCGAAAGACGTTTACCGCGGAAGAGCCGATGTCGTCCTCTGCGACGGTTTTGTCGGCAACGTACTGCTCAAGGTCACAGAAGGTTTCGCGGACGCGGCAGGCGAGCTTATACGCAAGGAGCTGCGTGGGAGCCATATCGGCACTAAACTGGGGGCTCTTATGCTGCTTCCGGTGTTCAAGTCCATTAAAAAAAAGGTGGACGCGGCTGAATACGGCGGCGCCCCCCTTATGGGTGTGGACGGCAGCGTGATAATCGCCCACGGCGCTTCGGACGCCAAGTCGATAAAGAACGCGGTGCGCGCCGCCGGCGAGAACGTGAGCCACAAGGTGAACATGCACGTTGTGGAGGAACTGGAAAGTTATTGATCGTTATGCGTGACTCGTGTCTCGCTTGTCGTAACGGAATTTCAATAACCAAAGCCGTAGGAGCCGCCTCCAGGCGGCGAACCCATGTTGATAATTTTGTTCGCGGCCAGGAGGCCGCTCCTACGGGACAGGTGAAAAGTTCCGCCAAAGGCCGGCTAAGTTTCTCGCCTCCCCCCCTTTGAAAAAGGGGGCCAGGGGGATTTTTTAATTTATCGTAACGGAATTTCGATAACCAAAGCCGTAGGAGCCGCCTCCTACGGGATAGAAGAAAAGTTCCGGCCGAAGGCCGGCTAAGTTCAGTGAATAAAGAATAGTTCACTATATGTAATAGGAAAATGAGGGATAAAAATGAAAAAAGTAGGCATATTAGGGTTAGGAAAATATCTTCCGGAGAACATACTTACGAACGCTGACCTCGAAAGGATGGTCGAGACAAGCGATGAGTGGATAACTACCCGCACGGGCATAAAAGAAAGACGCATAGCGGCCGATAACGAAGCTACCAGCGACATGGCGTCTAAAGCCGCCAGAGGCGCCCTGAAGAAGGCGGGACTTGAACCGAAAGATATCGACCTGATAATAGTCGCGACGATAACTCCGGACATGTTCTTTCCCTCAACCGCCTGCCTTCTGCAGAATAAGCTGGGAGCGAGGAACATCCCGGCGTTTGACATAGCCGTTGCCTGTTCCGGTTACATATACGGCCTTACGATAGCGGAGAAGTTCATAAAGAACGGTTCGTGTAAATACGCCCTTGTGGTGGCCGCCGAGAAACTTTCGGCTGTCACGGACTGGGAGGACCGTTCCACGTGCGTACTTTTCGGCGACGGCGCGGGGGCCGCCGTTATCGGTGAAGTCGAAGACGGAGGCATCCTGGGCGCGAGTCTCGGCGCGGACGGCAGCAAGGGGGACCTGCTCCGGCTTCCCGCGGGAGGTTCGCGCATGCCGGCCTCGATAAAGACCGTGGAGAACAAGCTGCACACCATAAAGATGGAAGGCAACGTCCTGTTCAAGCACGCGGTGAAGATCATGGCGGACGCCGCCCTGGCGGTGACGGAACCGCTCGGCCTTAAAGGCGATGATATAGCCCTTATCATTCCTCACCAGGCGAACATACGCATCCTCAACGCCCTGGCCAAGAGGATGGGCGTTGACCCGGAAAAGAAGGTTTACCTTAACATAGAAAAATACGGCAACATGTCGGCGGCATCGAGCGCGGTAGCGCTTACGGAAGCCGTGGAGGAAGGAAGGATAAAAAAAGGCGACATTATCCTCATGGACGCCTTCGGCGGCGGATTGACATGGGGAGCGCTGTTAATTAAATGGTAGGTGCGGTTATGGACAGGAAATTCGGTCTTTTATTCCCCGGGCAGGGATCGCAGGCGGCAGGCATGGGCCAGGAACTTTACCGGACGCAGCTCGCCGCGAGATGGGTTTTTGACAGGGCGAACGAAGTGCTGGGGAGGGACATAACCGGACTGTGTTTTGAAGGGCCCGAAGAACAACTGCGGAAGACCGACAACAGCCAGCCCGCGATATTCACCACGAGCATAGCAACGCTGAACGTTCTTCTGGAAAAAGTTAAGGGCGCTCCCGTGGGCGAAGAGGGCAGGGAGTTATTCTCACCGGAAGACGTTAAGGAGCTCGGCGCGGTGGCCATGGGGTTAAGCCTGGGAGAACCGACCGCGCTGGTCGCCTCGGGAGCTATGAGTTTTGAAGACGGCCTGAAGTTCGTGGACAAAAGAGGCCGGTTCATGGAAGAGGCCTCTCAGAAGAACGAGGGAAAGATGGCCTGCGTCATAGGCCTTGACCTCGAGAAGGTAGAAGAGCTCTGCATCGGCATCGGTTGCCAGGTCGCCAATCTTAACTGCCCGGGGCAGGTGGTGATTTCCGGTCACGCCGCCAGGGTGGAACTCGCGGCGGACCTCGCGAAGGACCAGGGCGCGAAAAGAGTGATGATGCTGAAGGTAAGCGGCGCCTTCCATTCCGAGCTCATGGAACCCGCGAAAGAAAAACTTCAAAAGATCCTTGAAGAGATAGAAATAAAAGAACCCGCCATTGATTTCATAAGCAACATAGACGCTGAAATAACAAAGGACCCCGGGAAGATAAAAGAGAACCTTGCCAACCAGCTCGATAACAGGACCCTGTGGGAAGCTTCGGTAAAAAAAGCCGTTTCCCTCGGAATAACCGATTACCTGGAGATAGGCCCCGGAAGCGTCCTTAAAGGCCTGCTGAAAAAGATAGACGGTTCCCTGAACGTAACGACGATCCATTCAACTGAAGACATCACTTCTCTCATAACCCCGGTAGATCCAAAACAGGCGGAACAACCGATACAGTCCGAAGAGTAGGGAAAACGGAAGAGTTTTTTTAACAGTTTTAACAGTACCGTTAGTTTAACAGTACCGTTTATCAAATTGAACCCACAGTTGTACCTAAGGCTGATCTTACACCTGTCCCCAAAGTTAATCTCACACCTGTACCCCTCAGGCCACATAATCATCTAATATCTCATCCGACTTGTCCATGATCCGCTCTTTATGTATGACAAAATTCTTTCAAGAAACTTGAACACGGTACTGGTCTGGGTTTAGAATAGGGTACAGGTGTGGGATTGTAAATAGTGACGGTGTAGGATTAGTTTCATAGACGGTATTATATTATTATATTATCCGGCCCTATTTAAATACCGTAAGATTTGTAAAAAGTGAAAAATTAACTTGACAAAAGATAAAACTTGAGTTAAAGTATAAATGTGTTCTTTATGAATGTGACAAAGGTAAACCTGCCGTGAGGCAGGGACTCCGTCTGCGCCGGTTGATCCCGGATCGATCGGTTTCGGCGGACCAGGCAAAGCTGAGGAAGCAAAGCCTGGACAAAGCTACGGATGCCTTCCAAATGTTGCTCTCTGAGATTTGGACGGGGAGTGACGCATAGCCGGGTTGCCGATTGGTTTATTTCGCGATCTTTCGCGTTCTATCAATAGGCGGCCCGGCTTTTTTATTTAAAGGATGGAAGTAAAACGCTTTCGGCTATTAATGAAACAGGAGGTAGGGAAATGAATACGCAAAATCGGTCAAAAATGTCCGTCAAGATGATCTCGGTTGCCCTGGCCGGGATTTTTTTATGGAACCAGATAGCGTGGGCGGCAGACCTGCTGGACCCGACGGCAAATCCGATAAACGATCCATCAGGCTTGATGGTCCCCAATGATCTTACAGCTAACCAGGCTTCTGTTGAATCCCTCGTTAATACCAGGAACGCTATCGAAGATTTTACACCTTCAAATAATCCTGTCTCACCTCATGGTGTGGAATATGACACGGTGAAGACATCCTCGGGAGGAAACGTTTATTACTATCTGGAAGGTCAACTGAAGGAACGGATCTACTCTGACGGCAGATATAAGATCTATACGAGACGCCCTGACGGCAAGGTCGAAAAGATGGCCTATTATAAGGCCGATAGCAGCGTTATTTATACATATGAATACAGTTATAATTCAAACGGTGAAAGCACGGGTCGGATAAGGAAACATCCTGACGGGAGAGAGTATCACTACGATGCTGATGATAAACTTGTAAAGAAGGTTGATTCCAATGGCAGTTACAGGATTTACACGAGGCGTTCTGACGGTAGAGTGGAGACCATGACCTATTGCAGGTCGGATGGCGGGTTAATTTATAAAAATATAACTACCTATGATCAAAACGGTGTAAGAACAGGTTGGTCACAGATAAATGGGGACGGAAGCGAAACGCATTATGACGCTAATAATGAACTTATCAAGAAGGTTTACGCCGACGGCAGATATAAGGTCTATACGAGACAGCCGGACGGGCAAAGAAAATCCCTGACCAGTTACTATGCGAATAATAAGGTCCAGTATTATGTTCAACATTTTTTTGATGCGAACGGGATAAGAACGGGTTGTTTTCAAGAATATGACGGCGGGGGGCAATTTCTCCGTGACGCCAGAGGCAAAATTATCAGGATCGTTTATTCCGATGGAAGGACCAAGGTCTATACAAGGCGTTCCGACGGCAAGGTAGAGATATTGACCTGTTATAACACAGAGGGCGAGATCGTCGATATAAAGGTCTATAATTATGATTCAGATGATGAGTGGTTGTTAGAGGCAAAGCTGAATGGGGACGGAAAGGCTTATTATTATGACAGGACGGGGAAACTTATCAGAAAGGTTGGTCCCGATGCGAGCTATACTGAAAATTTTTACGACTCTGACGGCAAACTGACAGGTTACCACGAATATTATGCGGCCGGCGCTATAAAGGTATTTGATAAAGACAGTAACCTTATATACTGGTATGAAGCTTCGGCCGGTCAGGACCAAACGGCGGATCCGGCTTCGGTCATTTCTGTTACTACATCCAGCGGGGACATTGTCCGGTATCTTGACGGCGGGATTTTTTCTGTCACGCTCAAGGAAGATGGATCGACAATATCGCGCATAGAACTTGATCCCGAAGGAAAGCTTCGAAATGCCCTTATCGAATATTCTGACGGGTCTATTGGGGTTGTTTACAACGGCAATTTGCTCCAGACAAAGCTTGCCGGCGGGGCACTGGCGCGGTACAGGGAAGGGTATAAGGTAACCGAATATTCCTCCGTCATGGGCCTTACTGTTTTTTACTACAACAAAGATGAGAACGGCGGCATAAATTACGTAAAGACGATAAATAATGAGGCAATATGTACATACGATCCGAACGGTATCCCCGTAAAGTTCGCGAAACCGAACGGTGAGGTAGCCGAGTATGAGAATGGCCGCCTCAAAAGGCTAGCCACCCCGGAAGGCCCCGTGTATACGTACGCTTTTATTTCCGAAGGCGCGCACAGGTCAGAGCTTATCGGGAGCAGTGATAATGATCACATCCCGATGGTCATATATTACGATGAGCAAGGCCTGGTCAGCGAGGTCCGTAACGTAAAGGGAGAAGTGTTGACGTGTGAAAGCGGTTTGCCCGCCGGTCTCATGACTGATGGCGGGAACGTATCATTCAATTATTCCTCAAACGATCTGGGGTATATCAATGAGGTCCTTGTAAAGAGAGGTAATTTGCAGAGGATCTACGATACCGGAGGGGACCTGGTCAGGATCATCACCCGTGAAGATATGATCGTGGATTTTGATAAGAACGGAGATATCACTTCGATAGTGGATACCGGCGGGGTCAGATTTCTGTATGAAGATAAACGTCTCTCGGCGATCACTGACAAAGAAGGTGTCAGTTATACGCTTGATGGCCTGAACCGCGTTACCCGCGCAAAACATCCCGATGGCAGGGAATATGATTATGCGTATGAAACAGGCGCGGAAGGAGAGGTGATAGTCGTTGTTCACGACCTGCAGTCAAATTCTTACCGGTATTACAGGGAAGATCTGCTGTATTACCAGGTGAATGATATCGGCCTTGAGTCATACTACGAGTACAGCGATGGCAAGCTCGCCCATTTCACCCAGAAGAAGGGCGAAAAGGTCGTTAATGAATTTATTTACACATATTCCGATACAGGCACGGCTATCAGGGATCTTGACGGGGCCGTGCGTGTTTTTGATCCAAACGGCATGATCCGTGAATTTCATGATACAAGAGGGCATGTACACAGGTTTTACCATGACGATGAAGGCAATATGATATCGGAATTTGTCGAACTGCATAAAGATAACGGAACAATAATATATTACGCTGATGGTAACGTTGATCATGTTGATTGCCCGAACGGGATCGTAATAACGAATATTGAATTTGACAGTATCGGAAAGTTGAAAAAGTTTACCCTGGTGCTCACGGACGGGGCCACCAGAACATGTTTTGTCGACGGGGAATGGACGGAGATCATAACGGATGATAACACAAAACTTATTTACAGGGATTACCGCCTTGTGGCCGTGAATACAAAGGGACGGGTCTTGCGGTTCCAGCCTGACGAATGGCCCTCTTCAATAACTACCGGGGAGATCGAGATAGAGAAGATAGGTTTTGATACGGTTTGTAATAGTAATACGTGGAAAGTCCAGACACATATTTCCTCCAGAGGTTTTTCAGGGGCCGCCTTCGATCCCGCGAATGATCAGCTTATTATCGATGCCGGTTTGATCGGCTCTCAATACGGGTATCGTCAGGGAGAGATATATCTTGATCTGCAGTATTTTGCCGGGAATGTTTCAGGCCCGTTGAGCCTGCGTGATCAGGAAATAAGTTTTCTTGTGAAATTGCCAGAAGGAGCTTTTTCGGACGGAAAACCTTTGATCGCGCAGGTGTTTGCCAAGGACAACAGGTGGCTGAGCCAGTACGGGACGGAAGTGACACTGACACAGGATGGCATATGGTACAGGGTCAGCCTGATCCCCTCCGGGAAGAATTGTCCCTGGGGCGTAATGGATCCCGGGTTCAATGCCGATAATATACGTTTGATCGGGCTGAGGATAAAGACTCCTTATAGTAACAAGAGTTACAACGGAAAGATCTATATGAAGGATGGAAATGATTTTAAATTACCTGAAGGGGAAACATACGTGGAGACACCCATGCTCGTGAGCAAGGGATCCGTAGAACCTTATATTGGCGCGATCCCTGATGTTCAGCCGGACCCGGGCAACCCGAATTATATAAGCTGGGAAGCTATGAGGACATATGTCGATCCCGGGGACGGTCCGGATATTGGCACACTTGACCTGGAGAACGGGGATTGGAGGGCCCAGGATATCGACTATATATCAGGGATAAGAGCGCTGACCAGGGACGATGCGAATGACCAGTGGGTCCTGGAGACAAAGTTGAAGACAGCTGACACAAATTATCACCATGGCGAAATGTTCGTCGACCTGCGTTATGACGTTCCGGGATATAACTATCCGGGTCCTTTAGATCTCACCGGGAAGGAACTGAAATTCAAGGTAAAGATACCGTCGGGACTGGTAACTTCAACCGGTGAACCCTGCTGGGCACAGGTTTTCGTGAAGGACGAGGAATATGATTTCCAGTACGGGACAAGTGTTTTTTTGGAGAAGGAAGATACCTGGTACACAGTGACGCTTACGCCGAAGAACGGATATATTTACAACGGCGTAACAGCAGGGAATTTTGAACCTGCCAGGATCATCAATATCGGGGTGAAGATCTCATGCGGGAAGGGTTCTTCTATAGATCATGAAGGCCCTGTCTTTGTGAAATGTGAAACTCCGCCGGAAGTTTTTCACGAGAACTCACCCAAGCTTCAGATCGATGTGAACGGCCTCAAGCAGTATGCCGTGCAGAATGATATGATACTTTCCTTTGAAGAACAGCTTGGCCCGGAGATAAAACTTGCCAGGGAACACCTTCCTGACTATTTCAAGGATGACTCATGGACGATGAGAACAGTATATGATCCAAGGGGGAAGATAATCTGCGCCCTGAAAGGGAACTCGAGGGTCGAGCATTTTGGCGCCCTGGGGCGTCTTGTTGAGATAACCGACCCGGAATGGGATTCAGTAGTGAAATATTCATACGATGATAACGGCGATCTGGTGGACATAAATTACGAAGGGACAAGGATCAAGACCAGTGAAAATATTCGGAATGCCAGGATCGAAATAGAGACAAAAACGGCGCAGGCCCTTTGTGATCTTGGAGAGGCGAAACACGGCGCGATCCAGCATGTGGAGGATACTATAGGTTCTCAGATAGGATCGTGCGATAACGCGTTAGGGCAGCTCTATTCCCAGCTAAACGCTGTGAACAGCTGGAAGCCCTTATGGCCGTGGGACAGGAATAAAAAGAACAGCGTTAGAAATGATATAGAACGGCAGATACAGCACGTGGGGGACACGAGAAGTAAGCTTGTGTGGGCAAAAGCGGAAGCCTATGAGCAGATAGATCAGGATATAGCTGAAGCAAAACAAGGGATCATGGATGAGTACAATAGTTCAATGGCCATTGTTCTGGAAAGAGAGGCGAATGCTGAGGTCGAGATACTTCAGCAGGAAGTCGAACAGATACTCTGTGTTTATTATACGAAGATCCTGGGGAGAAATCCCGGCCGGAACGAGATCGATTCATGGTTGGATGTTGCCGGGACTCAGGGTTGCCTGGATCCGCGGAACAGGATCGCGTTTGATGTTGGTGTATTGAGAAAAGAGTTGCTGAGTTCATCGGAGTATCAGGGAAAGACGGCTTTTAATAATGCTGTAAGAAAGAGAGTTAAGGATTTTCTTTATAATTACCTGGACCCGGGGACCACGGGATCAGAGAGGGAGTCGTTGCTTGAAAGCCTGGGGCTCACTTCCGGTGAAATAAACGGGCTTAATAAGGCTGCCTGGGGAATAAAAGACGTGGACCTGATCATTGACTGGATGTCCGGCACTGATATAAATTTCGGATACTGCGCTTTTGATACAGTTCGTAACTATCTGAAAAATAAAGGTATAGAGCAGGAACTTGAGCTGGTAGCGGTATCCCTGATATTGATAGATATTCTGGCCGGCGCTATCGATTGTTTTACCGAAGGCGCGCTTGAAATATCGCTTTACGCGATGAACAGGTATATCAATAAGCAGCTGGAAGATACGGAAACAGTCGCATATAATTTCAGGCTAGAATTTGAGGACCTGGTCGATATTGTGCAAAGCGGCGAACAGGTTATCGTCCATATGGACAGCGATCACTTTGTGATAGTTACCGGTATCGACGCGGAGGGGAACGTCACGTATTATGAGCCGAATAACGGGGCTTCCGGCGAGTCGGTGACCGTTGACAGCATGACCTTCAGGATGCACTGGACGGGGTATACCATCTCGGAAAGGGCGCCGCCGGCAGGAAAAGCTCTTTCCGCTCAAGAGGCCCTCAGCGTCAGGGGGAACCTCGACTTTCTGTCCTGGATAATTATAGGTTTCGCTGTTCTTTCCGCCACTCTTTCCTTTATAGACAATGAAATCTGCCAGATGATAAGCAGGATATTAGGGGTCGCCACACTCGTTCTAAGCGTATTCACGGTCGTAGTCAACCTGCCCGGTATAATTATCAACTTCTATGAAAGTATCGCCGGCGCCGGTGCGATATTAAGGGATTCGATAGAGACCGGTATCAGTATTTTCAAGGGGAGCATGAACGGACTGGTATCGAACCTGCCGGCGTTCACGTTGAATGCGGCATTGAATACGGTGACGGCGATCTCTTATAATATCGCTCTCACGCAGGGCATGTCCTTTTTGAACATAAATTCCGATATCGCAAGAATTACGGCGTCTTTTCTTACGGGCGGTTTCATGACCGGAGATTTTCTCGTGAACGGATTCATGCCGACCGGGAATTTCATGACGGGAGCGTTGATGACGAGCACGAGAACGGGTATTAGTATATTCGGCAGGGAAACAGGGCTTGATCCTTTCATTACAGACCTTACCGCGACTGCCGCCTGCAGTCTCGGGATATCGTTTCTTAACGGTATTGACGTGACCATGACCGGCCCGGAAGGTGCCCTGATCACGGAACATCTTACCGGTCTTGAAGCAGTGGCATATACACTTAACACCGCTATTTTACCCCATGTTTCCGGAGAACTCGCGTATTCAGGCGTCCAAAAATTCGCTGAAACCCTGGGCCTAGACCCGAAAATTTCCTACCTGGCAGGGATCGGGATAAGGAGCAGTTTACAGGCGGGGTTAGGGACGTTCGGGATGGGTGGAGGAAGTCCCGGGGATTTGTGGAAAGATGTTCAGACAGGATTACTTCAGGGAGTAACTTCGGTAGGCTTGCAATGGGCGGCCCAGGCATTAAACATTGATCCATTAATAGCAGCCCTGTCTTCAAATGCTATAGCGGGGGCAATTGAAGGATTTTTAGAAGATGGTGATCCTGTAAGAGGAATTTTTGATTCTTCCTATGAAGCTGGAATGGGATTTTTAACGTTAGGTGGTCCGGGAGCTACACCGTGGCAAGAAGCCGCTTATATGGCACAGTTGCTTGATTTTACTAATATGATAAAGGAAGACGGAATTGGAAAAGCTATTGAGGTATATGCTGCCGGGTATTTCCATCAGGAAACAATAAATAGTATGTGGAAATTGGGCGGGATATACGACTTATTAGCTAATCCGGATCAAGTAGAGATCACTCTAAATGGTAAAGGCGAGCAAGTAAAAAGAATATATTTAAGTGAAATTAACAGCGAGCAGGATAAGGAAACAGCAAATTTTATAGATCTGTCTTTGAATGACGACAGATTGATGGGCAGGAGAGAAGGGAATGTTACCGAACATTGTTTTTATGAACAACAATCGGATGGAAGTTATCAATTAGAAGGCGGAGAACAAGAACATGATTTAGGAAATGGAATGAAAAGAATTGATGTAAAAGATGGATTTAAAACTACGAAATGTATCTATATAGATTCAGAAGGCGATCAGGTTCTTGTTTTAGAGCCCAGCAGTGGCAATGATAGAATTAAGTATGATTATAACGGAAAGCCTTCTGAGTTTAGGATAGTAGGAGGTTATAGTGATAAATTTGATATCCAGGTAAAGGCATTTGAACAAAATGGAACAAATCAAGGAAGTGGCGAAATAATCTTTTTCGAAAAGGAAACAAATAAAATAGCATTAGTTCTTAAAACTGAAAACGGTATCCCTTTTTTTGAAGGAAATGTCAGCGGGGTAGAAGATTTTCTGACAGTCATGATTAATTCATTAGCTTCTGAAACGAGCCCTCAGTACGCCTTATTTTCAAAGATCGGTAAAGTTTACAATACTTTTATAAACATGTATAATGCTTCAAGACAGAGTAAACTTGATGACATTGATGACTTTTTTAGGGTAAAATCACAAGAATTTAAAGAATATAAAAATAATGCAACAAACCTTACAGTATCTTTATATCTGGAAGGGAGAATTACAGAGGAAGAATATACCAGACAAGTACAAGGTATAGAGCATGAGCATGACCGACTGATTGTTGAATTAACGAATTCTTGCAATAAACAGAGAAGTGATATTCATAGAATTTATCCCCAATTTAATACGATACCTTTAATAGGAGATTTTAATGATGAAGATTAGGAAAGCAGTTATATTTGTAATAACTGTATTTATAAGTTGTTTTTTTGCTTGGAATAATTTGTGTTTTGGCTTGGCGGAT
>JAYEOV010000062.1:0-6841 GCA_034723315.1 Candidatus Omnitrophota bacterium | reverse complement strand
AAAAGGACGATGTCTACAGCGAGGTGGCTTCCTATCTCCATTCGAGGGGTATAGTGGCCATCTCTGTTTTCAAGGAGATCGATACGGACGAGCTCACCGATTTTTTCAAATTCATAAAGAACGATATAAAGACCATACGCGAAAAAAAAGGCGTATTAAAGAATATCCCCCCCACGCCGCACCTCCAGATCAAGGAGATCGATTACAGCCTTCTTCTGGCAAGCGCCGAAGGAATGGATACGGCCGAAGAGGAGGAAATATGGCAGTTCCTGACCAGCGTGGCGCAAGAAGCGAAGCAAGGCAAGCTCCCGGAATCGAAAGTCGAGTTCCTGATCGGTTTTCTTAAAGATCAGAAGAAATCGGCGGCGGTTTTGAATGCCATCTACAGAAAGGCCGTGGCAAAGCTTGAAGATGACACTGCCGTCAGGAACATCCGGGATACAATCGCGAAGATAAGCTCATATTTTGAGGGTATCAAGGACGGGGATTCAAAAGAGATCAGGGAGGATCTCATGCAGATAATAGCCCGTCTTCACCCCGATCTGGTGGCAGGGCTGTTCGACCAGACAGAGCTTGAAGCGAAGGATTCCGGTTTCGCAAAGAACCTGATAAAGGACTTTTCAGACAATTTCATCGCGGATTTTATCGAGTCACTGATAAGCGACGAAGGAGTGTTCAATGAGAATCTGCTGAAGGTGTTTGACAAGCTGGCTCCTGAAGAGAACAAGGCAGGCGGCATTTCGGCGATAATCACGGACAAATTGTTTGACAAAGGCCTGTTAAAAACTGATGAACTCACAAAACTGCAGATGTCCGTCAAGGAAGTGTTCAGCCGCAACCCTAACAGTAATTTCATGTCGCATATCTACAGGATGACGGTAGATACGTTCGTTAACAGAAGGATCGACACGCTGGTATACATGGTCAGGCTCGCTCCGCTGATAAGTGAATACGTGAGGTCCGTTGAAGGGGATAAACTGAGAGGGGAAAAGGTGACGCTCCTGCTCAATCTTATCTGGCTCGAGAAAGATATTCCGGAATTCGTGAAGCTTTGCGCGAAACTTGAGGAGATATTCCCGGAGATACTCCGGTCCGGGGATACCCGGAGCATCAGACAGGTAACGGATCTTTTCGCTGACAGTTTGTCCGTAAAGCGAAGAGAGGACAGCAACATCGACCGTCAAGCGAAAAAGATGCTTGATAAATTCACGGGCAGAGATGTGACGGACAGGGTAATATCACTTATTCCCGAAGCCGGCGGCGAGGATCTGAATGACATTACCGATATTCTTGTGAAGACTGAGGCCGGTTCCGCGGCCGGACTGCTGGATGCTTTTATAGCCGAGAAGGACAGGGCGATCAGACGCAAGTTCGGTTCTGTCCTGTCCGGGATGGACAAGCGGGCGATCGAAGACATTGTCGGACGCATAGAGTTCAGCGAACCCGGGGTCGCGAGGGAGCTCTTCGGCATCTTAAAGGAGTCGGACCCTGAAAGGGCGCATTCTCTTGCAAGGAAGCTGATAGCGCATAAAGATCCGAGACTGCGGCTTGAGGGCCTGGAGAGTTTCAAGCCGGAAACGCGGGAAGAAAGGAACAGCGTGTTTTCTTTCTTTAAAAAAGAGAAGAATTTTGAGGTCAAGGAAAAGGCCGCTGCCGTTTTGTTAAAGACCGGGGAAGGGGAGGTGATCTCCGGTCTTTTCGATTACGCCGGAAGAGGGTTTTTCCGGCAGAAGCTTTTATTAAGGATCGTTGAATTATGCGGGAACATGAAGACCATGGAATCTTTACCGCGTCTGCGCAGGATCTTTTGCGGGAGGGTCTTGTTCAACACGAAAAGGGCGGATGAATTACGTGTTGCGGCTGTCGTCAGCCTGGGACGGCTGCGGACCGACGAATCCATTGAATTGATCAGGAGAGGACTGCTTGATAAGAGAGAACGCGTCAGGGACATGTGCAGGATAATAGTCGAGCTTGAGAAGGATAAGAACGATAAAGAGGCAGGGGCCGATGGCGCCGAATGAGACCAGGGAAAAAGTTGAAGAGATGACAAAGGCCATGGCAAGCGCCGTGAGGCTTGTTGTCATGTATGGGGAAGACCACAAGCTTACGAAAGAGACGGTCGAGGGGCTGTTTCTGGTGCTGGACGGTATCCTTTCGGTAAGAGAAGAAGTAACCGTAGGTGTGATAGGAAATGAGATAGCTTTCGAGAAGGAACCCCTGTATGAAACGAGCAGGCAGATGCCGGGTTTCATAGAGCATCTGCGGAAAATTGAGGTTGAAAAAATAACTTTTTTCAGGGGGATCAGCAAGGCCGAGCTGGTGGATTTCTGCAGCGTCCTGGCCGGAAGGGGCAGGACTGATGAAGAAGCGATGGGCATAGAGCGGGCACTGGATTCAAGGGAAGTGAGGCATATCGTTCTTGGAAAGGTCGCTCCCGCGAAGAAGAAAGGGGAAGAGGCGCCCGGCGTATCGGTCAGAAAAAATTATCAGGATGGAATAGATTTTCTGGAGGAAGAGTCCGGAAAGATAGAAAAAAAACAGCCGCTGAACGTGAAAATGGCGCGTCATCTGGTCGCCAACCTGATAAGCGACATTATCAAGAACAAAAACCTGCTGCTTATTTTAACTTCTACCAGAAGCCATGAGGAGAGCGTATTCGTTCACGATGTTAACGTGGCGATATTCACTCTGCTGCAGGCCGAGTCTCTTGGCATAGAACACCGTTTTCTTACGGATATAGGCATAGCGGCGCTCTTGCACGATGTGGGTAAACTTTCCATATCCGGGGATATCTTAAAGAAGGACGGACAATTGACCGAGGAGGAAAAAACGCTGGTTTCACTGTATCCCGCCAACGGCGCCAAGATACTCCTGGAGACCCCCGGGATTAGCGCGTTGCCCGCGATCGTCGCTTTCGAACACCAGATGCTTTATGACATGTCGGGATACCCGAAGAGGCTTTATGGAAAAAAAGACAATTTTGTAAGCATGCTGATAACCGTAGCATCTTTTTATGATACGCTCAGGAGTAAAAATTTGTATCGGGAAGGGGTCGCGGCCGAGAAGACCTATGAGGAGATGATGAGACTTTCCGGAAAATATTTTCACCCGGATATTCTGAACAATTTTTTCAGCATAATCGGCGTTTACCCTCCGGGCACTCTTGTAGAGATGGACACCGGTGAAATAGGGATCGTGATAAAGGAAAGTGTAATCGATATGAAACGGCCGCAGGTGGAGATACTTTACAGCGCGGACGGGGAGAGGGAGCAGAAGTCCCGGCTGTTCAATCTTCTGGAGACGGACAGGAAAGGAAAGTATATGTGTTCCGTCGCAAGGTCAATAGCGCCTTCGGACAAGTACGGTATCCCCGGTAAATACTTTTAGTTTCACGGAGCAGTATTTTTCAGTCAGAAAGTCATCATGAAAATAGCCAATAAAATAACAATTTCGTTCCTGGTGGCCAGCCTTGCTCTCATAGCGGTTGTCGCGCCGATATTCTACATAATAGAGCTCCGGTCGTCTTTTTTTCTTTTTCTCCTGTTCATCCCGATGCTGGCCTGGATGGTAGCTTCTTATGTTTCCAGGATAATCTCAAAACCCATACTCAGGCTGTATAAGGACGTGGAGATTATAGGGAAGGGAGATCTTTATCACAGGGCGGGTAGGAGCTCTAACGATGAGATAGGCGAACTTTCCAGGGCCTTTGACAGGATGACCGAAGATTTGAGACAGACGACCACTTTCGTGGATGAACTCAACAGGGAGAAAGAGGAACACGAGAAGACAGAGCGTGATCTCCGGGAGAGGGAGGAGCACTACAGGAGGCTGTTTGAACAGTCTAACGATGCCGTGTTCCTTTATGACACCGAGGGCAGGATCTTCGATGTCAACAGCAAGGCGTGCGATATGCTGGGATACGGGAAGGAGGAGCTTTTAAAGATATCGTTCATGGATCTGCATGCGGAAGATGAATTGATAAGGTCTAAAGAAGCTATCAAGACCGGCAAGGAGACCTGTTCGGTCCGGTTCGAGTCCATGTTCAGAAAGGCCGACGGGAAAGCGGTAGATGTAGAGATAAGCTCGAGTGTCGTTGACATGAAAGAAGGGATAATGCAGGGGATAGTGCGCGATATCGCAGAAAGTAAAAAGCTTGAGAGGGATCTGATGATATCGGAGGAAAAATTCCGCACTTTTATGGAGACCGCCAGCGATATGATGTACATTACGGATAAGAACTGCAATTTTACATACGTGAACGGCGCGATGGCAAGGACCCTGGGTTATTCAAAGGAAGATATGTGCAGGATGGGTATTTTTGACGTATCGAACAAAAAGACAAGGGAAAAGTTCGGGAAGATGCTTGAGGGACTGATAGAGAAGGGAGAGGTGTTCTATGAGCCTGTATGGATGACGAAGGACGGGAAAGAGGTCTTCGGGGAGATGAGGGTCGTAGGCATATATCACGGGAACAGCGTTTTTTCGGGAAGCAGGGGTGTATTTCGGGATATTACTGAACGCAAAAAGATAGAGGAATCCCAGAGGCTGGCTCAACTCGGGAAACTGATCTCGGATATGGCGCACGAGGTGAATAACCCTCTCCAGGTAATTTCAGGCAGGGCAGAGTTTTCGCTCATGACGGAAAAGAACGACAAAAAAACAAAAGAAGCGCTTGAGGTGATCGTGGACCAGTGCGACTGGGCGAAGAACATAATCCAGAGGCTGCTCATGTTCTCAAAGCCGAGCAAGGGGAAGGTCGAAGACGTCGATATCAACGAATCGATAGACTTTGTGATAGGCCTGGTGGAATATCAGTTTTCCCTGGGCAACGTCAAAATAATAAAGGATTTTTCGGGATCCCTGCCCGTGGTCAAAGCGGATAAGAAACAGATGCAGGAAGTTTTCATGAATTTGCTGAGAAACGCTGCCGAAGCCATGCCGGAAGGCGGTACCGTTACCGTTACGACAAAAAAGGACGCGGATGAATTACGTGTGGAGTTCAAGGATACCGGCACGGGCATATACGAAAAAGATATAGATAAGATCTTTGATCCGTTCTTCACCACCAGGGAAAAAGGCACAGGGCTCGGGCTTTCCGTGTGTTACGGGATAATCAAGTCCCATGGCGGAGACCTGACCTATTTCAGCGAGCCCGGGGAGGGAACGACAGCAACCATGATCCTTCCGATACGATAATATTTAGGACGACAAATGAACAGCGAATCTGTTATGAAAAACATTACCGAAAGAGCGAGAAAGGCCGCGGAAGGTCTCGGGATCATGGGGACCGAGGATAAGAACAGGGCCCTTCTTGCCATGGCGGATGGCATTATCGCGGCAAGAGAGAGCATCAAGAAGGCCAATGAGATGGATATAGCTCATGCCCGGCAGAGCGGTAAGAATAAAGCCTTTATAGACAGGTTGAAACTGGATGAGGAGCGTATCGACGGTATGAGCTCCATGTTTCGTAAAGTCGCGGCACTGGACGACCCTGTTGGAGAAGTGCTGGAGAAAAAGGAACGACCCAACGGTCTCGTTATTGAGAAGGTAAGGGTGCCTATCGGTGTGATCGGTATAATATACGAGTCGCGTCCCAATGTGACCGCCGATTGCATATCTCTTTGCATCAAGGCGGGTAACGCGGTTATCCTCCGCGGGGGCAGCGACGCCATAAATTCCAATAAAGCGATCTATGATGCCATGAAGAAGGCCGTTGCGGGGAAAGCGTTGGAAGAAGGGGCGTTTATCCTTATTGAAGATACCTCGAGGCAGCTCGTGGAAGCGATGCTGAAAGCGGAAGGGGGTATCGATCTTATCATGCCCAGGGGAGGGGAATCCCTGATCCGCGAGGTCGCGGAAAAAAGCAGGATCCCAGTGATCAAACATTACAAGGGTATATGCCATGTTTATGTGGATGATGAGGCCGACCTGGACATGGCCGAAAAGATATGTTTTAACGCCAAGGTCCAGAGACCAGGTGTCTGCAACGCCATGGAGACAATGCTGGTCAACGAGAACATAGCGGAGGAGTTCCTTCCCCGGATCGCGGCCGAACTGAAAGAGGCGGGCGTAAAAATAAAAGGGTGCCCGAGGACAAGACAGATCCTCGGGGAGGATATAGAGAAGGCCGGGGAGAAGGATTTTGCCACAGAGTGGCTGGACCTGGTGCTGAATGTCCGCGTGGTGGAAGACCTGGACGAGGCTATAGCGCATATCGCGAGATTCGGGTCGAACCATTCGGACGCGATAGTGACCGAAAACCGCAATAAAGCGGTTGAATTCACCAGGAGGGTCGATTCGTCTTCGGTTTACGTGAACGCATCCACGAGGTTCACCGATGGCGGCGAATTCGGCAAAGGGGCGGAGATCGGTATCTCTACCGGCAAGCTCCATGCGCGGGGGCCCATGGGGCTGGAGGAGCTATGCACGTATAAATACGTGATCCACGGCACCGGGCAGATACGCACGTAGGCGGGAATTCCAATTTTGGGTTTTGAAGTTCCAAGAACAAAAAAGGAACAGGAAGGGGTATCCCGTGCTCAGACAGTTGACCTCGCATGGCTCGGTCAAAACTGCGCGCGGGACACCCCTGTTGTAGGCGCCGTATTGACATTGCTGGAGTTCTGGGGACACGCCTCCAGGCGGCGAACCCATGGTGATAATTTTGTTCGCGGCCTGGAGGCCGCTCCTACGGGACAGGTGAAAAGTTCCGCCAAAGGGCGCTAAGTTCCTCGTCTCCCCCCTTTGAAAAAGGGGGCCAGGGGGATTTTTTAATTTATCGTAACGGAATTTCAATAAAATGGGGAATATAGTAGGAATTCCTTTTTGAGAGCACATTAAC
>JAYEOV010000061.1:0-24367 GCA_034723315.1 Candidatus Omnitrophota bacterium | reverse complement strand
ATCGCTTCCGGGCCGAGGTCCTCGAAGGCGATCAGGTCACAGGCCTTGACCTTCCGGCTCAGGTAAGCGCCCGCTCCCGCGGGAGCGAGAAAATACACGCCCTTGTGGCGTTTAATGGCTTCCGTCACTCTATCCGAACGTCTTCCCTTGCCGATCATGCCTTTAAGTCCCGCTTCAAGAAGCACCGTGGTGAACGGGTCCATCCGTCCTGAGGTCGTCGGACCGCACGCGCCTATCACCCGGCTCCCGGGAGGCGTCGGACCGCAATAATAGATGACCTGGCCTTTCAGGTCTATAGGAAGACCGTCCCCGTTTTTTATCATCTCGCACAACCTCAAGTGTGCCTGGTCCCTTGCCGTATAGATAACCCCCGACAAAAGGACCTCGTCCCCCGCTTTCAGGGAAGCGATATCCTCGTCTTTTAACGGAGTCTCGATCTTCTTAGGTTCAGCCATAAATATATACCTCACTGATCACACATCACAGATCACTGATCACAATTTTCTAGTTGCCGAACGTAACGCGTGACACGAAAGATTTACCGCGACGGGACATCCGGCGATATGCGTAGGAAAAACTTCAATGTTAACACCTATAATCGTTGACTTGCCCCCCAGACCCATCACCCCGATGTCCAGGGCTTTAACCCGTTCTTTTATCCTTTCCTCAAGCTTCGCGATATGAGGTTTTGGATTCGGTTTATCGATCGGCCCAAGAAGCGCCTTTTTCGCCAGTAAAGCGCACTGTTCCATCGTCCCCCCGATACCGACACCCAGCACATAAGGCGGGCACGCGTCGGGGCCCGCTATCTTCACTGTCTCCACGCAAAAGTCAGCTATCTCTTCCGGGGTGCATGTCGGATTTAACATCGCAATACGGCTTTTGTTCTCGCTGCCGAAACCCTTTGGCATTACCGAGACAGTAAAACTGTTCCCTTCGACCATGTCTACGTGTACCACCGGCGGGGTGTTCGTTCCGGTGTTCTTACGTATTATGGGATCTTCCACCACAGACTTACGGAAACACCCTTCCACATAGGCTTTTGTGGTCCCCCCGCTGACCGCATCAAGCAGCTGACCGCCGCAGATCCTTGTGTTCTCCCCCATCTCTATGAACACCGCGACCATCCCGGTATCCTGGCACAGGGCTATCTTATCATCAGAAGCTATCCTGGCGTTCTCAATCAGCACATCCAGCATCTTTTTCGCGAGTGATCCCTCTTTTTCCGCGCCGGACAGCTCCTTAAGGGCTTTAAGCACATCTTTCCGTAACACTGTGTTCGCTTTCAGGCACAGGTCCTTTACGGTCTTTTCTATATCCGCTGCCCTGATCTCACGAACCGTCATAAAACCACCTTTTTCACCCTGATCTTTTTCTTTTTCATGAATATTTCCGCTGTTTTACGGAAACCTTTCACATCGTCGCTGACGAAACAGGTCAATTCCCCCCGTCTTTTCTTCCCGCGAACTTCAAGCTCTTTTCGCAAAAGGGTTTCCGCGACTTCTCCTGCCACGGCGGAAGACGAATCCACAAGCCTGACATTATTCATTACTTTCCCGATGACGGTCTTAAGAACGGGATAATGTGTGCACCCCAGGATCAAAGTATCTATAGGCTTTCCGCGAAGCCCTTTCAGGTACCTCTCCGCCACCTGATAAGTGACAGGATCACTGGTAAACCTGTTCTCGACAAGGGGAACAAAAAGCGGACAGCTCTTCGAAAAAAGCCGGCATGTTTTATCGATCCTTTTTAGTTCTCTCTCGTATGACCCGCTTGATATCGTAGCCCCTGTTCCTATGACACCGATACGTCCGTTCCCCGACAAACGAACGGCCTCCCTGATCCCCGGGGCGATCACTCCGATCACCGGCACCGCATAATCGTCCTTTAACGAGGGCAAGGCCAGGCTGGACGCGGTATTACAGGCCACGATTATCATTTTCACTTTCTTCCCCATCATGAAATCTATGATCTGCCGTGAAAAGCGCTTGATCGTGGCCCTGGATTTGTTACCATAAGGAACACGCGCGGTATCACCGAAATAGATTATATCCTCATGGGGAAGTCTTTTGTGAACGCTTCTTGCTACCGTAAGCCCCCCCACTCCTGAATCAAATATCCCTATGGGTCTGTTCCTCAACGCTTTCATTTCATTACATTATATAGGATATTATGGGCAAGGTAAAGCATCGAACGAAAACTTTTCGATTCGGCAGGGAAAATAAGAGGACTTAGCCCGCCTTTGGCGGGAACTTTTTACTTATCCCGTAGGAGCGGCCTCTGGCCGCGAACAAAATTATTACCATGGGTTCGCCTACTAACTGGTGACACTTCGTATCAAACGCCTTATATCCCCATAGCTAAAGCAAGGGGCTTTACGGCGTTCTCTGGTAAATTGCTTTTACATAAAAAAAACCCGCTCACAGTTCGAGCAGGTTTTTTTATGGTGCGGGCGAAGGGACTTGAACCCCCAAGGAGTTTCCTCCATATGGACCTGAACCATACGCGTCTGCCAATTTCGCCACGCCCGCACTGCCTTGAAGGGTTGACAATTACCAGCGAGAATTATACTATAAATTAGCATCTCCGTCAATTGCGCGTATGGGAACACAATCTTGTCGATCTATGTTATAATAAAGGTGAAAATATGGCGAAAGACAGGCAGGCTATTGTTACGAACCGCCAGGCTTTCAGAGATTACCGTGTAGAAAAAACTTATGAAGCCGGTCTTGAACTTCGCGGCGGTGAGGTCAAATCGCTTCGCGGCGGTAAAGCCAACTTAAAGGGCAGTTTTGCCAGGGTCGAGAATGGGGAGATCTTTCTATACGGCATGCATATTTCTCCCTATGAATATGACCGTGAGGACTACGATCCGAAAAGACCGAGAAAACTCCTGCTGCATAAGGTCCAGATAAGGCAGCTTGAAGTGAAATCCGCGCAGCAGGGATACGCTCTCGTGCCGATGAAGATATATTTCAGCAGGGGTTATGCCAAAGTTGAAATAGGGCTAGCCGTCGGAAAAAAGCTTTACGATAAGAGAACGGCGTTGAAAGAAAAGCAGGCGAAAAGAGAGATCGACAGAGCGCTTTATCGTAAACGATAAAATAACATTGTTTCGTGACTCGCATACGGGACACTAGTCACGAGCGCCGAAACACAAAAATGGGGGTGACAGGTCTCGACATGGTCTTGAGGCCTCGGAGCAGCATGCAGAGGTTTCAGGTGGCCTCTTCCCGAAAGGGACCCTGAGTTTATCGAAGGGTAAAAACCTGAAAAACAATAAACGCAAACTACAATCCAGTAGCCGAAGCCGAGTCTATCTTGGCGGAGGATGCGTTAAATGTTCCTGCTATGGCAGGAACTGGCTCATTAGTTAGTGCCTTGGCTTTCTAATTGAGCCTCAAATCACAAGGACTCCTGAGATAATATCTCCTAATCTCAGGCAGTATCAGGAGGATGCTCCTAGGAAACATCCCGTTTATCGGATCTCCCGGGAAAAGACCAAAGGTAAACTAAGCATGTAGATACTCTCTGGTCCGGATTTCGTGGACCCGGGTTCGAATCCCGGCACCTCCACCATTTAAGAAACGGTCGTCATAAGTTCTTTATTGACGGCCGTTTTTGTTTTAGGTATAATATTTGTTGGGCGATGTGCCCAAATTGTGCCCAAACTATTAGGTGGGACTGAAGATGTGGCGAAATAGTCGACAAAATATTAACTGATACTGTCATAAGCGGTCTTGGCTCATAGAGCTGAGGTCGCTTTTTTATTTTTAGGAGGAGTATGGATCCGAAAACAATAATTGTGCAAACTGAAAGTACTATTTCTCCGGCGCTTATAGCGGGGACTTTGACCATGATTGGAGCTCTTTTAGGCATATTTCTTTCAAACTATTATGACAGAAGAAAGCGTAGAGAAGCAAGCGAGCATAAGGTTAAGCATATTGTGAATGCAATTTATACTGAGTTTATTGTGCTTTGGGGTGAAGTTGATCAGGGTATTGGGGTGGCAATAAATAAAAGGAAAAAAGGTAAAATTCTGAACTTCGGTATGTTTTTCGAAGAATATAATTTTATACTTTATGAATCAAATGGATCTTTGCTTGGAACGATTAAAGATGACGAATTGAGAAGTTGTTTTGTAAAAATGTATTACGCTTTTAAAGAAGTCCTTGGGTTGGTAAACCGAAATCAAAAAAAAGTTGAAAATTTAATAAAGGTTTGGGATGAGATGACTAAACATCGCGAAAAAACTGCTTTTTTGGGCATGGTGGATCCCGCATATGAGGCGATGACAGCATCTGAAAAAATTCAAAAAGAAGATGCAGTGTATTTTGCCAGCACAGTTAAGGATGGGTATGAAAGGTTGAAACATATAAAGGATGATCTAGAACAGGCATATAAGGAGTGGGAGAAAAATAATGGCAACACTAAGAAAACGTAATGGAACGTATTATATAGACTGCCGTGTTGGCGGCAAGCGTCTGCGTAAGTCTGTAGGTAAATCCAAGAAGATTGCTGATCTTGCCCATAAGGACTTGGAGGTCAAACTTGCTAGGGGAGAACATGGCTTTGCACGACAAGATGGAACATATGACAAGCTACTGAATAGCTATGAGTCTTACTGTAAAACCAACCTTGCTCCTGGCACCCAAAAGAGATATGGTGCAATAACCGATAACTTCCAGAGATTTTTAGATTCAGGCTATCCGCACTTAGAGAAAATTTCACAGTTCACCCCTCGCATATTTGAAAAGTTTAAAGCTTTTAGGAAGGAAGAAGAAGCTCACAATAAAACTATCAATAATGAACTGACAGTTCTAAGAACTATGTTCAAGCTTGCTGTTCAGTGGGGGTACACCCAGACCAATCCTACCGATGGGGTTTCAAAGCTAAAGATAGCCAGGAAAATCGCTCCACGCTTTCTAAGGGAAGAAGAATGCAGGTTGCTTCTTGATAACAGTGGTGAATGGCTACGTCCGATATTCTTTGCTTTTCTCAATACGGGTATGCGTAAGAGCGAGTTAGAGAACCTTGAATGGTCGGATATAGACTTTAATAGACGAAAGATAAAGATAAGAGCTAAGGACGATTGGAGTCCAAAGACCAACGAGAGGGAGATTCCGATAAATGAAGGTCTTTATGGGGTGCTAAAGGAGCAGAAAAGGATCTACAAGGATTCTAATAATGTATTCCCGGGCGAGGATGGTAGACAGATATTCAGGAATAGGCTTCTCAGACGCTTAAAAACGCTCGCTAAGAGGCTTAAACTGGGTGATGTAACCATTCATATGCTTAGACATACGTTTGCCTCGCAGCTCGTTATGAAAGGTGTAGATTTGGCGACGGTAAGACAGTTATTGGGGCATTCTGATATACAGACCACTATGATTTATTCGCATCTTGCTGATGAGCATGTTGATAAGGCGGTTGATAAATTGGAGTTTTAAAATTTATTTTGGCTTAATTAAAGGAGATATAGTATGGAGAAGACAAAAAATTGGATTACAGATACGATTATAATCGCTGCTGCTCCTTTTATGGGATATCTCTTTGCCTTTGCATTTGAATCGGGGTATGCCCAGTTTTTTAAATTCCCTGTACAATTTATTACTATAGGATTATCCCAGGTTTTACTTACAATATTTATTCTGTGGGGTGTGTTTCTAATGCTGTTTTGGTTTGTAGAATTGATTTCTTCAGCGGTACCCAAGAATAGATATTTTTTATCCCATAGTATAGAAAGATTTATTCCACTCTTCGGTCTTTTGATGGGATATTCCCTTTTATATGGTTGGTCAACGGAAACTAGGGTTGTCATAGCACTTATTCTAGGACTTGGTTTTATAGAGTTCATAGTTCCATTGATTACCCAAGGTGATAAAAAATGCTATGAAGATAAGCTAGAAGCCGAAGAAGGCGCGTCGTGGGAATTTAGAGAAAAACGTGGAGCCTTTTCTGTTCGTTTAGTTAAGATTTTCGGTCAAAAATATATTATGTTCATACTAAATGTAGTAATTTTAATCGTGTTTACCAGATTGCTGGGACAGATATATGCTTCACGTACGGAAACTTTTCCAGTGCCATTAAAGTCGCCTGATAGTGTTGTTCTTAGAATCTATGGGGACAAACTAATTTGTGCCAAGTTTAATAGAAAAGAAAAAACAATAGAACCAGTTTTTTCAATTTACAATACAACCGACCCCTTAAGGCAAGAACTTAGATTGGAAAAGGTAGGTCCCTTAAAACCAGAAAAGAAATGAGATTACTGTAAAACGTAATCTTGCGGGCTCATTTTGGGCACAAAACCAAGTAAATATTATATAGTGGAGAACAAGGTGTTCTAAATTAATAAGCGAGGCTAATATGAAGAAAATTATTGTAATAAGTTTAGTGATGTTACTTTCAACTGGGGTTGCCTATAGTTTCCCTAAAGAACAAGATAAGAGAGAAGAAGACACCTACAAAAAACTAAATAATTTTGCGGTAGAAAGTATCGAACTAATAGAGGAACGAATTGACGGTAATACCCGGGGGTTAGAAAACAAAAAATTACAACACATGAACGAAGCAGATAATATTATTGAAGAGGGTTCTAAAAAAATCTCAAATAGACGTGCAAGAATGAACTTTATAGCCGAACAACAAAAAGAAGTTATTCGTCTTAAAAATAGGTTAAGAGCTACTTATGATAAAAAGATTAAAAATGGTGCACAAGAGATAATAGATGTTGCTGAAAATAATTGGCGGACGGTATATATACAATGCACACCAGGAGATAAAGGGCGGGTGCTTTTCCTTTACGAATCCATATTAGATCAGCTTGCCGCAGATGGGTATATTACAACCGGAGAGGCGATAGAAAGAAAGGGCAGAATATGCCGGGAATGGCCAGAAGCGCGCACAGCATATGGACAAGAATAATGCAACGTGGCAGAAACATATTAGATCAACAAGTACCTAAAAAAGTTTTTCGAGCTTTACGCATCTGTATCTTTAATGTTTTAAGCCTATTTCGATATGAGTTGTTTTTTTTACAAGAAGGAAATAATTCGAAAAAAGCATTTAATTGTATACTTCTTTTGAGTAAATTATTCATTAATTTATTAGATGGTGGAGGAGGGAAAATTTCAAAAAACAAAACTGGAACATTACCCTTCTCAATGCGACGAGACATGAATTTTGATATGTATGATTTAGACCAACCAAATTTCTTTTTTAAATAACAAATCCAATCCTTAAAATTTTTTTCTTGAGACCATATCTGTCTTATTTCAGGTAAAATATCCATAAAGAATTCAAGGCTATCATGTGTAATATAGTTACCTTCCCTATTATCAGAAAAAGTTATTAGAGGGAAAGAAATTTTGCGAAGAGTGTATAAAAGTTTTCTATAGTCATCAATCTTTGTAAGCTTAGCTATTTCATAAACAGATTTAGATTTTGTGTATTTCTCCAAATCTTTTTGGTAGGAATCAGAAAGAATCTTTTTAAAATGTTCCTCCAGCTTATTTAGTTCTTTATAGCCTTTCTTTTTAGAATGAACTTCTTTTCGAATATTGTCTAAAAAATTCTTAATTAATTTCCCCTCTTTTATAATTTTCTCATTCGCTCGCCGTTCTCTTAATGCTTCAATAGACAATAATGAATCTGTGACCTGGCGTGTTTTTGCAGTATCCACCTTGTTTAAAAAGTCAGGATTTGAAGTACGGTTAAAGGCGTTATTTGAATCCTCTATTTTTCGAATGTTACGAATAATCGCAATTTCATGCCTCAGCATTCTATCGGCAATAGATGGAAAAGATTCATAGGGAAAAGATAGATCTGAGTTAAGCCAGCGTTTAGTTTTGATGAAAAATTCAGATAGAATTAGATTAGCAATACTTTCTTCTTCAGCTTTCAAGGAAGAGCTATTATATTTGCATACCCTTTGATATTCCTTAAAAGTATTAAATAATCGAAGATCCTTCTTGAAAGTTTCACATTGAAGAGCGAAGAGGGTTTTATGCTTATTAGAGTTTTCCCACAAATAAACAAATAATTTTAGAAGGCCCAAAAACTCTTCAAACTGTTTTCTGTCTAAGTTCTCCACTTTTTCTTGCATAATTAGCATTTTTGCATTTTTACATATAGAATGTCAACTTCTTTACCAAAATTGCTATTATGTATGGAGATGATGGGATGAAAATAAGCGAAATAAACATTGAACCCGTATCAAATAGAAACGGTCTAATCGGTTTTGCCAGCATAGTAATAAACAATGCTTTCAAGGTTGAAAACATTGCTATATATACCTGTCTTTCCAAGCCGGAAGGCATCCGTTTAGTGTTCCCTACAAGAGAATATCTATAATGCTCCCCTAAATTCAGACCACTGGTTAAGGTGTAAAATATGGTAAAATTAACCAGGGAGGTCACGATGAAGAAGAAGAAATATCCAAAGGAATTCAAAGCTCGAGTTGCGTTAGAAGCCTTGAAGGGCGAAAAGAGTATCGCTCAGATAAGTTCTGAGTTCGACGTACACAGTAACATGATCAGCAAATGGAAAAAGCAGCTTAAAGACAATATGGCCAGTATATTTGTCCGTAAAAATGAGAGAGAACCTGATGCTGAACGTCAAATGGAGAATTTGTATAAACAAATTGGCAAGCAGCAGGTTGAGATTGACTGGTTAAAAAAAAATCTCGGTTTGTAGGCCGAAATCTAAGACGATCGTTCATTGACAGAGAAAATAAGGAGCTTAGCGTACGCAGGCAATGTGAGCTTCTGGGATTCACTCGTTCAAACGTATATTATGTCCCACGGGTTAAAGATCTTGAGCGCGAAAACCGACTGAGAGAGGCGATAGATAAGCAATTCATGAAAGACCCTTGTGGGGTGATAAAAATGGTGGAATATCTGAAGCTCCAGGGGTATAAAGTCGGGGATAAGCTGATCCGGCGGCTAATGAGGACAATGAACCTCTTGGCGTTATATCCAAAGCCGAAGCTTAGCAAACGGCATCCTGAACACCGGATATACCCATATCTGCTTAAAGGGCTTAAGATCTTAAGGCCTAATCACGTCTGGTGCGCGGATATAACGTATGTACAACTCGTAAAAGGGTTTTGTTATCTTGTGGCAATTATGGACTGGTTTTCAAGATATGTATTATCCTGGCGCCTTAGCAATACCCTTGATGCTGATTTTTGCGTGGAATGCGCTGAGGATGCACTGAGTATCGGGAAGCCGAATATTTTCAATACGGACCAGGGGACGCAATTTACGTCAAAGGATTTTACAAAACAGCTACTAGGCAATCAAGTCCGGATAAGCATGGACGGTCGAGGACGTGTATTTGATAATATTTTCATAGAGAGGTTGTGGAGGACAGTAAAATACAACAACATTTACGTTCAAGAATATTATACAGTGAGCGATGCACGTTCGGGCTTGCGGGAGTATTTTGATCTTTATAACACGGAGCGGCTTCATCAGTCATTAGGTTATCGGACGCCATGGGAAGTTTACTCAGGTATTCCGCTCCCGGCACGAAAATCCATCGTGGAAACAGATGGGCTAATTATATGACTATCTGGGAGATCGTGGCTTAGTGAACAAATACGGAGGCTATTTTTGAGAAGTTATCCACAAATTAACATTTATCCACAAAGAAAGAAAAAAAGAAGCAAAAAAAGAAAGAAAGGACTACGGCTACTACACCTTAAATCTCAGCAATATTGGTCTTGACTTGGGGAGTATTTCACTTTGACTTTGAGTGATAATGTTTTCAGATGTGATAGTTGTGGTTTAGAGATCGATCGGGATTTCAATGCCGCGGTCAATCTTTTCAGTACGGTGAGTTCCACCGGATTTCAAGCCTGTGGAGAGGAAGGCGCTGGCTCAAACGCATGTTTGAGTGAAACCGGCCTCAGTGAAGCAGGAACCAAGTCCTGAGCAGATTTGTTCAGATTTTGGAGAACGGACGTGCTGCATGACCTGCGCTATTTCACCATTTTAACTTTTTACCGCATATCATATCCCCATACGGGAAAGATATTGTGCGCTTTTTGTTCAACCGAACCTTTTTTTATTAGGAAAATTTCAAAAGTACACCTTTTTTATGTGCACCTTTTTTATTGACTAAACATAAATAAGCAAATAGAATAATAATTCATTATGTGTTTACAGTGGTGAGCGTAGCTCAGATGGTAGAGCGCCTGACTGTGGCTCAGGTGGTCGTGGGTTCAATCCCCATCGCTCACCCCATCTTCAGAAATGCGGGCCTTTCTTCTTTGCCGGGATATTTTAATATTATCCGGCTTCGAAGAACTTCGCCGGCCGGTACTTATAAGACGGTAGAGGCTTGTTTTTTACGGGAAGTGGCGCAGTCTGGTTAGCGTACCTGCTTTGGGAGCAGGGGGCCGTGGGTTCGAATCCCACCTTCCCGACCATTCCGTTATTTGGGGACTTATTCGGGGACGGACTTATTCGGGGATGCCCCCGGGAGGGTCCCCGGGAGTTTCGCGGATGTGGCGGAACTGGCAGACGCGCTGGCCTTAGGAGCCAGTGGTTTTACCGTGTGGGTTCAAATCCCTCCATCCGCACCAGCAAATTTTGTCTGTGACAAAATTTGCAGAACATTAGAACAATAGAAATTGGAGCATTGAGGCGAAGGATTGCTCTGATACGGTTAAATTTTCCATTGTTCAAATATCTGAAGATCGGTTCAGGTGCGCCCGTAGCTCAGTAGGATAGAGCAACGGCCTTCTAAGCCGTGGGTCACAGGTTCGAATCCTGTCGGGCGTGCCATTCTTACGGGAGGACCATCCTTGGCGCAACGGAAGTTGGGGTCCATGATAAGGATCCTGCGTTTAGTCATTATCGGGCTTTTTGCTTTTGTTGTTCTGAAAACTTCCACATTTGGATGGCGTTTCTGGGGAGAAAATTACATGCCCGCCGGGGTAGAGAAGACTGAACTTACCGAAAGACTGAGGTCTCATGTGTACGAACTGGCGCATGAGATCGGCGACAGAAGCGTCTTTAGATACGAAAAATTGCGTGAAGCCTCCGAATATATCACCGGCCAGTTTGAGTCTTTCGGTTATCGTGTTGAATTCCAGGTATACGAGGTCTCGGACAGGGAGGTTAAGAACATAATCGTTACCGTTCCCGGGATACGCCACCCGGAAGAGATGATCGTTATCGGTGCCCATTATGACACGTGTTTCAACCCGGGTGCTGATGATAATGCAAGCGCTGTGGCGGGACTTCTGGAATTGGCAAGATTCGCGCGCGGAACACAGTTTGAACGCAGCGTAAGGTTTGTTGCTTTTGTCAATGAGGAACCGCCTTTCTTCAAGACGGAGAATATGGGCAGCAGGGTGTATGCCAGATCGGCCAGGGCAGAAGGCGAAAAAATAAAAGCCGCTGTTATACTGGAATCGATCGGGTATTATTCGGATGAACCGAACTCGCAGAGATATCCGCCTGTTTTCGGCATGTTTTATCCCAATAAGGCGAATTTTATCGGGGTGGTCGGGAATTTCTCTTCACGGCCCCTGGTGAAAAAAGTGGTCAAGGAGTTCAGATCGGGAACAAGTTTTCCGATAGAGTCCGTTGTCTCTTTCACGTTCATAACAGGCGTTGATTTTTCTGATAACTGGTCGTTCTGGAAAGAAGGATATTCCGCCGTGATGATAACTGATACCGCTTTTTACCGGAATCCGTTTTATCACAGCAACGCTGATACGCATGAAAAACTTGATTACGAAAGTATGACAGAAGTGTTAAAAGGGCTGCAGGCCGTTCTGGAGGGGCTCGCGTCGGAATAGAACGGAATATCGCGTCCGTTTCTGAGCGGTTGTTGCAGGCAGCCCTTGATAAGGAGGCAGTAATGCGAAAGACAGTTTTATTTCTTGGCGTGCCGGTTATCCTGTTACTTCTTTTTACGGGTCTTGTTCATTCTCAGAGCATGGAAGAGATGAAAGCCGGGATCAGGGCGCAGGTTAAGCGGGATATGGGTATCACTGACGATACCGGAGGACACGCGATGGGAGAAAGGCAACCGCGGGATACGGTAAGACGGGAACATGTCGCGAGGAAAGTTTCCTTTAATCTGGACCCCGGGGATCTGGACCTGGAAACTGTCCTTCAGACGATGATAATACTTATGTTTCTTGCCTTTATACCGGCTACTATCGCGCATTTCAAGGGAAGGAATTTTTTCCTCTGGTGGCTTTTAGGTGTTCTTTTCTTCATCATCGCGCTGCCGGTGGTCATTTTCCTTAAGAAAAAGGACAGAAGTTCCCGCGCGAGAAAAACGGCCGCAAAAGAAGCCGCGCAGGAGACAGAGGACGGCCCCGGGCCGGCAGAGAATGCCGATCTTCCGGAGAAGACTGATCCCGTTAAGACCGGCTCGTCGAAAGATACGGCAATAGATATCTATGAAAAGATAGAAAAACTTGCCAGGCTGAAAGAAAAAGGGATATTCTCGGAGAAGGAGTTCAATGCCAAAAAAAAAGAACTTCTCGACAGGATATAGTGCAACATTAAGTAAATAATGTTGCATTGATTACAGCGATTTTTCAATAGTAAATAATCTCTGTAATCTGATTGTTAATCTCTGTAATCATAACCTTATTTATTTAACAAGGCGCTGGAACCCCCTTTTCGTATTTTGTCTCGCCAGCCGTAGATCTCCGGCAGTCTAATCCCTTGTCGCCTTCTTTTCCCTAAGGTATAATATCCGCATGACAATTTCCGATAACATGGTCTTCGCTCAGGAAATAGAGATCGGGCTCGATGAGATCCTCCCCGTGAAATTCGGCGTGAACAAGAAGAACGAGCTGGTAAGACTGGTCTACGAGATATGCCGCGCGGGGGATCTTTCCATTAATGAAGTCTTCACATGGATCGAAATTGACCGGTTGATAGAAGGCGGGAAAGGCGAGCTTTTTCACAGGGTCAAGGACGCTCTGGTCAGGATCCGGTATCCTTCCGCGGGTCCGGATGATGATCTCCACATAATGCCGGTCAGGATGGACGCCGTAGCGGGGGAATGTTCAACCTGGGATCTTACGCTCAAACCGGAAGAGATCTTCATTGAGAAGGATGTGCTGGATCTTGAATGGACACAGGCTTTCCTGCGGGGATTTCCACAGGTAAAGACCGCGCTTATAAATGACGTGAAAGACGTGTTTAAAACCTTTCCCGGAAAGGATCCCCTTGAACTGTACAACCTGCGCCGCGAAAAAGTTTTTCTTACAAAGAACAGATCAGCGTTCATTAAGATATGTCCCTGTACAAAAGGGTATAAGAGATGCGGGTACTGGATATTGAACCTGGGTTTCGGGTGTCCCATGGATTGCGTGTATTGTTACCTGCAGACGTACAGCAATGCCCCGGGGATGATCCTGCCGGCGAATATAAAGGATTATTACGGTTATATCCGCGGGTTTGACAGGAAGGCGGGGAAAAGAACGAGGATCGGAACAGGTGAATTCACCGATTCTCTCGCGTTTGACAAGTATACCGGGTATTCTTCGTATCTCATACCTTTTTTCAGGGATATGAAGAATCTGGTGCTTGAGCTCAAGACCAAAACAGGGAATATTGACAATGTTCTGAAAGAACAGCCGCACGAGAACGCGGTCATTTCGTGGTCAGTGAACACCCCCGTCGTCGCGGAAAAGTACGAAAAAGGCGGTATAAACGTCAGTGACAGGATAGAGGCCGCGGTGAGGGCCGCGGAACGCGGATTTAAAATCGGATTTCATTTTGACCCGATAGTGTATTACAATGGATGGAAAGACGAATATAAAAATGTTATCGAGGAAATGTTCACCCACAGGGAGATCAGGGAGAAGACTGTCTGGATAAGCCTCGGGACATTGCGTTACACTCCGTCCTTGAAGCAGGTAGCGGAACAGAGGTTCGAAGAGAACCTCATGTTCTATCAAGGCGAGTTTTTTATGGACACCGACGGCAAGCTCCGGTATCCCCGGGACCTGCGGGTAGATATGTATAACAGGATGATAGGGTGGATCAGGTCGTTCGTAGACACGTGCTGGATATACCTTTGCATGGAACCGGAGGAGCTCTGGAAGAAGACGGTTTTGAAAAGAAGCGACTATTCGTTCAGGTAAGAGTTGGTTATTGGTTATTGGTCACTGGTCACTATAACCGGATACCCTGATCTCCCGATCTTCTGATACCCAATACTCAATACACAATACACAATACCCATAGCGAGCAAACTTGTCAAATACGAAATACGCAATACGAAATACGCGATACGAGATACCCATAGCGAGCAAGCGCCACCAAATGACTCAGGAGGTAGCTATGTATTTTCGAATTATTATTGTTTTCATGCTGACCCTGTTCTTTCTCTGCCCCGTGGCGCCGGCTCAGGGCGGGGTAAAACTTCCGGAGCCTGAAAAAAAGGGGAAAGTTTCGGTGGAAGAGGCGATACAGGAACGCAGGTCCGTAAGGGATTTCACGGATACTCCTTTAACTTTGAAGGAAGTGTCACAGATACTGTGGGCGGCCGGCGGAAAGACCGTAGATGGGATTACGGGCCCGACAAGGGCGTATCCTTCCGCGGGAGGTCTTTATCCTCTTGAAATATACTTTGTTGCCGGGAATGTAACGGGAGTGGAACCCGGGATCTACCGTTACGACTGGATAGAACATTCGCTGGTTATCGTCAAAGAGGGGGATTACCGGGCTGAGCTGGCAGCGGCTTCCTGGGGGCAGAGGATGATAAGCGAGGCCCCTGCGACGATAGTCATCGCACTCAAATCCGAAAAGGTCATGCGCAGGTACGGCCAGCGGGGCATTTCACGATATATTTCCATGGATGCCGGGCACCTTGGGCAGAACGTGCACCTGATCGTGCAGAGCATGGGGCTGGGAACGGTGATGATAGGGGCCTTCTCGGATCAGGAGATCATGAAAGTAATGGGTCTGAGAAAAGAGACCCCGATCTATATAATGCCTCTCGGGCATCCCCTGGGATGATCATGAGGGATGCCGGGCCGGTTTTGCCCGTTCGGGACTTCTGGTATTGAGAAAAGGAGAAAGATGAACAGTTTGGAAAAAATAGACGCAACGATAACCGCTCTCGCGTCAAAGATAGATTTTTATTCTCTATTGACACCTGTTAACAGGGAGCAGGAGAGGAAAAGGTTCTTTGCCGAAACGCGGGAAGGCAGACCGTATGATCCGGTATTCAGTTATAAAAGCGGAAAGCACGAAGATATAATGAAACCGCTTGAGAACGCGAGGCTGGTCCTTGACGAAGATGACGACCTTCAGATGCTGCTGGCGAAAAAACTGGATTTCATAAAGGTCCAGATCGAGCTTCTGGAAGCGAGTGACGAAAATTTCGGGGATGTCGCGGCCAGATTGTACGGCGTCCCGGATCTGGAATGCCTGCAGGAGGCGGAAAGGATACTCCGGGAAAGTAAGGACCAGGGCTATGTTTTTCCCGAAGAGACAGTTACTTCGGACCGGATGGTTTCGATATTGCGGGAGGAACTTGAGAGAAAAGGGATAGAATGGAGGGTCGTTTTCAGCGGCAAGATCGTTCCCAAGATAACCGTTTCAGGTAAGGACAGGGTCATTTACGTCAATTCGAATATAGATTACACGGCCGAGGAAGTGGAAAGGTTGAAGGTGCACGAGATCAACGTGCATGTTTACCGGGGGGCTAACGGAGACTTTCAGCCTTTCAGGATATTCGCCGAGGGACTTACGGGATACGATGAAACTGAAGAGGGGCTGGCCATCGTCGCTGAGGACGCCTCAGGGTGCCTGGAAAAGGATACGCGTCAGATGAAACTTTATGCCGGCAGGGCCGTTTGCGCAGGTTATTGCATGGTCGGAACTTTTTTTGAAGCGTTCACAAAGCTGAACGAGTTTTTCCCGGATTACCTCGCCTACAGGCTGGTCGAAAGGGGGAAAAGAGGGCTCAGGGATACTTCAAAAAGAGGCGGGATCAATAAAGGATTTCACTATATCAGCGGATGGAGAAAAGTCCGGAAGTATGTTGAAGAAAACGGTGATTTGGGTATACTATATGTTGGTAAAATAGGGATAGATGATATCGGTCCGGTCCGGCGTTTGATTGACAATGGGACCCTTACCGCGCCGAAGTATCTGCCCGAATTTATCGACAAGTTAAAAAGGAGGTAAGTCGAGACCTTGTCCATGAGGAAAATAGTCGAATATCTACGCGACAGATACGGTCCCTGGGGCTGGATGGGGCAGCGCGCCCACGATGCCGTAGGAATAAATCATGTGCTGCCGCTTGACTTCATAATAAGCTGTGATCACGGGCAGGAAATACCGTATTATTTCCGCGAGGAAGATGTCTTTTCGGTGGAGAAAAGACAAAAAGTTCGCAGGGACTGGTCTAACGAGGACTTGAAAGCAAGCCTTAGAGGCGTTCTTGGCCGCGAGATCTACCAACGGTGGAACAGCTATAGTAAAAAAGTGAACCTCTTGTGTTACCGTTCAGTAAAGCGGCTGGAAAGATCCGGGAAGCAGCTTCTGCGGGAGCCCAGGATATACGCGGTGCCCGAAAACTTGAAGAGGCATTTCGATAATAAGATATTGCTTCACAGGAGCCTGGCGAAGCTTTCCCTGCCGAAAATACCCGGCAAGATTGAAATGCCCGGCAGGTGCACGTTCAACAGCCTGCGAAAAGAGATCTCTCTGCCTTTTGTCATACAGTTACCTTTCGGTTCAAGCGGCCTTTTCACGTTCATCATACGCGAAGAAAAGGAATATAACAGAGTGCGCAGGTTCTATCCTGATTCCCCGGCGGTAATCAGGAAGTATATAGACGGGTTTTCCCTTAATGTCAACGCGGTTATAGTCTCTCGCGAAAAAGGACCGGAAATCTTCTGTTCGATCCCCTCCGTTCAGATAACGGGACTTCCCGAGTGCAGCAATTTTTCCTCGGCTTTCTGCGGCAATGATTACGCCTTATCCGGGGATCTTGGCAGCGAAATACTGGATCAGGTGGAAAACCATATGCGCGTTATCGGGACATGGATGGCCGGAACGGGCTTCAGGGGGATTTTCGGCATGGATTTTGTCGTCGATAGAAGGACCGTGTATCCGGTAGAGATAAATCCGAGATTTCAGAACTCGACGGCGCTTTATACGGTGCTGAACGCTTTATCGCCGCGGCCAGGGGGAAGTCTGTTCCTGCTTCATGTTGCCGAATTTCTGCAGGGCAGGGATAAAGTAATGAAGAAGTACGTCCGCACCTTTCCTGGGCGCGAACTTATGCGTCCCGTTGAGGGCAGCCAGGTGATCATTCATAACCGGATGAGCAGGAACATCGTTACCGGACGGCTCCTGCCGGGTATATATCGGCTTGAAGGCCGTAATCTGGTTTTTGTGAGGGCCGGAGCCTCGCTGAAGGACTGCCGCGGACGTGATGACATCCTGATAACCTGCGGTGTTCCCGGACCGGGCACGCCTGTCGAACCGAACGCGCCCATCTGTAAGGTACAGATACGCACAAACGCGCTTAATCCGGTAAATAAAAGGACTCTCACGTCAAGGAACAGGAAGATCGTATTGAACGTTTACGAAAAACTCAGCCTTAAGGAAGCGAAAAAGACGGAGCTGGTCGGCGCAGGTTGACCCTTTGACTCAAGCCCCGGCTTTAGCCGGAGGCCTTTGCTCCCTTCGGCTTCGTTTATCCCGAGTTGGGCCGAGGGGCTCGGGATAAGCTGAGCAAGCAGGATTTCGCCCCACAGGCAGTAACAGTGGTGCCCCGGGCTCGCCTGGGGGGGGGCTCCGCGGGGCAGGATTTTACTTTTTAACGGGAGCTGTATGATAGAACGCGATCCGCGATATTATGTTACCGGTTACAGCGGGAAGGATCCTTATAAAGCGCCGTTTTATATAAGGTCACTGGTATTTGACGGTGAGGAAGGCGATCTTAACACGGATCTTGTTGACGCTTTCAACCGTTTTCTCCGGGAAGGGAACAGGTTCTCGGAATACGGCCTGGCCGGGAATACGGCTGCCCCGGAGGATATCCCTGATAAAATACTGGTGATAAACGCTTCACACGATGACCTCCCCACGTCGCACGAGACCGCGCGCGTATTTGAAGATTACTGCCGGGGAAAAGGGTTCCCGATCCCTGCGAAGGTAATCGACGACCATGATGATCTGATGAGGGAGATAGACGAGAACCCGTCCCGGACTCTCGTAATAAGCCAGTGTGTGGATAAAAAGGTCTATAACGCAGCGCTGGCCGCAGAAATGGACCGCCGGGGAACGGTGACCGTTCCCGGCAGGATCACGGCGCCGGGCAGTGTGTTCTCGGATAAGGACAGCGCGTACCGTTTGCTCTCGGACGACGGCAAAATGTGGGATAAAGTGGCCCGGTATCGGAAGATACCGGTAGAAGCCAAAGCCGTGGAGGATGTTGTCGATGGTATCTTCGCGGCGATAGACGAGTTGCAGAGTGAGATAAGTGATGCCACATTTTTCGTAAAACCCCACGAGGGAGGGGGAGGTCTCGGAGGTTTTCGCATAACGAAAACGGAAAGAGGTTATATTATACCGGATCTTTCCAAGGTGTCGGGAGAGGACTCGGAGATACATCCGACTTTCATCGATTTTGACCTCGAAAACAGGGCAAAGCTGCGCGAACTTCTCTGGATATACCGTCTTTTTGCCCGGGATGATCGCATGTCATCGAATTATCTTAAAGTTAAGCTGCCGGTCATTGATGTTGACGAGGAGGATGCGTTAAGCATTCTCAAGAATTATCTCCTGGACAGCGAGGAGAAAAGACACCATAAACTTGCCGGGATGGTCATGGATCCCGGAGAAGCGCGCCGGAGGCTGGTAGAGGCGATACAGTTCTTTGAGAAGAAGTACGACCGGCGGTATATTCCCTTGGTGAACGAACATATCGATTTCGGGTTCTGGGGCTTGAGAGCGCATTACCGTCTCTCTCACACGGGGCCGGTACTGGAAACCATGTATCACAGGATCTTCCAGCTGGGGTTCACGAGAGAAGGGCTCGGATACGTGGGATCGGACAATATTTCCAATAAGCAGACCGGGGATCTCGAGATAATGCGCCTCGGGCCGCTGAACAGCCTAATGCTGGAGGCGATAGGAGGCAGGGAAGCGCTTTTTGATACCCTCCTTAAAGGGGCAGAGGCGCTGGTCGCCCTGGCAAAGCTTGTTCCCGGAAAAGAGAACGCGCGCGTTCCCCTACGCCTTCA
The DNA here is from genome assembly GCA_034723315.1 of Candidatus Omnitrophota bacterium. GTDB lineage: Bacteria > Omnitrophota > Gorgyraeia > Tantalellales > Tantalellaceae > JAYEOV01. The sequence goes on along the minus strand of JAYEOV010000061.1, from coordinate 5,118 downwards.
GCTGGACCTGGCGACCGTTTCCGGACGCATAGGTGAAGGTAACGCGGACACGGCCCGGGGTTTGTGTCTTGCCTCCAGATGGCCGGAGTTTGTCCGTAACGCGAGGGAATGGCTGGAGGACAGCCTGGCGTATTATTCGTGGAAGAAAAGACGGAGTGAAACTTGAACTCTATATGGATAGTGGTTATCTCGATCGCGGCGTTCAGCGCCGCTTACAGGTTTCACGGCAGGTTCATTGCGAAACGCGTCTTTCGCGCGAACGCGGACAATCCTGTTCCCAGCGAAGAACTGCGCGATGATATCGATTACATCCCTACTAATAAGGAGGTCCTCTTCGGTCACCACTTTGCCTCAATAGCGGGAACGGGTCCGATAGTGGGGCCGGCAATCGCCGTTATCTGGGGCTGGGTTCCCGCGCTGGCCTGGATAATCATCGGATCGATATTCGCGGGAGCGGTGCATGATTATTCCGCGTTGATGGTGTCTGTCAGGAAAAGGGGGGTATCGATCGGAGAGCTGTCCAGGGAAGTTATCAATCCCCGGGTAAGGGTACTTCTGCTTATTATCATAATTTTCGCGTTGTGGATAGTAGTCGCTATTTTCGGCATGGTTATGGCGTTCATCTTCAAAATGTATCCCCAGGCGGTTTTACCCGTATGGATACAGATCCCGATAGCGATGACAGTGGGCTGGCTGGCATACAAAAAAGGCTTCAACATGGCATTGATGTCGGTCATAGCCGTTATCCTCATGTATGTATCGATGATCATAGGGGTCAGCTTCCCGTTCACGATGCCGGCACTGGGGGGTTTGAGCCCCATGGCGGTCTGGATAATAGTCCTTTTCATTTACGCTTATTGCGCTTCCGTATTACCCGTATGGAGACTTCTGCAGCCGCGTGATTATGTCAACTCGCACCAGCTTATCATCGGAATGATACTGATCGTGCTGGGCATTATCTTCGCTCATCCGGTCGTGGTGGCCCCGGCGATCCGGATAGCACCGAAGGGAGCTCCACCCATACTGCCTTTTCTCTTTATTACTATTGCCTGCGGCGCGATATCCGGGTTCCATTCCCTGGTCAGTTCGGGCACAAGCTCGAAGCAGCTGAAGAACGAGGAGGATGTGCGTTTTATCGGTTACGGCGGCATGCTTACGGAAGGGTTTCTCGGGATCCTGGTGGTCGTTGCGGTTACCGCGGGGATAGGCATGTATGTAAAAACAGATAGCGGAGAGGTTCTCAGGGATATAGCGGCGTGGAACCACCATTATGCCAGCTGGGAAGCAGCCAGTGGGCTGACGGCCAAAGTGACGGCCTTTGTCAACGGCACTGCCAATATGCTGGGCAAGCTGGGCATACCCCTGAAATACGGACAGTCGATAGTGGGCGTGCTCATAGCCTCTTTTGCCGGGACGACGCTGGACACCGCTACAAGGATCCAGCGATATGTCGTCAACGAGCTCGCCGTGGATTGCAGGATCAAACCGTTGCAGAAAAGACACCCCGCGACGGCTTTAGTGATAATCGCGGCGGCTGCCCTGGCTTTTGCGGAGGGCAGCGGGAAAGGGGCGCTTCTCCTGTGGCCGCTTTTCGGGACGAGTAACCAGCTTCTTGCCGGGCTGGTACTTCTTGTGATATCGGTATATCTTGTGAGAGAGATGAAGACGAATGTATGGCCCGCGATGGCGCCGATGATCTTCATGATAGTCACTTCAAGCTGGGCGATGCTGGTGAGCCTTTTTTACTTTATAAATACAGGGGCTCATTATCGCGCCGTGATCATTATGATATTTTTGATCCTTGAAGCGTGGGTATTGTTTGAAGCGGTGATATGCGTGAAAGCGCACAGGAGGAGTTAGTGTTCTTTATAATACAGAGAACGGATCCGCGCCCCGATAGCTCAACCGGATAGAGCAACTGGCTTCGAACCAGTAGGTCGCAGGTTCAAATCCTGCTCGGGGCGCCAGTTCTCGACTGGCACTGCGTTGCCGCAGAGATCCGAACCTTCTTCCAGAGTTCCCTGGAAGAAGGATGCTACTGACGATGCAAGGGGCTCGGGCACTCTGGCCGTCCGTCGCTATAACGCAGCGCAGGCCAGAGGCGAACGAGCGACCCTTATATACTAAAGTTTTGTTTAGCGAGGACGCAAGCGGCCGCAGGCCGAGCGTGACAGAAGGCGAAGCCTGAGAAAACCCCTATCGGGTATAAATTGTCCTTATTTTTTTATTTATTATACCTTATAAGGTACAAATATTCTATTATTAAACCCTAAAGGGTATAATATCTTTTAAATAACACCTTATAGGGTATAAAATTTATAAAAAATGTTGAAATTATACCCGACAGGTGATATACTTGAATTGTTATGAAACAAAATAATGTACATCGATACATAATGAATATTTCTTTTCAAATAAAAAATTTGCGTAAAAAAAATGGTTTAACCCAAATCGAGTTTGCCAAACGGGCGGGAGTCGGTTTGCGTTTTTTAAGAGAACTTGAACATGGTAAGATAACGGTGAGAATGGATAAGCTTATGCAAGTTTTGGATTTCCTGGGATATCATCTGGAGTTAAAAAGGAATGAACCGCAACATCCCATAAAACAGGAAAAAATGGATATTATCTAGTCCATGGATGCGTTGAGAAAAGCACAGGTTTTTTACAAAAATGAATTAGCAGGGTATATTACCGAAACCCGAAACGGCTATACCTTCCAGTATGATCATGAATTTTTAAAGAAGAATATTCCAATTTCGATGTCTTTGCCTCCCAGAGAAGAACCTTATCATTCAAATGAATTATTCTCTTTTTTTAAAGGGCTTCTTCCGGAAGGGTGGTATTTAAATATCGTGAGCGTGACGCAAAAGGTCGACAGTAAAGATTCTTTTGGTTTATTATTAGCAAGTGCCGGCGGTGATACCATTGGTGCGGTTACCGTAGTAAGAATAGAATAATAAAAATGAACGAGAAATTCCTTAAAGAAATGTTTAATTCTTTTAAACGGCCTGTCATAGATTTTAACCTGGGAGATATATCCCAAAAGGCACAGGAACTGGCCGGCAAACTTTCCATTTCCGGAGTTCAGCCTAAGCTGTCCGTTAAGCTGGACAAGAAACAAAATATGTTAATCCCCGTGGCTGAAGGTGGGGAATACATTTTAAAACCACAAACCCCTACTTTTCCCAATATCCCGGAAAACGAACAATGTTGTATGGATATCGCCGAAGAATTAGATATAGATATACCGCTTCATTGTTTGATTCCTTTAAAGGATAAGAGCCTTGCTTATGTGGTCAAAAGATTTGATCGGAAAAAAAGTGTGAAAATTCATCAGGAAGATTTTGCGCAAATTCTTGAACAAACGGATAAATATAAGGGGTCGGCAGAACAGATAGGCCGAAAGTTGAAAGAAATATCTTCAGCGCCGGGGTACGATGCCCAATTACTTTTTGAACGGGTTGTTCTTAACTTTATTCTCGGCAATGGCGATGCCCACTTAAAAAATTATTCCATTTCTTATAGAGATAAAGATAATATTCGTTTAACGCCCGCTTATGATATTGTGTGTTCAAAACTGGTTATTCTCAATGAGGAGGATTCGGCCATAACTATTAATGGAAAAAAAAATAAATTGCAACAAGAGGATTTCGATAAGCTGGCTGAATATTTAAATATTCCCATAAAAATCCGGTACGAAAAATTTGAAAAAAAGTTCGATGTTATGAGAAAAATCATAGAGGATTCCAGTATTGACAAAGAAAAGCGGCAAAAATTTCTTGAAATAATAAAAGAGAGAATAAGCCGTTTAAAATTACTATAATTAAAAGATGGCGAAATAAAAGGAAGCGATGGAAAGCTTGTCATCCATCAAAATTCCGAAGTGCCCGTATTAACAAATTCTGTGTAACTTTTGTGACTTTTGGGATCAGTGATTGTGACCCCAGTGATTGTAATGTAATGACAGATGTTGTATTTTGCGGAATTCTTCGATATTTAAAAAGGGAGAAACCATGAATGCGTCAGATCTGCGTATTTCTCAGGAGAAAATAGCCTCTGTTCACGATGAGCTTGTCAGGGGTCTCCGTGATTACATGAGGGAACACGCCTTCACAACGGTGGTCCTCGGTCTTTCCGGCGGTATTGATTCTTCCGTGACCTGTTGCCTGGCGAAGGAAGCCGCGGGGGAGAAAAATGTGCTGGGGCTTTTCATGCCGTCAAGGTATTCTTCAAAGGAAAGCGAAGAATACGCCAGGCGCCTGGCCGGGAAGGTCGATATTGAATTCAGGGTCATTCCTTTGGCACGGATATATGATTCTTATCTTGAGGTCCTGGGGAAAGACCTTTCAGTTGATGAAAAAGGGGATGTTGAAGTGTATTTGCAGAATATCCAGGCGAGGATAAGGGGCAATATACTTATGGCTTTCTCGAACAGGTTCGGGCACTTAGTGCTCGCTACCGGGAATAAAAGCGAAGCGATGATGGGATATTGCACTCTTTACGGGGACACCGTAGGGGGGATAGCTGTGCTGGCGGATGTATTTAAAACAACGGTTTACCAGCTCGCGGGCTATATTAACAGGGAGAAAGAGGTCATACCGGCACCCGTTATCGAAAGGCATCCTACCGCGGAATTGAAACCCGGCCAGAGAGACCAGGATTCCCTTCCGCCGTATGAGATACTTGATGGTATACTATATCATCTGGGCAAGGGGCGCTCTCCGGATGAACTTGTGAGGAAAGGGTTCAGCGCGGAGACGATCAGGGAGGTAGAGGAGACCATTAAGAGGACCGAATATAAGAGGAGACAGTGTCCTCCGGGGATAAAAGTGTCCACGGAATTTTAGGTTCTCGTAACGGAGAAGAACGATTACAAATTTAGAATCCCCCTAACCCCCTTTTTCAAAGGGGGGAAAGTTAAGGATTTTAACAAAAGGGGGGAAAGTTAAGGATTTTTAACCTGGTTAAATTTAACCAGGTTAAAGTTACTTAATAAATTACGGGTGTCGCGTAGATCTCAAGTTGCGCAGAGCGCTTAATTTGTCGTAACGGAATTTCAATAAAAAGGGGGATTTTAAGGGGGCAAAGCCCCCTTACCATAAATTAAGCGCGCCGAAT
>JAYEOV010000060.1:0-25687 GCA_034723315.1 Candidatus Omnitrophota bacterium | reverse complement strand
AAGGGTACGGGGAATCGCAATCCGTGAACTGGGAAAAAGGGGACAGCGCCCTATTTTTCCTCTTTCATTAAAGGTCTTTTCCTGTCAGGATTTTATATGCCTGGAGATATTTTCCCGAAGTTTTTTCCACGATATCTTCCGGAAGTTGCGGACCCGGAGGGGTCTTGTCCCATTCAAGCGTCTCCAGGTAATCCCTTACAAACTGTTTGTCAAAACTCTTCTGGGCCCTGCCCGGCTGATAATCATCCACCGGCCAGAACCTGGAAGAATCCGGGGTAAGGGCTTCGTCCATCAGGATAATGTTGTCGCCAACCCTGCCGAACTCGAACTTCGTATCAGCTATTATTATGCCTTTGGATTCCGCGTATTCGCTCGCTTTCCTGTAGATCTCCAGGCTTTTGTCTTTCAGGAACTCAAAAACATCCCCCCCCACTTCCTGCTTCATCTGCTCCTGGGAGATATTTACGTCGTGTCCCGTCTCGGCTTTCGTGGCGGGAGTAAATATCGGTTCCTGGAGTTTATCGGATTGTGTGAGGCCTTCGGGCAATTTTATGCCGCACACCTCTCCGGAGGCCTGATAATCCTTCCAGCCCGAGCCGGAAAGATATCCCCTTACAACGCATTCCACAAGGATCGGTTCGGCTTTTTTCACCAGCATGGACCTCCCGCAAAGAACGCCACGGTAAGGCTCAAGCGAGCTCTCCTGTCCGACGGTATCATCAACATTTACGGTGATCATATGATTCTCTATCAGGTCGCGGGTGAATTCGAACCAGAAAGCCGATATCATGTTGAGCACTTTGCCTTTTTCCGGAATACCGTTCTGCATTATAACGTCGAACGCCGATATCCTGTCGGTAGCGACGAACAGCAGTTTGTCACCGAGCCGGTAAACCTCTCTCACCTTCCCCTTTTTAAGCAGGGAAATACCCGGCAGATCCAGCGACAATAAAGGTTTTGTCTGTTCCATAATCATGTCCCCTTTAATAAACTTAAAACCGCAAACCTACTCTTTTTCTTTCTCAAGAATGAACGGAGACACATAATCCCCGCATTTTTGCCGGCACTCTTCGAGCCGTTCCCTCTGGTCCTCCATTGCCTTGATAAACACGTGCGGCGTGTCAAACACCTTGGTGTGATATATCTTCAGTATCCTGTCCTTCTTGGCAAGCCGCTCGGGTATACGCAGGGTGAACTGCTCTTCATACTGTTCTCTTGTATATTCCCGGCCAAGGACTTCCCTGAAGAGCTTCACGAGATCCTCATGCCTGGGGATATACCCCGTTGGTGTCTCTATGGCTTCGACTTCCCCGTTCACGCGAAGCTCCATCCATTTCACCCAGACATGCTTATCCTTGATACCGTTCAGGTATTTCCCGTCCTTGTCCCTGAGGAAATAATTCACATGAAATACGAGCGGCGGTTTTTTCACGCCTTCGGCGATGTCCAGGTTATTCTGTATATATCTGCCTATCGGGATGGAAAGAAAATCCAGGTTCGCCATTAAATTAAATTTTCTCACCCCCTCCTGTCCCAGGGTAGCGGCGGTAGTCTCTGATTCTATTGTTGACGCCTGGGTCAATATACCATGCGCCCAGTCAAAAGACTGTTCGACCGGCATGTTCGTATCGGAATCGCGGCCGCCGTAAATCACTCCTCCTATCTCCACGCCTTCGGGATTTTCCAGGTTATCGTCGCAATTAGCCAGATTACCGAGCCTTATCGTGTACCTGGCGTTCTTATGCGCGCAGAAGACCTCATTATCATCAGGCCCTTTTCTGCCGGAGAACCACTGTCCCGCGAAGTTAACGCCTTCTTCCGGGGCCGGCCTGCCGTCCCCCAGCCAGCGCGGGATATTATCCGTATTCACAAGCACGTTAGAGAAAATGATCTCGCCGGGATCTGTCAGGGACTTGAAAATAACGGGATCGTTCTTCTCGTTCACGTCCCGAATAATGCCGAATATGCCTCTTTCCACGTTAACAGCGCGGATCTTCCCGTCGATCTCCCTGAGATAAGCTATATCGTCGCCTATTATCTTCTCGCCTTCAAGCATAGCGGTGGCTGTCTTCCCGCAGGCCGAAGGAAAAGAACCCGTGAAATAAGTGATGCGTTTATTATCAGGACCATGAACACCCATAACGAACATATGTTCCGTAAGCCAGCCCTCTTCAGAGGCCCTCTTTATCGCCAGCCTCATCGCCAGTTTCTTAAGACCGACCGTATTACCGGCATACTGGGTATTCACACTGTAGACTATCTCATCCTCGAGGTCGATGTAAACGCGCCGGTTATACACATCGCGGCTCACACTGCCGTCAAGCGCCCCCGCGGAATGAACGAAACGGAAGAACTTGATGGAATCATCGCTCTTTTTGAACTGTTCGTACCCCCCTCGAAAAAGTATATCCTCCGAATGTGCCACGTACGAGGAATCGGTTATCTGGACGGCCAGAATGGAAAATTCGGAGTTCGCCGGCCCCAGACAGAAAAAGCAGATGAACACTTCTTTTCCCGCCATGGAATTTTCAAAAAGTTCATGCACCTCTTTCAACCCTTTTTCCCGGTCCTCGAACTTAATATCCGATCCAAGAACTTCGTCCGGCCTTAAAAGATATTTTGTGTTGGATTTATCCCGTGCCTGATCATAATACCCGTCAAAATGGACAGTATGCCCTTTTACCACCAGGCGCTTTTCTTCCCCGTTCTCGACCGCTTTTTTACGTATATATTCAGAGTCTTCCCTGGAATCCGTTCGGACAAAGATAGATCCGGGATTGCACAAAGCGATATATTTCAATACGAACTCATGCACCCCGGGATTATTAACAGCCATAAGCTTTTTAAAGCTCTCTTTACCGCATTTTTCTTTAAGTAATTCGATATCTTTTGGATTCATACGATATACCCCATTCTTTTTATGCTTCCCGTCCCCCCGGGACACCGTGATCAGATGTTATATGTTATAATATTAGAGTTTAAGTGTCAAATGTTTAGACGGTTCGCATAACAATGAACGGGATTATGAAGTATAAAAATATCCATAGATGGGATCTAAGCCCGAAAGAAGCGATACGCCTGCAGAAACGTATCCAAAAGAAAATCATCATAAAGAAATTGAATACAAGGGCCATACGGTTCCTGGCGGGGGTTGATGTCTCGGTCAAGAACGACCGGTCAAGAGCCGCTATAGTGGTTCTGTCATATCCACGGCTGGAAAAGGTAGAAACCGCTGTTCTGACCCTGAAGACGAGCTTTCCCTATATCCCCGGACTTTTATCCTTCAGGGAGAGGCCGGTAATACTTGAATGCGTCAAAAAACTTAAAACGGAGCCGGACCTGTTCATCTTTGACGGCCAGGGGATGGCCCACCCCCGAAGAACAGGGCTCGCATCCCACATCGGCGTCATCTTTGACAAGCCGAGCATCGGTTCGGCAAAAAGCCATCTCTACGGGACCTATGCCCTGCCCGGGAACAAAAAAGGCGATTTCTCTCTCATAAAAGACAAGGACGGGACCGATCTCGGAGCGGTCGTCCGGTCACGCGATAATACCAATCCCATCTTCGTCTCCCCCGGGCACCGCGCGGATATACTCTCCTCGGTAAAGGTCATACTTTCCTGCTGCGTGAAATACAAGATACCCGAACCGATACGGGCGGCGCATAACGCGGCCTCGCTCCGATAGGGGTCATCGCTCCGATAGGGGTCAGACCTTGACATTGACATAATTTATGGCTTTTATAATGCGGTACGAAGGAAAAATGTCAATGTCAAGGTCTGACCCCCTTATCGGATAACATCTTGCCAATTGATACGTTTGGTTATATAATCAACCTGATATCGATTAACGATTCCAAACACTTATGAAAAAAACAGCTTACGCTCTCATATCCTTTTCCCTGCTTGCTTTCCTGGCCTGCGGGTGCGCTTCAGGTTCGTTCAACCTGCGATCACTGGCCGGTATAAACATCGCGGACCTCGAAAAGGCGCGCGACAAAGGCAAGATAAAGACCGTGTCCCTCCCCTATGACACCGCGTTTGACAAGGTCCTTGAAATACTTGAAAAGAATAAACTGACCGCTTTCAGAAAGAACAGAAGAAAAGGGTATATAATTGCCATAGGGTTCCCCAAACAGGAAACTACCACCCGCGTCGGGATATTCTTTGCCCGCCTGGACGATAAAAACACAGAAATAACATTAAGTTCGTTAAGTTCAACGTGTCTCTCAAAAGCGGAGAACATAATTTTCGGCGAACTTGAAAAGTGACACTGCAATACGTGATACGTGGAACGAACAAAGCGACAGATACGCCTTTTGGCTTTGCGCGTCGTGCGGCGTAAGAAACGTTTTTCAACAACGGAGGACGATATGAAACAGGCTGTTGACGTCAAGGTCGGCAACCTGCTGCTGATCAACGGCACGATATACAAAGTTGAAGAAGTAGAGATAAAAGGTTCCGCTAAAGCCCACAAGACCATAAATATCAAGATGCGCGGTATCCTTGACGGAAAATACATGGAACACACGTATCATCAGGAAGACAAACTTGACGAAGCGGACGTCGTCCATAAGAAAGCCCTGTTTTCGTATCAGGAAGGGGATACTTTCCACTTTCTTGATGAAGATACTTACGAAGACTACGGTGTGAACAGGGAGATGATCGGGGAAAAAGACGTCTTTTTAAAAGAAAATGAAAAATACACGGTGGCGGTTTACGAGGGCAGTGCCATTGACGTTATATTCCCCGAGCGCATTCGCCTCAAGGTCACGTGTTCCCCTCCGGGTATAAAACAGCACGACTCAATCACCGCAAAACAGGTCATCCTTGAAAACGGCATGAAGATCGGCGCTCCTCAGTTCATTGAAGAGGGAGATATCGTCGAAGTCGATTCCCGCACGGGCAAGTATATTGACAGGGTCCAGGAATAGGTTCTTCTATCCACGATTAGATGAAGTAGACGCTATGGGTATCTCGTATCGCGTATCACCGCTAACCGCCAACCGATCACGCATCACCCACTACGCTTCACTTCTCTCAAAAGGCGTAATTCCAATTGTCATCAGAGAATTTTTCCCGGACCAGCTCGTCCAGGTTCCTCAGATCCTCCCTACCCGGCCTCCATACGTCTCCAGAAGGTGAGAATACCCCGGTTATCAGTTCTTTCAGCTCACCGAAGGTTATCGGTATATTCGTAAGAAATCTCTCGTGTAACCTGCGGTTCCGGTAATCCGGTTCCCTCCGCGGATGTTTCAGGTAATATGATATCTTTCCCAGGTCAAAATCAAAAAGGAACGTTCCGTGGTGCAGAAAATATTTCCGTTTTCTTGCCTGCGCGTTACCTGAAATCTTCCTCCCGCCGAAGGCAAGATCTGACACCGGGAAGAACTCGACTTCATGCCCTCTTGACCCGAAGGCCTCCGATACCCTTTTCAGTATCCGGCGATATGAATCTCGCACAACCCTGTATCTTTCATCACGGTCATAGGAAAGGACCGCCGAGTAATTAAGGCACCCCGGACCCTGCAGGACCGTGCCGCCTCCTGAGGTCCGCCTTATTATCCTGACATCATCAACGCGGCACCTTTCCAGAAAACAATCTTCAGCGACCCGGCATGCGCGCCCGGCGGCCACGAAATATTTTTCCGAACTCCAGAACCGCAAAGTCTCCCCCTCATCCCCGGATTCGGCTTTCTTCAGAAGAAGTTCGTCCATCGCGATGTTCTCCTCGGGAGTAGCGGCAATATATTCGACAATTTTCATGACAGAAGAGCTCTATACAGAAGTTCTACAGATAAGCCACGTCCATATCCCTGGCGGCTTTTACCTCGTCCAGGCGGCGTACGGGAGCTTTCCTGGGGAATTCCTTAAAGGCATCCGGGTCTTTTTCCGCCAGTTCCGCCAGTTCGATCATGGTTTCGACGAAACCGTCCAGAGTCTTCTTTGACTCCGTCTCTGTAGGCTCTATCATCATCGCTTCCTCCACAATAAGCGGGAAATAGACCGTCGGGGGGTGAATACCCCTGTCGATAAGCGCCTTCGCTATATCAAGCGCCCTGACACCTTTCTTCGCCTGGCGCGAAGCTGACAGGACAAACTCGTGCAGACAGTTCTTGTCGTAGGGTATATCATAATATTCCTTCAACCGGCTTTTCAGGTAGTTCGCGTTCAAAACCGCGTTCTCACTCGCCTCGATAAGCCCTTCCTTGCCCAGCAGGAGGATATAGGCGTAAGCTTTCAGGAGCACACCGAAATTCCCGTAGAAAGGAGATATGTATCCTATGGAAAGAGGCTTGTCATAGTCCAGTGTGAACGTACCGTCGTCCTTTTTGACTACGCGCGAGATCGGCAGGAAAGGAACAAGGTCCTTCTTTACGCCCACGGGACCCGCGCCCGGACCGCCGCCGCCATGAGGCGTGGCGAAAGTCTTGTGAAGGTTAAGATGAACGACATCAAAACCGAGGTCTCCCGGACGTGCTTTACCCATAATAGCGTTGAGATTGGCGCCGTCGTAATAAAGAAGCCCGCCCGCCTCGTGCGTAAGATCGGCTATCTCTTTTATATGCGCGTTGAACACCCCCAGCGTGTTGGGACATGTCAGCATTATCGCCGCCACTTCTTTGTTCAGCGCTTTTCTGAATTCCCTGAGGTCCATGACCCCATCTTCATCAGATGGCACTGTCCTGACCTCGTATCCGGCGATAGCCGCCGAAGCTGGATTTGTCCCGTGGCCTGAATCCGGTATCAAGACGTATTTCTTCCTGTTCCCGTTGTGCCTGTGATACGCGGCGATCAGCATTATGCCGGCAAGTTCGCCGTGCGCCCCCGCCATGGGATGAGTGGTAAATTCGTCCATCCCGGTGATCCCGCATAACAACCGCTCCAGATCATAGATGATCTCCAGCGCGCCCTGTGTCAATATGCACCCTTTAACGAGCTGCGGGGTAAGCGGATGCAGCGATATGAATTCCTCCCGGTTCGCTATTTTCTCGGTGAATTTCGGGTTGTATTTCATCGTGCACGATCCAAGAGGATAGAAATGCGAATCCACGCCGAAATTCATTTTTGACAGGTTCGTGAAATGCCTGACCACCTCAGGTTCTGACACATAAGGCAGTTCCGCGTCCTTATCTCTCTTATACGCGGGATCCATTTTCACTTTACAGGGGACATCACTTGAGGGAACTTTTGTTCCCGCGCATCCCGATCTTGACTTATCGAATATCAATTCCATAACACATCCCCCAGGGCTTCCGCTAACCCGTCTATCTCCCGCCTGGTCCGTTTTTCAGTAACGGCCACGAGCATATGATCTTCCATGCCTTCATAATAACGTCCAAGAGGGAACCCCGCTTCAAACCCCTTATCGATCATGTTGTTTATGACCGCATCGGCTTTCCCGGGAAGTTTCACGGTGAATTCATTGAAGGTAGGCCAGTTCCTGATCACTTCCACTCCCTTTATGCTTTCCAATCTCTGTTTGGCATATTCGGTCTTATCCATGCAAAGTTCTGCCACCTTCTTTATCCCCTCTTTCCCGATAAGGCACATGTAAATAAGGGCGCGCAGGGCGCAAAGCGCCTCGTTGGAACAGATATTGGAAGTCGCCTTCTCCCGGCGTATGTGCTGCTCTCTCGTCTGCAGGGTAAGAACGAACCCCTTACGACCGTCCTTACCGACCGTAGCGCCGACTATGCGCCCGGGCATCTTCCGGACAAATTCCTTTTTCGTCGCCATAAATCCCAGATAAGGCCCGCCGAACGAAAGTGGTATCCCAAGGCTCTGCCCTTCTCCGGTAACTATATCCACACCCGTTTCGCGCGGGGTCTTGAGCACACCCAGGGCAATGGGATAGACGCTCTCGATGACCAGAATGCCCTTTTTATGACACTTCGCGGCTATGTCGCTATGATCGTCGATCGTCCCGAAAAAATTCGGGTTCTGCAAAATAACGGCTGCCGTTTTATCATCAAGATATTTGTCTATTTCCTCCCTGTAAGTGTGTCTATGACCTTTGAACAGCGGCGTTTCGACGAACTCTATGAAAAGATTGCCGGTGTAAGACCGTATCATCTTGCGGTATATGGGACTGACGCCGCCGTCCATTATTATTTTGTTCCTGCCGGTTATGCGAATGGCCATCATAACGGCTTCATACAAGGCGGTTCCGCCGTCATAAAGCGAGGCGTTAGATACCTCCATTTCCGTCAAACGGCATATGCAGCTCTGGTATTCATAGATCGCCTGCAGCGTCCCCTGAGAAGCCTCCGGCTGGTAAGGCGTGTAAGCTGTGTAAAATTCGGAACGTGATACCAGGGCATCAACCGCAGCCGGGATGTAGTGGTCGTAAAATCCTCCCCCGACAAAAGTCACAAGATGGGTGGCGTTTTTCGCGGCCAGATCTTTCAGGTGTTCCTCTACTTCGAACTCGGATTTCCCCGGAGGCAGATCAAAAGACTCCGCCCTCAGGCGTTCCGGGATCCCTTTGAAAAGTCCGTTGATATTACCTGACTTTACACCGATAACATCGAGCATTTCTTTTCTGTCTTTTTCAGAAAGAGGTATATAATTCACTTTACGTCGACTCCAAGGTCAGAGGGGTCACCTATTCTTTTCTATTCTTTCAGATAATTTTCATAAGTACCTGCATCCATAAGGCCGTCCAGCTCACCCGCATCCGCTATACTGATGCGGCAGATCCAGCCGTCACCGTAAGGTGACCGGTTCATGGCCTCCGGGGTGTCCTGTAACGAGTCGTTGACCGCTACGATCTTCCCCGAAACGGGCGCATAGACATCACTGGCGGCTTTAACTGACTCTATGGTAGCAAAATTTTCCGACTGCCTGATTTCGCGCCCCGGCTCCGGCAGTTCAATAAAAGTAATGTCCCCTAATTCGGACTGGGCATGATCGGTAATACCCAAAACAGCTTCATCTCCCTCAATTTTAATCCACTCATGCTCTTTCGTATACTTCAATTCTCCCGGTACCATCACCATTCCTCCTCTTTCGGAATTTCAGCACTTGTTAAAACAATCCCAACCATATCCGATACCTGTTTAGCGCTCATATATCGGGATCTTTTTCACTGCGGCCCTGATCCCGGCTTTCCCGTCAGAAAGCAGAATTCCCTGCCCTTCGATGAAACATTCCTTATCAATATAACATAACCCTATGCCTTTTTTCAAACATGGAGAAAAAGCCCCGCTGGTGACTTCTCCTATCGCTCTGTCGTCGCACATTACCGTGAAATGGCTCCTCGCGCTTCTCCTGCCTTCACAAATAAACCCCGTCAGTATTCTGTTAATACCCTTCTCCTTCCGCTTTAAGAGCTCCTCTTTTCCTATGAAATCTTTTTCCATGAATACGAATTTTGACAGATTCGCTTCGAAAGGAGTGCGATCCTCGTCGATGTCATTCCCGTAAAGTGAGTAACCCATTTCCATCCTTAGCGTGTCGCGGGCGCCCAGACCGACCGGCTTCACTTCCTTGTACGCGGAAAGCATATCCCATAACATGGCAGCGCGTTCCGCGGGAAAAAACAGCTCATAACCCTGTTCCCCGGTATACCCGGTCCGGCTGAGCAGGACCTTTACCCCTTCCATGACAACACCGGCGAAATAATATCTCCTGACGCTCTCAACCGTTGAACGGCCCAGTATCCGGCTTAAGACCTCCGCCGACAAAGGGCCCTGCAGGTCCAGTTTCGCCATTCTATCGGACTCGTCGCTGAACTCCGTTCCGGAGGAAACATGAGACTCTATCCACTTCCTGTCTTTCTCGACGGTCCCGGAGTTGACGACCAGCATGAACTCCTCGGGACTGATCTTAAAAACGATCAGGTCGTCGATTATCCCCCCGTCTTCTCTGAGCAGAAAACCGTAACGGCATTTACCCGCCGGCATATCGTCTATACGGCAGGTTACCAGGCGGTCGACCTCTTCCCCGGCCGAAGACCCTCTCAGAAAGAACTCGCCCATATGACAGATATCAAAAAGCCCGGCTCTTGACCTGGTATGCAGGTGCTCTTCTATTATTCCCGTATACTGAACGGGCATATTCCACCCGGAAAAAGGGACCATCCTGGCCCCGGCTTCAAGGTGTTTATTGTACAGGGGAGTCACATTTAAATCGACAACGTTTTCGGACATTATCTGTTTTGGTTGAGAAAAGCAGACAAAAACCCAGGCGTGCGGTTCTTGACTAAACGCTCCCGTGTGGTTATCCACTGAACCCCGAACCGTGACAGGTCCGGGCTCCGGCCCGCAAGGCTTCAGGAAGAAACCTGGAATGAACTTGATTCAACAGGCCGTAACGCCAGTCGCACTTTGCCTTATTATAAAACAAACAGGCAACTTGTCAAGAAATTCCCGGGAACGGGGACGCCCCATTCGGTGCCACCCTGCATATACAAAACATGTTAAAAACACAGAATTTTCATTATCAAAACTGCGGAATAATAATAAGAAATCATAAATTTTATACACTCCCGAACACGCAGGGTGGCACCGAATGGGGCGTCCCCGAAACTGCCCGATATCTTTTATCCCCGGGTTTTGCATTTGCGATAGGATTCGCCGGCCCTGTATGAACTCCGGACCATGGGGCCGGCGCAAACCGCACCAAAGCCCATGTGTTCCGCTTTTTTCCCCAGGCGCCTGAAATTATCAGGGCTGTAATATTTTTTTACAGGCCAGTGCCTACGGGAAGGACTGAGATATTGTCCCAGATAGACAATATCCACCCCCGCCTTTCGCAGGTCTTCCAGAGTCCTTAAAAGGTCTCCTTCAGATTCCCCCAGACCAAGTATAACAGAAGATTTGACAAATATACGGGCACCTTCGTTCCTGAGAGAAGCCAGCTTTTCAAGGGTGTTGAGAGACCTGCGGTAATCGGCCCCTGGCCTGATTTCCGGATAGAGGGCTTCTGGCATCTCTATGTTATGACCTATTACTTCCACGCCCGAGAAGGCGACTTTTCTTAACAGATCTTCATCCGCCCCGAGATCGGGTATTAAAAACTCTACCGTGACATCGTCGGTTCTTTTCTTTACTTCGCGCGCCACCGCGACAAAATGTCCCGCGCCCCTGTCTTCAAGATCATCCCGCGTCACGGACGTTACCACAACATGTCCGGCTTCAAGCTTTCTTACGGCTTCTGCCACATTACAGGGTTCCGCGAGATCGCACGGATCAGGAACACCGCCTTTGATATTACAAAAAAGACAGCCTCTGGTGCAGACATCCCCCATTATCAAAAAAGTCACGTGACGTCCCTGCCAGCATTCACCCTTATTAGGACACGCCGCTTCCAGGCATACGCTGTGGAGGTTCAATCCCCGAAGGATATCCCGGACCTCGCCGAAACCCTTATCCCAGGAGACCCTGCCCCGTATCCAGGGAGGCCGATCAGATATTTTCATCTTATCCATATGAATAAAAAATATATTCTGGGGACATGCCTGCAATGCCTACCTGGCGTTTACAGCAGGCGTGTCCCCAGAACTTCAGAATTGCGAGCCACATAGGCGTCTACAACAAGCGTGTCCCCGGAACTTCAATAAATGCCAACTGTCACCATTTTTCTACTTGAGGTGTGTCCCCTTGAGGAATGTCCCCAAGTTCTTAACTTCCTCAATAAGCCTCAACGCGTCCCTGGGCGCGTTCGCCTCCGCGTCATTGTTGAAATACGCGTACACATCCCTGCCTTCAGATAACGCCTTTTTTATGAACCTTGCCCACTTTTTCAGCGTGGGCGCTGGATACTTACCCCCGTACAACCCCGTAGTCCCGTGAAAACGGATATAACATAACGGTCCTGTCAATATCAAGGGGGACTCAGAACCTCTCATGTCGTGAAGACACATCGCTATCCGTTTCTTTTCGAGTATCCCGTATATCCTTTCGTCATACCAGGAACTGTCCCTGAACTCGAACACGCACTGTAAGTTCTCCGGCAAAAAACCGGTGAAAGCATCCAGTCTTTCCGGGTTCACTGACCAATGGGGCGGCAGCTGAAAAAGGACCGGCCCCAGATGGCCCGCGAGTATCCTGGCGCATTTCAGGAATCGTTCCACGGGTTCTTCCGGGTCCTTAAGTTTCTTCATATGCGTTATGAACCTGTTGGCCTTAACCGAGTATATGAACCCTTTCGGCGCCTGTTCGCGCCATTTTTTGAACGTGGACCGTTCCGGAAGCCGGTAAAAAGTGTTGTTGATCTCAACGGTGGAAAAGACAGCGGAATATTCCCTGAACCAGGCCTGGGACGAACTCTTCCGGGTATAAAACGGGCCCTTCCAGTGGTTATAGTTCCACCCGGAACACCCGATGTGAAGAGAGGCTTTTTTTGACATATTCCCGTCAACCAAAAAAGGCCCGTCCAGTCAACGGGCCCTTTGTTATCCACGCGCCGCACGCAAGAGCGCGGGAGATAATCACACCGTTCCTTATTCCGTTACCCCGGTATTTTCTTTTTCGCGTGAAGGTATATTTCTTTCAGAAAGATATTTGTACAGCTCGTAGTGGTCCTTTACAAGTACCTGGGCCTTCTCCAGAAGCATTTTGGCGCGTTCGGGATCGGTCTTCCTCAGAACGTTGTACCTGTTCTCGTTGTAGATATAATCCTCCAGTTTTATGCTGGGCTCCTTACTATCCAACGTCAACGGGTTCTTCCCCTGCTCGCAGAAGTCCGGATTATATCTGAACAGCGGCCAGTGCCCGGCCGCTACAGCTTTTTTCTGCTCATCAACGCCCCTGACAAGGTCGTAGCCGTGAGCTATACAGTGAGAATAGGCTATTATCAGCGAAGGCCCGTCATACGCCTCGGCCTCGATAAAAGCCTTTATGGTCTGCATGGGGTTCGCGCCTATAGCTATTTTCGCGACGTAGACGTACCCGTAGCTCAGGGCCATGAGCCCCAGGTCTTTCTTGCCGATGGGTTTGCCGCTTGCCGCGAATTTCGCGACCGCTCCCATGGGCGTTGATTTAGAAGCCTGGCCGCCTGTATTTGAGTAAACTTCCGTATCAAGCACAAGAAGGTTCACGTTCTTTCCGGCCGCGAGCACATGGTCAAGCCCTCCGTATCCTATGTCGTAAGCCCATCCGTCACCGCCTACGCCCCATACTGACCGTTTTATGAAGTAATCCGCTACGGAGAGCAACTCCCCGCAATCCGGACAACCACATTCTTTCAACATCCCCTTAAGCTCGGAAACGCGGCCCCTCTGCTGTTCTATGTTTTCCTGTGTCGACTGGTCGGCGGATATCATCTCTTCAAGAAGTTTTCTTGTTGCTTCCTTGCAGGTAGCTCCTGAAATTATCCTTTCCGCCAGTTCCCCGGCGTATTCGGCGAATTTGTCCACCGTAAGGCGCATTCCGTATGCCAGTTCCGCCGTGTCCTCAAAAAGCGAATTGTTCCAGGCGGGACCACGCCCGTCCTCCCGGACACAATATGGCGTGGTCGGCAGGTTGCCGCCGTAGATAGAAGAACACCCCGTCGCGTTGGCCATTAAAGCCCTGTCACCGAAAAGCTGCGTCATCAGTTTAACGTAAGCCGTTTCCCCGCAGCCCGCGCACGCTCCGGAATATTCAAAAAGCGGCCTCACGAACTGTATCCCGTTCATAACGCTGCGATTGTAAAGGCCCGTATCCGTATCCGGAATACTCAGGAAGAACTTGTGCTTTTCGCGCTCTTTATCCCGTAGAGGCGGCTGCGGCATCATCTTTATGGCTTCCTTTGCCTTCATCGGACAATATTCGACGCAGACACCGCACCCGGTACAGTCCTCGGGAGCGACCTGCAGCGTGTACACGTATCCTTCCCTGGGCTTCGGTTTCACCTCGGAGTACTTGAAATCTTCCGGCGCGCCCTTAAGAAGCTCTTCTTTATACATCTTGGCCCGTATTACCGAATGAGGACAGAGCATCGTGCACTTGCCGCATTGTATGCAGGTTTCCGGGTTCCACACGGGCATATTGATCGCGATATTACGTTTCTCGTACTGCGTCGTCGCGGTGGGCCACGTCCCGTCGAAAGGCATCTCGGACACCTTGACGGTATCCCCTTCCGCCCGCAGTATCTTTGCCGTGGTCTTCTTGACGAACTCAGGAGCGTCCTCCGGGACCGTCGCTTTCTCTTTCACTTTCCCTGTTAAGGACGCGGGAACTTCCACTTCTTCGATACTGCCAAGCGCTATATCCACCGCGCGTTGGTTCATCTCGACGATTTTTTCGCCTTTGCTGCCATAGGTCTTTTTTACTGATTCCTTTATGGCTTCGACTGCCGTCTTCTCGTCCAGGACCTTTGAGATACTGAAAAACGCCGTCTGCATGATCACGTTGATGCGCCCGCCAAGACCGATCTCTTCCGCTATCTTCACGGCGTTTATTACGTAAAACTTCAATTTCTTGTCGATGATCTGTTTTTGCACCTTCTGCGGAAGATGTTCCCAGACCTCATCTTTACCGTAAAGGGACGTCAGGAGGAACGTCCCGCCGTCAACGACGTTCTTGATCATATTGTATTTTTCCAGGAAAGAAAATTTATGACAGGCAAGAAAATTGGCCTTAGAGATGAGATAGGGGCTGCGGATGGGTCTTTTGCCGAAGCGGAGGTGTGAAATGGTCATGGCCCCGGCTTTCTTGGAATCGTAAACAAAGTACCCCTGCGTGTAGTTATCGGTCTTCTCCCCGATTATTTTTATGGAGTTTTTGTTGGCGCCGACCGTCCCGTCCGACCCGAGGCCGTAAAACATCGACCGGTGCACATCATCGCTTTCTACGCTGAATGACGGATCGTACTCCAGGCTCGTGCGCGTTACATCGTCGTCTATGCCGATCGTAAAATGGTTTTTCGGTTTTTTCCCGGAAAGGTCGGCAAAAACCCCCTTTATCATAGCCGGCGTGAATTCAGCCGAACCCAGCCCGTACCGGCCGCCGACGATCTTCGGATATTCCTTGAAGGGCGCAAACCCTTCTTCCATGGCCTCTCCCACAGCGGTCCGCACATCTTCATAAAGAGGCTCGCCGAGGCTTCCGGGTTCCTTTGTCCTGTCGAGGACGGCGATACGCTTAACAGTCGAAGGCAAGGCCGCCATGAACGCTTTCGTGTCAAAAGGACGGTAAAGCCGTACTTTCAACAAACCGAGCTTTTCGCCTTTGGAATTAAGGTATTCGACCGTCTCGTGGGCCGTGTCTCCGCCCGAACCCATTATGATCATGACCCTGTCCGCGTCCCTGGCTCCCACATAGTCAAAAAGTTTATATGAGCGCCCGGTGAGCTTCGCAAACTTATCCATGGCCTTTTGCACTATATCGGGGCAGACCAGGTAATATTTATTCACCGATTCCCGTCCCTGGAAGAAGACATCCGGGTTCTGAGAGGTCCCGCGTATCACGGGATGCTCGGGGTTCATTCCCCACCGGCGATGTGCGTGTATCAGTTCCATGGGCAGCATTTCTTTCATCTCATCGAAAGTGAGTTCTTCGATCTTCTGGATCTCGTGGGAAATCCTGAACCCTTCAAAGAAATGGAGAAAGGGTACCCTGGTTTCAAGTGTAGCGGCCTGGGCGATCAGCGGAAAATCCATCGCTTCCTGGACCGTACCGGATGAAAGCATCGCCCACCCCGTGCCCCTGGTCGCCATGACATCGCTATGATCCCCGAAAATTGACAGGGCCTGGCACGCGAGCGAACGGGCGGCTATATGGAACACGGTCGGTGTAAGTTCGCCCGCTATCTTGTACATGTTGGGTATCATGAGAAGAAGGCCCTGAGATGCCGTGAAAGTCGTTGTCAGGGCGCCCGTCGTCAGCGCGCCGTGCACCGTGCCCGAAGCCCCGCCTTCTGACTGCAATTCGACGACCGTGGGGACGGTCCCCCAGATATTTTTCTCTCCTTTTGCGGATTTTGCGTCCGAGATCTCCCCCATAGCGGATGATGGGGTTATGGGATATATGGCGATGATCTCGTTTGTCGCGTGCGCTACGTGCGCTACCGCGCTGTTTCCGTCGTAAGGGACCATTTTGCGTTTCATCGAAAAACCTCCTGTAATATTAAAGAATTACATTCTAACATAGTAAGTAGAAGTTGTTAAGAAATATTCCTCGCGTGGGCTTTCGTTTGGAGGGCATAAAAAGTAGAAACCAGAACCCAGTAACCAGGCTCGCATCTCGTATCTGGTAACTGGCAATTGGGGGACAGCGCCCTATTTTCTCGATAATAAAAATAAGGCGCTGTCCCCCAATTGTCAGTATTCAACTATACTGAACTCTCCTGTTGAGGAGGAGGTTCCTGAGCCTCTTTTGCCTCGGTAAGAGACATGTAGAAGCCCATAAAAGCGACCATCATGACGATTGGTATATATGACTGGACAGCGGCATTCACGATCGCTACGACGATCTGGCTGATGTTCACCGGCAAAGGCACGCTTATAAGCCCTATGATGAACCCGATAATAAGAGATATGACCAGGCTGACCAGCAACATCATCACGAAAAGCCCGAGTGTCCTCCAAAAATTGCTCTTCGCGACTACAACACCCCTTTTAAGGGCCGCCAAAGCGCCGATATCCTCGACTACTATCGAGTATATCGGATAGACCAGCAGCGTTATCACTACAATAGCCGCAACCGTCACGATAGTGGCCACGATGCTCCTGATCACTATATTATCCCCCAGCAGCAGAAGCCCCGCGCTTATAAGACTGAGCACCAGCACAACACCGATCGCGATAAGGATGTAAAGAAGCAGCAACCCGAGTATCCTCAGGTAGAATTTTTTGCCGTATTCCGTGAATTGTGCCATGCTGGCCGTGGCGGTCTTTACCTGGTCCCTGACCGTGCCCAGCGCGCCGCCCTGCAGAAATATGAATATAAGAAAGAACAGGATGCTTGAGACGACCGACACGGCGATAATTCCCGGATTGCCCGCGCGTTCCGGGTTTACCAGCGGCAAGCTTATCAGGCCGATAACCACGTTGAAAACAAAAAACACCAGGACCACGTTCATCAGCTTCGTAGCCTGCACAAAACCCTTTTTGATAGCTTCCAGAATCCCCATATATACCTCCTTATTACAAGAATTTTAGGAAAATTTTTCCAATTGTCCTTATAACTTCCGCAGACTTACATCCGTGGCATTAGCCCAGTGCAAGCTTTGCCTGTCCCAGATAGCCGGGGTTTAAACACCGGCTGCCTGGGAAGACCGATACATCCCCGGGCTTACGCCCGTGGAATTTCATAGGTTTATTAGAGTATAATGATAATAATATTAAAGTCAATGGCTTTCGTCTCTTATTGTTGGAAGGAAAAGCCGAGAACAAGCGTAAAACATTACGTCAGACACCCCTTCTTTCCTCCAAAGCCCTCTGGAGGGTCGCTACATCAGCATACTCAAGACTCGCGCCCACCGGTACCCCACGCGCGAGGCGGGTGACCTTGACCTTATAAGGTTTAAGAACCTCGTAAAGATACAGAGCGGTTGTTTCACCCTCAGTGGTAAAATCAGTCGCTATGATAACTTCCCCGATGTTCCCCCTCTTCACTCTCCGTACAAGCTCTTCTATCTTCAACTGGTCCGGGCCCACTCCTTCTATCGGCGAAAGTTCTCCCAGCAGAACATGATACAGCCCGCGGTACGCTCCGCTCTTCTCCATGGCAATGATCCCCCTGGGACCTTCCACAACGCATATTTTAGCGGCGTCCCTCGTCCTGTCGGAGCAGATGGAACAGAACTCTTTTTCGCTGAGGTTATTGCATTCCTTACAGAACCTGATGTTATCCCTGACTTCCCTTATACCGCGCAGGAGGGACTCAATATCCTGTTTGGATGAGGCCAGGATGTAAAACGTCAGCCTCTGGGCGGACCGTGGACCTATCCCGGGCATCTTGCTGAACTCATCGATAAGTCTCGCCATAGACCGTGGAAAACTCTTTATCACTTCTCCCCCTCCGCATAGTTCTTCACCACGTTACCGCCGAAAACATCCATGGATTTCTCTATTATCGGTTTCATGGATTCTTTCGCTCTGGCCTTCTTTTTATTCTCATCGACGATCTTCCGTGTTTCTTCGGCGGGAAATTCCAGAAGAGTCAACTCCATCCTCGGGGAACTTCCGGTGACTTTCCGCACCGCTTCTTCAAGAACGTTCCTGTTTTTCTCGGTCTCAAGAGCCTCCTTATTGAAAGCGTGATCCTTTCCGAAACCGATGACTACTTTTTCCCTACTGAACTCCACGGGCTTGCCCGCGCTCAGAAAAGTGAACACCGACATCTTCTTGTTCCTCACGTAATTCAACACGGCCTTCCAGCTGAATTTGGAGGCAACGAGATCCGCGCCTGCCAGATCCCCGTTACCGTTCTCCTCCCCGGTATCCTGATCAGCCCCGTTCTCGACTGAAATGTCCTGTTGCTCTAAAACGGCAAATTCCGGGTCCCCCAAAGCCATCCTTTCCTCCGATTTTCCCGTCGTGGACAGATCGGCATCAGGCAGCCGGTATCCCTCTTTCATCTTATCAAGCTTCACAAGAACTTCGGGCAACGAAAGCATCGAACCCCGCCGGGTGAGTCTTATCAGCGCGATCTCAAGAGGCCCCCGGGCGAACATCGAACCTTTCATCAGCGTGATACAATACGAAAGATTCTGCAGGATATAGAGGATCTCCTCCAGAGACAGCTTTTCGGTCTGAGCCTCAAGGGCCTTGAGCTCGTCGGCAGTAAACGCCATATCGGACGTAGGAGACCCCGCGGTCTTAAGGATCATAAGATCACGGTAATGTCCCATGAGGCTGTTCGCTATGAACCCGGGGTCTTTCCCGTCGTTTATCAGTTCATCAAGTATCCTGGCGACGCGGCCCGGATCGTTTTCGATCACCGCGCACGACAACTCTAATATCCTTTCTTTATGGACCATGCCGAGAAGCTCAATAACATCCCCTGGCAGGATCTTTTTCCCGGAAAAAGATACCATCTGGTCAAGAACGACCAGAGAATCCCTCAAGCTGCCGTCCGCGCTGCGGGCTATCAGGATAGCGGCCTTTTCGTCTATAGCTATCTTCTCTTTTCCCGCGATATCCATCACCCTGTCATATATCAATTTCGGAGGGATCTTCTTGAAATCGAATCTCTGGCAACGAGACATGATCGTGGGCAGCACCTTGTGAGGTTCCGTAGTGGCAAAAATAAATTTGACGTGGGAAGGCGGCTCTTCAAGCGTCTTTAGAAGCGCGTTAAAAGCCTCCGTCGTCAGCATGTGCACTTCGTCGATTATGTATATCTTGAATTCCCCTTTTGAGGGAGAGAACTTCACGTTCTCGCGGAGCGCCCTTATCTCGTCTATCCCCCTGTTGGAAGCTCCGTCAATCTCAAGTACATCGATATTATTACCGATCGAGATCTCCCGGCAGGAGACACATTTGTTACAGGGACTTTTTTCGGGAGGTTCTTCGCAGTTGAGCGTTTTTGAGAGGAGCCGCGCCACGGAAGTCTTTCCGATACCTCTCGGGCCGCAGAAAATATACGCGTTCGCGACCCGTCCCCGCTCTACGGAATTTTTCAATGTCTTCGCGACGGCTTCCTGTCCGATAACGTCATCGAAGGTCTGGGGTCTGTATTTCTGGGCTAGTATTTGATAAGACACGGTGAAAAATCAAAAGTTAAAGGTAAAGCGTGAAATGTAATGAGTTAAAAGTTATGAGTGAAACGCGGAATTTGAAACGTAATGCTTAAAAATATTGTTATTAAAGAACGGTTATTTTATAGCACAGGGGAGAATAAAATTCAAGCTTGATATGGGAAGAGGTTATCGGTTAGCTGTTATCGGTTAACTGTTAACTGTTAGCTATTAGCTGTGACCGTATACTCATCACCGATAACCGATAACTGATAACAGATCACTGATCACCGTTCACCCCTCCTGCTGCCTGAAATATTGTACCAGTATCTCTTTCATCCGCTGCCCGTTAAAATACGGACCTACAAGTTTCCCGTTGCGTCCCCTGGCCCCTCTTACCGGCCCCGGGCCGGTTCCCATCGGCGCGGGCTGAGGGGCTACACCCCCGGAAGCGATTATCCCTATTATCGAACAGGATTTTTTCCATTTTATAAAACATTCCGAGACGCCCTTGGCCGAACCGCGAAAAACCACTAAGACGTCTTCCTCGTATCTCGGCACGCGGTAAAGCATGTAATTGTAAAGGGCCTTTTCCGTCATAATCTTGTCTCCGTAAGACCGGCCGGATCCTACGGTCACTGGAACGTTGCTGGAAGGAGGCATGGTATAAGTACAGGAAGCTCCCTGGGGAAAAGGGATATTTTTATGAGAATAACCTCTCTGCCATAACCGCATACCGTTGGCCACCGCGCCTGTAACGGCTTTAACACAGTCAATGTAATCCTGCGATTTCCCCTTTCTGCTAAAACCATTCATCATGTCCGACAATTTAAGAACAGGGCCGCCCATATCGCCCGGCATAAGCAGCCCGTAAGAACCTTCCACGCTGATATTGTCGATCAGGACCGAATCCTGCCATTTCTTCCATGCGCTTTCGAGAAGCCCTGATACCTCGGAGGTGAATCTTTCCCTTGCCTCCAGATCGGGAAAAAGCGCCGACCTTTTCTCCTCGCCGACGGCATTCCTGTTAGAAAGCGCGAGAACCGACAGTAATAAAAAGAAAACGAATATTCTTGAATACCGCATAGTTCAGAGCCCGGAACTTCAACCTGGCTATTTCATGAAATATCCGGGTTAAAGTTTTTTTGGGATCTTCTTAACCCGCGATACAGGTCCACCAGAACGATCCCGGGAAAATCCGTAATAGAAATACTTTCGCGAAATTTTTCGTAACAGCGCCCGTCCGGATAATTTCGATGCCACGGTTTACACCGCGTCAGATAATGTATTATCGCCGGGGCAACTGTATCGTTGTCATAGAATGGCGAAAAATTATACCTTACCGGGAAATGATGCGTCTTTCCGTAAAAGATCAAATTGAGAATCTGCTGGTCTTTTGATTTTGAAAAAACATCGGGGCCGAAACGGCCGACAAGCTCCCTCGCCCTTTCCGGAAGGTCCCGCCATTCCGCCGGCCGCAGGGACAGAAGACCTGCGTTAAAACCGCGCTCGTTCCAGTCAATGCCGATGCTTTCAGCAAGTATCTTCCTGTGCTGAAGGCGGAACATGTTCTTGAGGGCGTTAACTTCCCGGACCACGCCCACTTTCCCTTCCGGGAACGAAAAAAGCGGTTCCAGGTCCTCAAGGACGACCATATCAGCGTCAAGATACAGGACTTTTTCGAAATCAAGACCCGCTGTTTCAAATTTAAGGAGCGTGACCATTCCGATATAACTGAACTTCCCTCTACCTTTCAGGTCCATAAAAGGCTTCTTTGGAATGATCGTCGCGAGTCTGCCCGCTTTTTTTGTTTCGCGGCGCGTAAGACCTCCGTCGAACACGATGACGGGGATGTGAGGATTCGTCCGCCGCAGGCTCCTGAGAAGCGCTATAAGCGCGGGAAAATAGTTCGAATCGCTGCTGGTAGCGATGCACCTTCCGGATTCTTTAATAGCCATCGATCAAGAGGCCGATTTTGGCCGCTCCACGTGATATTCAGAGCTTTTCCTCATCAAGTTAAATTCGCACTTATGTTTTACTCTCACTATCGTGTTCGTAACTTAGCCCTTCGGGTGAACTTTTCACTTATCCCATAGGAGCGGCCTCTGGCCGCGAACAAAATTATCACCAGGGGGTTCGCCGCCGGCCTGTCCCGAGCGAAGCCGAGGGGAGGCGGCTCCTACAGCTTCGGTTAATGTGTTCTCAAAAAGGAATTCCTGCTATATTGAAATTCCGTTACGATAAATCATGTGCTCATTTAGCTCTGCGCGAACAAGCAAAGCAAGTGAGACGCGGGATCCAAAAAAAATCCTGCTATATCAAAGGCCTTCTCAGCAATATTGACGCCGCCCCGTATATGCCTACGTTCCTTTTGAGTTTAGCCTGGACTATCGGGGTTTTGTCGGCATAAATATTAATTGTGTGAGAAAGGACGGATGACCTGATCGCGTTGAAAAGAACGCTCCCTAACAGGGATACTCCCCCGCCTATTACCACGATCTCCGGGTCAAGAACGTTTATCATACTTCCCAGCCATATACCCAGCAGTTTTCCCTGTTCGGCGATAGTCTCCAAAGCCACTTTGTCTTTTTCTCTCGCCGCCTCCCCGAGGGTGACCATCGTGATCTTCTCCAGGTCCCCATCCGCCATATCCATAATATTCGTCTTTATCCTGGGGTCCCCCTTAAGTCTTTTGCGCAGGCGTCTGACCGTATTAGGCCCGGAAGCCAGGGCTTCGATACATCCGATATTTCCGCAGTTGCACCGGGCTTGCTTACTGTTGAAATCTATTGTTACGTGCCCGCCTTCCCCGGCCATACCGTTCTTCCCGTGATATATCTTCCCGTTTACTATGACGGCTGTCCCTATACCCGTGCTCACGGTCACGTAGAACACGTGTTTGTATCCTTTAGCGGCGCCCCATATCATTTCCGCCATCCCCGCGGCATTGGCGTCATTCTCTAATTTTGTCTTTATCCTGAAATTCTTTCTTATGAGTGATGCGAGCGGAACTTCTTTCCAGCCACGGAGGTTCGGTGGATTGTGTATTATGCCCTTAAGAGGGTCAAGAGGGCCCGGAGCGCACACACCTATACCTTCTATGTCTTTCCTTCTTACCCTGCCGATCCCAAGAACTTCCTCAATAGACTTGTAAACCTGGCTTATAGATACGTCAAAACCCCTTTTGGCGAGAGTCGGCACCACGCTTTTCTGGATAAGCTTTCCTTCCCTGCTGACGATCCCGGTGGCGATCTTAGTCCCCCCGATATCAACACCTATTACGTATTTTTTCATTGAATTTCTCCTCCTATAGGCATCCGGATCATCGATCTTTTTCAAGTATTATCACACAAAAAATAACGGTTAACAAGAAATTTAGTATTACTCGGGGACGCCCCACTCGGTGCCACCCTGCTTATTCGAAAACGTATGAAATTTATGATTCTTTATTGCAATCAGGGGGGCAATAGAACGGGGTTATGAAATGGGTTCTAGTCTTGATAACGAAAATTTTGTGTTTTTTACACATTTCGCATATGCAGGGTGGCACCGAGTGGGGCGTCCCCGAAATATGCTAAGATAGCCGGTTGCGGTAGTCTTCGTAATGGAATTCGCGAATGACCCTTACTTCACCGTCAACGGGATCGTATCTGGCTATCAAGGGCAGGCGGATACCGTTGAAGGTGTTGTTCTTGACCATGGTGTAGTGGGCCATGTCCTTGAAAACGAGTCTGCTCCCCACGCCGAGAGGTTCGGGAAAGGAATAATCTCCGATGACGTCGCCCGCCAGGCAGGTCGATCCGCCCAAACGGTAAGTGTGAGCATATTTCCCGGGGTCTCCTGCCCCGTAGATCTCAGGCCGATAGGGCATTTCCAGGACGTCCGGCATGTGCGCGGCCGCTGAAGTATCCAGTACGGCTATATCCATGCCGCTGCGAACTATGTCGAGCACGGACGTCACCAGAAAACCCGCGTTCAAGGCGATAGCTTCGCCGGGTTCAAGATATATATCAACTTTATACCTTTGCCGGAAATCATTAATAACACGGCAAAGCCTGTCTATATCGTAATCCCGGCGCGTTATATGATGCCCCCCGCCAAAGTTCACCCACTTTACATCCCTGAGGGCCGGGGCGAACTTCCTTTCAACGGTTTTAAGGGTCCGTTCAAGGGCATCGGAATTCAGCTCGCAAAGAGTGTGAAAGTGAAGTCCCGTAATACCGTCCAGATCCTTATCCTGAAACTCTTCCTGTCTTATGCCGAGACGGGAGCCGGACGCACAGGGATCATACAACTCGATCTTAACTTCTGAATGTTCCGGATTCACGCGCAGACCGCACTGGACCGGTTTTTCGGAGCGCGAAACGGCGTCCCTGAACCTCTGCCACTGCGTGAAAGAATTAAATACTATGTGATCGGCATACCTGAGCAGTTCCTCGAATTCACCGTCCCTGTAGGCCGGGGCACATACGTGGACTTCTTTTTCAAATTCTTCGAACCCGAGACGCGCCTCGTCGAGGGAACTTGCCGCGATCCCGGCAAGATACTGACGGACAAGCGGGAACGTGCTGAACATGGCGAAGCCCTTCAGGGCCAGGACTATCCTGCACCCGGTCCGTTTCTGGACTTCCGCCAGGGTTTCCAGGTTCTTCTTCAGTAATCCTTCGTCAATTACATAACACGGGGTATCGGGAACTTTTAAGGCTATATCTTTCATAAGTTTTATCGTGCAGATTCCAGCGGATAGCGTATAGATGTTTAATTCAACACTATGCGCTGTCCGCTGACCTTTTATTCTACTTCATTAACCACCCACGGAAGCCCGCAGATATTCAGTTTCTCCATGAAGGGATCCGGATCGAACTCCTCCACGTTGAAAACCCCCTGCCCTCTCCACGTCCCGGTAACCATAAGCATGGCGCCGATCATCGCCGGGACTCCCGTAGTATAAGAGACCGCCTGCGATCTTACTTCGCGGTAACACTCAGCGTGATCGCAGACGTTATATATATATACCTTTTCCCGGCGGCCGCCCTTGATCCCCTCGAACATACAACCGATATTGGTCTTCCCTTTATAGTTCTTTCCCAGGGACGATGGTTCGGGCAGGACGGCTTTCAGGAACTTAAGAGGGACGACCCGATGCCCTTCAAAATCTACCGGATCGATACGCGTCATGCCTACGTTCTGCAGCACCCGAAGATGCGTCAGGTACTGTTCGCCGAAAGTCATCCAGAAACGTACGCGCTTGAGTCCCGCTATGTTCTTAACGAGAGATTCCAGTTCTTCGTGATGCATAAGATACATTTCCCTGGGGCCGATCCGCGGAAAATCGAACGTCTCGTGAACGGATAACGGAGCCGTCTCTATCCATTGCCCGTCCTCCCAGTATTTGCCCCGCCGGGTGATCTCGCGGATATTTATCTCCGGATTAAAGTTCGTCGCGAACGCCCTGCCATGATCACCGGCATTACAGTCCATTATATCGATATAGTGGATCTCATCAAAAAAATGCTTTTGCGCGTACGCGCAGAAAATATTCGTGACGCCGGGGTCGAATCCGCAACCTAAAAGGGCCATCATACCTTTATCCTTATACCTGTCCCGGTATTCCCACTGTTTCTCGTAGCAAAACGCGGGGTTATCCGGCGATTCATAGTTGGCGGTATCAAGATAGTCAACACCTGTCTCAAGGCAGGCATCCATCAGTGTGAGATCCTGGTAAGGAAGGGCCACATGTATCAGAACATCGGGGTTAAAGCTTTTTACGAGCTCAACTACTTCCTGAGTATTGTCAGCGTCCACTCGCGCGGTCCGGATCGGGCGGTCCAGTTGAGACGCGATCTGTTCACATTTTTCAAGTGTCCGGCTGGCAAGACATATTTCCTGGAAAATTTCCGGTGCCCGGGCGCACTTGTGCGTAACAACCCCTCCCACGCCGCCTGCTCCTATGATCAAAACCTTACTCATCTTTTCTCCCGTTCCTCAGCTTTCGGTCCCCTTCGGCCTCCTGGCCTCAGCACATAGACGGGGGTCACACATAGACGGGGGTCACACATAGACGGGGGTCACACATT
>JAYEOV010000059.1:50686-63817 GCA_034723315.1 Candidatus Omnitrophota bacterium | reverse complement strand
GGGGTTAGGGGGATTCTAAATTTGTAATCGTTCTTCTCCGTTACGAGAAATTAAAAAATCCCCCTGGCCCCCTTTTTCAAAGGGGGGAGACGAGAAACTTAGCCCGCCTTTGGCGAACTTTTCACCTATCCCGTAGGAGCCGCCTCCCCTCGGCTTTGGTTAATGTGCTCATTTAATCCCGAACAAAGTGAGGGATCTGGAGACAGACTCCTCTCATACCCAGGCATTTAACCTGGAAACGATCTCGCCCTTCGGGACGACACCAATGAACTTTTCAACCATCTCTCCGCCCTTGAATATCAACAAAGTGGGTATGTTCATGATGGCGTAGGTCGAGCACGTTCCCGGGGCTTCTTCAACGTTCAACTTGCAGACTTTAACTCTGCCTTTATACTCGGCAGCTATCTCTTCGATGATCGGAACTATCATGCGACAGGGCCCGCACCATTCCGCCCAGAAATCGACCAGGACGGGAACACCCGATTCAAGCACTTCCTGTCGAAAATTATCGTCGTTCACCGCGATCTCAACTTTTTCCTCCACGATATCTCCCTTTGTCCTGTTAAAATTATCTAAAGACTAGTACTCTGTCAACCATGGATTGATGGGTAACGCGGCCGTAGGAGCGGCCTCTGGCCGCGAACAAATACGCTCTTTATGCTTCGCCGCTACATGATGCAAGAACTTACGCAAAATGCCCATAGATTTATCGTTGACAGTGTACTAGTTCTTCCGGCCATAAAACGGTTTCTCTATGCCGAAAAACAAATGGAACCGGGAATCCCGTACCGAACGCTATTGCGTTCAATTTAACCTTTCATCCCCACGCTAAAGCGTGAGGCGTTCTGGTAGCGGGGAATATCCTGTGTCATTTAAGATTTTTCCTTTTTTACAGGATAGTATTATATTATTTTTGTTTAATATAGGCAACAACAATAGGAAGAATTGCTCGCTTTTTATAAATTTACGCGGGTTTCAGGCCTGTCCAAGGATCCTCTCCGCCGCCTCAACGACCTCATCGATCGAGACCGCTTTGAGACATTCAAAATCCCTGTTACATCTATGTGCGAGACATATTTCACATCCAACATCTTTATGCAAAACAATATCTTTTTCACCAAGGGGACCCCACCTTCCCGGAGAAAGTCCCGGATCCTTTCTCCCGAAGATCACCACTGCAGGGGTATTTACGGCCACAGCCACATGGACCGGCCCCGAATCATTGGAAATGAAAAGACGGCACCTTGAAAGAAATTCGGCAAGTTCCCCCACGAGCAGCATGTCTGTAAGATCGGCCGCGTTTCCTTTCATGGCCGAAACCACTCTGCCACTTAGCTTCGCGGTCTCGTCCCTCCCGATCAAAGCAATATCGCAGCCGTACTTTTCCGATAAAATATCCGCGACACAAGCAAACCTTTCCGGGTCCCACCTTTTGGACGGGCAACTCGCGCCGACGTGAAGGGCGATGATATTCTCCCCCAGCCCCTGGTCCAGGCAAACAGAATCTACGAGGCGTTTTTCTTCATCCGAGGTGACTATGTAGGGTTTGCGGTCCGCGCCGGAAATATCAAAACCCGCCTTCTCGAGAAGATCAAAATTATAATCGCCCTCGTGCTCCAGGCCCTCCTGTTTTAAATGCCGGATCTTCCTGTTAAGCAGCCAGCCGAACTTCCTGTCGTAACCGACCCTCAGGGGTATTCCAGCCAGGCGCAGCATTATGTGCACCCTGTTCGTCGGGTGCAGGGCTATGGCAGTATCGAACTTTTTTTCGCGCAGAAATCGCGAGAACCTGAGACTGTTCAGGAAGCTCTTCCGGGAACCGTACTTGTCGTAGACTATCACTTCGTCAAGGTGAGGGTTGTTCCTTACCACATCCCTGTTCTCCGGCCTCACCATAAAAGCGATGTAGGCGTCAGGGTAAAGCCTGCGCATATGCCTGATAACGGGCGTCGAAAGCACCACGTCACCGAGGCGGTCGGTCCTGGTTATGAGTATGCGTTGGGGATTCATTATCTTGTATGTCGTATCTCGTATCAAGTACTGAGTTCTATTTTAAGTAATGTTAAAGGAACAGGGAAGGGTGTCCCGCGCGCAGTTTTGACCGAGCCATGCGAGGTCAACTGTCTGAGCACGGGATACCCTTTCCTGTCCCTTTCTTCTTTGCACCTTCAATCAGCAAGTTCTTCATAAATCTTCCGGTATACTTCGTAATCTCCCGGCGAGAAACAGATATACCTTATCTCATCGAAGCCATCAAGGTGTTTCATCCCCTCACCAATAGCTATGCGAGCGGCGTCCTCGACAGGGTAACCGTAAATACCGGTGCTTATAGCCGGGAAAGCTATGGTCTTAAGCCTGTTCTCTTCCGCCAGATCAAGGCTGTTCTTATAACAATTTCTCAGGAGTTCCGGCTCGTTTGCGCTTCCCCCATGCCAGACAGGTCCGGGGGTATGGATTATTTTCCTTGCCTTGAGGTTGCCCGCGTTCGTTATCACCGCCTCGCCCGTAGGGCAGGCGCCTATTCTCCGGCACTCATCCATGACCGTCGGCCCGGCGGCCCTGTGAATGGCTCCGTCCACTCCTCCGCCTCCCTTGAGGCCCGTATTCGCGGCATTCACGATAACATCAACATCCTCTTTCGTAATATCACCCTGTTCAATAACGATCTTCCCCATATAATACTCCGGTTATTATCTTTCCGTCGACAAGAGTATCTTTCGCGCCGCCCGGAACACTTCCTTGACCTCCACCCGGGATATACACCCCTCGACCGGGCCTGTGGAGCACAGAGCTCTCTCGCACGGCCGGCATGAAACTTCCGGTTTAAGGACCACACTTCTCTCAGCCAGCGGACCGTACTTCCGGTCGTCTGAAGGTCCGAAAATAGCGATAGTGGGGACCCCTGCGGCGCTCGCCACGTGCAGTGGGGCGCTGTCGTTCGTGATAACGAGAGAGGAACGGCGCATCAGTTCAAAAAGCGCGCCTAAACTCGTCCTGCAGCAAAGATCTTCGGCAGACCTCTCCATGAAAGAAGAGACCTTTCTGATCACCACGGCATCATCCTCGTTTCCGATCAAAAGAACCCTGCAACCCAGTTCCGAAATAAGCCTGTCCGCAAGTTCCGCGTATTTAAGCGCGCTCCATCTTTTCAGGTGGCTCTTCGCGCCCGGCGAGATCATAACGGTGTTTTTTGTTTTTTCCGGACCTGTTATCCCACCGGCATACTCGCGGTCTTCATCCGTAACCGGTATGTAAAACCTCGCCCCGCCAAAAGCCCTCGGCCTCAGTACGGATAATTTCGCGAGATGCTCGTCCTTCTTGTGTCTTGCTCCGCCTCCCGGTAAAGACAATCTTGAATGGGATCTTGCCCCGACCAGATACGGGACAAGTGAATTTTTCAGGTCAATGACCAGGTCGTATTTTTTTCGGCGCAAATCCATTATTTCGCGCAACCTTTCCCCGATACTCCTCCGTTTTCCGCAAACGGTCACTTCCCTTACTGACGGATGCGCCTCAAAGATCTCCGCCCCGGGAGCGCCCGTTATGACATCCACGGCCGCTTCGGGAAACTCATCACAAAGGCTTTCAAGGACCGGGGTCGTAAGGATAATATCCCCCAGGTTGCTGAGAGTTATGAAAAGTATATTTTTGACTTTATTTTTGTCGATCATAAAAAAATTTGTGACACGTCATACCCAAGACTAAGCCTCTGCTATCAACCTGTTCCCGCCTTCAGAATCCGCTCAGCCGCGCCGAACACTTCATCCACCGTTATCTCGTTCATGCACGCGAGGCCTTTCCCGCAGTTTTTCACATAGCACGGGACCACGCATCCTGTGTCTTTACGGATTATAATATTCTTTCCCCTGCCGCGGGGGCCGGTGATGTCATGTGACGTGGGCCCGTAAAGTCCTATGGTCGTTACGCCCGTTGCGGAGGCCAGGTGCAGAGGCCCGGAGTCCGCGCTTATAACAAGCGTGCTCTCCTTGAAGAGGACGGCCAGCTCGTTCAGGCCGGTCATTCCGGCTACGGTATAACACCTGTCGGTTCCGGCTTCCGATACTATTTCCCGGGCGACTTTAACGTCCTTCTCTCCGCCTGTCACCATCACCTCGACATCTTCAAAATTCTCAAGTATCCTTCTTGCCAATTCAATAAAATTCTTAGAGGGCCATTTCTTCAGCTCCCAGTTGCCTCCGGGGTTCAGCACCACCGTGCGGCGCACCCCCCCGCCAGCCTGCCTGAGAAGATCGTTCGCCCTCTCTTCATCCTCTTCACTGAAAAAATACTCGCAGGACCCGTCCGCCTCGGTCACATCCAGGACCCCGGCCAGCGCGAGTATCTGGTCAGCCCTGTGCAGATCCCGCGGCATCTCAACCTCTCTGGTGAGCGGTGCCCCTTTACCCCTGAAACCCACGCGTTCCGGTATCCCCGCCAGAACCGCCATGACAGCTTTCGTCCTGGAGGGTTTCAGAAAAAAACAGGTATCGTACTTCTCTTTTTTCACCATCCGGATAAAAGCGAGCTTCTCCCCTATCGAAGAGATCCTGTTATCATCTGGGAGGGCATGCACAAAATTTATCCAGGGGTTATGTATGAGCAAGTCCACGTAACGCGGCACCACGGTGCACGTTATATAGGCCTCCGGGAAAGCCCCCCTGACAGCGCGCAGAAAAGGAAATGAAAAAAGGATATCACCCATCCAGTTAAGCTCAAAAATAAGTACGCGTTCAACTTTCATTATGTCGTATATAAGAATATATTCTGGGGACATGCCTGCGCGAGCAAAATAGTCGCCTACAACAGGCGTGTCCCCAGAACTTCCACAATATTCAATAGTCGCCTACAACAGGCGTGTCCTCAGAACTTCAGAATTGCGAGCAAAATAGGTGCCTACAACAAGCGTGTCCCCGGAACTTCAGCAATATCCTCGTAGCGCCTACAACAGGCGTGTCCCCGGAACTTCCACGATCCACGATTCACTATTAACCTCCGATAACCGCTTTATAAACCTCGGCCGTCCCGGCGGCGCTGTCCACGATGGAAAAATTCACGGCGGCCTTTTCGCGGGCCTTTTCCGCCAGTTTTCGCCTGAACGGCGAATCCTCCGCCAGGCGCAGTATTGCCGAACTCAAGGCTCCCGGGTCCCCTGACGGGACCAGTAATCCGTTCTCTTCATGCTTTATCAGTTCCGGTAAACCGCCGACATCACTCGCTATGCACGCCCTGCCCGCGGCCATGGCCTCCATCAGGGAAAGCCCCAGCCCCTCATGGACCGACGGCAGGCAGAATATATCCAGTATGGACAGATATTTCTCCAAAGGTCTGTCGCCGGATATGAGCAGGACCTTACCGGCGATGCCGAGTTCACGGATCTGTCTTTCCAGCGCGTCCTTCTCGGGACCTTTCCCCACGATCAAAAGCCGCATGTCGGGCCTCTTCCCGGCAATATTCCCGAAAGCGCCGATCAGATACTTGAACCCTTTCACGGGGGAAAGCCTCCCGATCGCCCCGACGACCGTAGTTCCCCCATCCAGGCCGATATCAGCCTTGAGTCCGTGGTCCCTGAAATCTCCCGCGCTCAGATACCTCTCCAGCTCTATACCGTTATAGATACGGACGACACGCTCCGTTCTTACGTCAAATTCCTCCAGAAGATGCCTCTGGACACTGTCGCTTATCGCTATGATCTTCTCCCCCCAGCAGGGCAAAAACACGCGCGACAATCTCCGGTGCTTGAAAAACCCGTGACATGTCGAGACAAAGGGAACGGCCGTGAACTTACCCGAAAAGAAAGCCAGCACCTGCGCGACGCGCGTCTGCGCGTGGACAAGCTGGAAAGCCCCTTCCCTTACCAGGGTTACAAACGCCGGCAAGGCCTTCCACACTTTTATCCCAAATTCCGCCTTTGTCTTTATATCCATCCAATAATGCGGGATCCCGTCCTCCCTGAGAACATTCTCCAGGTCCCCGCCGCTCGAGGCGACACTCACGTCCAGGCCGTCCTTTTTCAGATACCTGGCCAGATTGGCCGTGTACACCCCGATCCCCCCGGTATTCAGATGTGTGGTCAATAGAAGGATCTTCATAAAAAAGATGGGGGCAGACTCCTATAATTTAATTTTGAACTTTTCATTTTTCACTTCCATCACCTGCATCAGCGCGTCATAAACATCCCCGGGGTTGATCGACTTCATGCACTTAATGCCCCGGAAACACGCGGACTTGTAACAAGGTGAACATTTTAATTTCTTATATAAAATCCTGTAATTTTCAGCGGGGGGAAGATGCCTTTCGGGATCGGTCGGCCCGAAAAGCGCCACGAACGGGGTCCCCATGGCCGCCGCGACGTGCATGGGGGCGCTGTCGCCGACGATTATAGCGTTGCAACGCCTGATCAAGCTGGCAAACCGGGGTATACTGGTCTTCCCGACCGCGTCGATCGGCTTTGCGCCGGTCTTTTTCATGAACTTGTCCGCCCCGGACCTATTGTCATCCGCCCCCACGATCACGACGCGGATACCCTCTTCCCGCGCCAGCATATCGGCAAGTTCCGCCATGGACGTTATCCCCCAGTTCTTGGTCGTCCACCGCTTGCTGGCTAAAAGACTGATGGCGACCAGTTTTTGATCCTTTTTCAGCCATTTGCTGTCCAGAAAGCTATGCGCCCAGGCCTCGTCATCTTTCCCCGGCCACAGTTCAAGACGCTTTTCTATCTTTGTTATCCCCAGCAGGCCGAGCACGCAGGCCTGATGCTCAATGGGCCCCATCGGTTTATCGGGCAGGCTTGTTTTCCGGTTAAGAAAAAAACTTGACTTGCCGTTATCGAACCCGTACCTTTCGGGTATGGAACTCAGAAAGGCCAGCAAGTGGCTTTTCCGGCTGTTCTGCAGATCTATAGATATATCAAAATCATCTGACCTCAATTTTTCGGCCAGTTTCAGAAGAGCCCATCCCCTATCCCTGCCTTTGAGGTCACAGACTATGGCCTCGTCTATATATGGACAATTATCAAGAACTTCCCGGAAACGGACATCCACAAGCGCTTTTATGCCCGCTTCCGGAAATCTTTTTCTTATAGCCCGGAGAGAAGGTACGCTGAGGATGACATCGCCCAGTGAACTTATCTTGAAAACAAGGATATTTTTCGCGCTGAGCACGCGGGAATAGGCCTCCATGGTCATCCTCATCGTCCTGTCCAGCGAATATTTCTCTTCCACGAACCTGCGGGCGTTGGCCGCCGCCTTTTTCGCCAGACCCGGGTCCTTAGCATAGCGAAGTATCTTTTCCGACATGTCGGAAGGATCTCCCGGTTCGCACAAAAGCCCGGTCTCACCGTCCTCCACGTTCTCCAGCACGCCCCCGACTCTCGTGGCCACCACGGGAACCCCACTGGCCTGCGCTTCTACAATGGTACGGCCGAACGCTTCCTGTTCTCTGTTTGCGGAAACCAGGACATCTATTTCTTTCATGACTTTCGCGACATCCTCATCGCTGTCCCTGAACTTCACGATATCGCCCAGCATAAGGCGCCTTATCGTGAGCCTGATCTTCTCCATATACCCTTCCCTGGCGGAAGACCTGTCCCCCATCAGGATGACCTCCAGATTATGTGTCCTCCGGGAAACGAACGAAACGGCCTTGAGAAAATCAAGATGGCCCTTTAAAGGTGTGAACCTGCTTATCATCCCCACCCTGAAAGTCTTCCCTTTTTTTCCGGAAGGAGGCACAAAGGAGAATTTCTTCAGGTCGACGCCCCTGGGTATAATGCTTATTTTTCGCAGCGGAACGCCGAAGTTTTCCTTCATATGCCTGGCCATCGTCTCATTGGCCGCGATGACAACCTTACCCCACCCCATGACCCTGCTTATTAGATGCTTCTTATATTGCCCGTGCGCGGTGGTCATGAACTTCCTGTGGGTAGATCTTGCCGCGAAATACCCGATAAGCGCGGGTACCCGGCTCCTCGCGTGAACGATATCTATGTTCTCTTTCAGGATCAAATGTCGGAGCCTGAAAAAAGAGTAGACCATGACGAACGGGTTCTTGCGTCCTACTGGTAAAGTGTAATGTCTCGCCCCTATGGCGGCTATGTTCCTCTCAAGAGGCCCGCCTCCGGAAACAACGACCGCTTTATGCCCGTTAAGCGTCAGGTAACGGACCACATCAACGGTGCCTCTTTCCACCCCTCCGACGTTCAGTTTTGGAACAAGCTGCAATATGTTCATAATAATATATTCCGGGGACATGCCTGGGCGAGCCCAATAGGCGCCTACAACAGGCGTGTCCCCGGAACTTAGAAAACTAGGGACAGACACTAGTTTTCCATAGGAAAACTAGTGTCTGTCCCTAGTTTTCCTGTCCCTAGTTTTTAGTTTTCCTAGAATAGCTTGTACATCTTCTCGTAGATCCTTCGGTCATCGTCAGGCACGACAAGTCCCGTTCCCTTCTCAAGAACACTTTTGACCTCTCCCGGGATGTCTTCCGGCCTCACAACCCGCAGATATTTTCTCTGCCGCAAGTTATCCGTAAACTTTTCATATTTCCTCGCGCGCCCCGTCTTTTTGTCCGGCATAAATACCAGGACCGGTTTCCCGGAAGAAACGGCCTCGGAAACCATGGAAATACTTTCACCTGAAACGATCACGACATCGCTCGCGGCGAGTATCTTTTCCACGGTATGCTCGCTCCGGTCATCCCGGCCCGAAACGAACATGCGGCACCCGGGATACCCTTTGAAAGCGCCGCCCATAATAGACTCCGCCAGATCGGAAGTTCTCCGGGAAGTGGTCATGTACAACCGTCCGTCCATTTTCTCACAGACCTCCCGCAGGCTCTTTTCCAGGGATTCCAGGAGTCCTTTTCCGAAGGTGAACCCGGGATTGTCCCCGCCGAGCAAAAGCCCCACCCTGACCCCGCCTTCGATCTTCATCCCTTCTTTAAAAGAAACTAATTCATCGGGAAAGATGAGGTTGGGGGCAAGTTCAGTCACGATGAACTTATCCTCGTCTATTGCCTTCTTTTTCTTTCCGGCAAGATCGTGTCTGGGGACCACCAGAAGATCGAACTTCCCTCTCTTGAGTGCCCCGGGGTCAAATACCGCCAGGTTCCGCGCGTTGTTCTCGGCTTTCATCGCCAGATTCATGCCGGAAAGCGCCGAACCGCAGCTGACAATTATATCCGCGTACTTTCGTGTTATGTTCTCATAGCTTTCCCGGTCAAGCACCGTCCTGAGACACCCCAGCCGCCCCTGCAGGTGGGAGGCGACAAACGGGGCGAGAAAATTGAACATCCCTTTCGCTATCCCGTTCCTGAACCGGATACTTACTATATCCACCACGGTATCCTCCGGTTTGAACCCCTCATCTTCACGATATCGCCTGAACTGCTTGACCACGGCAAGAGATTGCTTCAAGTGGCCCTTTTTCCCGTCGTCAAGGATCATGACCTTTCTCACGGGCGTTAGTTTCCACTTTTTGTGCATCCAGAACCACTGGTCGGGATAATCCCTGATATGTTTCTCAAGAAGACGATTATACTCCCGCACATAAGGTATTAAGTCCGCTTTTTTTTCTATGGTCATGAGCGGTTCCAGGACCAGTTCATGGTAGGGCCCCTTCTTCCTGTGGATAAAAGCCGGCAGTATACAGGACCCGATCTTCTGCGCGATACGATAAGGCCCCACGGTCGTGGAAGCGGGACGGCCGAAGAGATCAACGAGCTCCCCGCCGGCCCCGGCGCTCTGGTCCGCGAGCAGTCCCACACCTTCACCTCGCTTCAGAACACGGAATATATTCTTTATGTCCGTCCCTTTGCGGATGACCGCATTACCCTTTGATTCCCTCAATCTGTTCAGCAGTTCATCGAGACGTTCCATGCTCTGCTCCCTCGCGAGCATGTTAAGAGGGAACCCCTTGAAAGCGCTTGCCATGGTACTGAGTTCCCAGTTCCCAAAATGAGCGGAAACCAGTATCATGCCTTTCGGGTTTTTGGAGGCCTTTTCCACCCTCTCCAGGTTCTGGATGCGGACATACTTTTCGATATATTTCTTATCCACCTTTGTCATGGAGATCATCTCCGCGAACGTCTGGGCGACATGCCTGTACACGCCCTTCGTTATGCGTTTAAGTTCACGCGGGGTCTTTTCCTCACAAAAAGCCGCTTTCAGGTTCGCGTACGCGATCCTGCCTCTCTTCCCGCTCAGAAAATAGATAAAAGTCCCCAGTAACCTGCCAAGCAACAGGTTAAACTGAATGGGCATCACGTGTAAAAAAAGACTGATCCCCCTGACCAGATACGACGCTATTAAGTCCAGCAATCAACTGCTCCTTTCCTTCGAGAACTTCTATAACGATATTAAGAACGAATAACCTTTCCTCTATCCGCGAAATGTCAAGGTCTTTGATCTTGACATAATCCTTCCTGGTAACCACTATCGCTTCCACATCCTTCCCGTTACATTCCGCGAGGACGCTTTCAATATCAGCCTGTCTG
Organism: Candidatus Omnitrophota bacterium; assembly: GCA_034723315.1. GTDB lineage: Bacteria > Omnitrophota > Gorgyraeia > Tantalellales > Tantalellaceae > JAYEOV01. The sequence continues at coordinate 53,323 of JAYEOV010000059.1, read as the reverse complement.
TAACGGTAATGATCCCCATATTCGCGCCTCGCGACTATTTTCGCGCCGAGGTTCCGGACCAGAAAAGCGAAATAATCCGGATCCGCTATCCCGCTGACAAGACAGATTTTCTTCCCGGAAAGCAGGCCGGTCTCGTACGCGGCGCCCGTGGCATCGCTCAGGAAGGTCGGACTGTGACGGGTGAAGACGACTGGCTTACCCGGGACGGCCCGATCCAGCGCCTTGACCATATCCCTCCTGCGTTCGTCGTCGATCATGTCGGTCTTTGTCAGCGCGAACATATCGGCCCTTTTCATGGCGGAAAGAGGTTCCCTCAACAGCCCCCTGGGCAGCAACGAACCGTTCCCGAAAAAGCAGGCGCCATCCAGCATGAGTATATTCAAGTCCCTGGCGATCCTTCTATGCTGGAACCCGTCATCCAGTATCAGGATATCACTGCCGTTATTCACAGCCTTAAAAGCGTTACGGACCCTGTCCTGTCCGGCGTAGACCGGAATATCCGGAAGTTCATCTCTGAGCATCCTGTTCTCATCGTTCCCGTAGCCCCTGATAAGCACCGCCGGTTTTTTACCTTCGGCAAGAAAATGATCGGCCAGGGAAACGGTGAACGGTGTCTTCCCCGTCCCGCCGAGAGTTATGTTCCCCACGCTGACAACCGGAACGGATATCCTGTGTTCCCGCCTCAGCCCGGACCGGTAGGCCAGGTCCACGACCTTTACGGCCGCGGAATATATCCACGACAATAAACGCAAAACACCTTTGACCATAACGTGGGGAACCCCGCCGTATTCATCTTTCATGAGCGAAACCATGTACTGTCTGAAAGACATAACATATCCCCTCTTATGATTGAAATTCCGTTCCAAAAAATTAAAAAATCCCCCTAGCCCCCTTTTTCAAAGGGGGGAGAGAACTTAACGCACTTCGGGCGAACTTTTCTCTTATCCCGTAGGAGCGGCCTCCAGGCCGCGAACAAAATTATTACCATGGATTCGCCGCCTGGAGGCGGCTCCTACGGCTTTCTGTCAATTTTTGAAATTCCGTTACAAAAATATATTCCGGGGACATGCTTTGGCGAGCAAAATAAGCGCCTACAAAAAGCGTGTCCCCGGAACTCCACTAAATCTGAAGAACCCATTTCATAACCCCGTTCGTTGCGAGGCTGAGCGAAAAGGCCATTGACAAGGCCTGAGGGGCAAAATGCCCGGAAACGTAGCCGATGCGCTACGTTGAGGACATTTTGCCCCGAAAACGCGGTCAATGGGTTTTGCAGCCAGCCGCAGCAGAACAGGGTTATGCAATGGGTTCTAGATACTTCTCGATCTTTTCCACTGTCCTCGCGACCGTGCCCGAGTTCTTTTCAATGACCTTTAGCGCGTTCCCGGCCATCCGATCCCTCCTGCCGGGATCTGTCAAGAGATCTTCTATCGCCTTTTTCATTTCGGCGGTGTCTTTCACGCTTACTGCCGCATCATTTTCCAGAAAGACCTCTGCTATCTCCCGGAAATTGGACATGTCCGGTCCGAAAACGACCGGCTTCCCCCATCGCGCCGGCTCTATAGGGTTCTGTCCGCCTTTTTTCGCGAGAGTTCCCCCTACAAAAACAACCGAGGCCGCGCTGTATATATCTTTAAGGTGTCCTATGGTGTCGACCAGAAGGATATCGCATTGCCCTTTACCGCCCTTAAGGACATCCGAAAAACGGCGATATCTTAAGCCGGATTTTTCTATGTATATCCTTATGGCGTCCGCTCTCTCTACGTGCCTGGGCGCAAGGACGAGTTTCATGTTATTCTTTTTCTCTTTCAGCTGCCTGTAAACATCTATTACCATCTGTTCTTCCGGGAAATGCGTGCTCCCGGCCACGAGGAGCTCTTCCGACCCGTCAAAGCCCAGCTCTTCCCTGGTGAAACCGGCGCCCTTTGAAGGGATTGACAGGTCGTCAAACTTCATGTTCCCCGTAACGCATACCTTTTCGTCCCGGGCTCCCAGAGCTTTTATTTTTTCCGCGTCTTTCGCCGACTGCATACAGAAAAGGTCCACACACCGGAGTATTCGTTTGGTGAAAAACCTTATTTTTTTGTAATTCCCGAAAGACGAATCTGATATCCTGCCGTTCGCCAGGACCACGGGGACACCCTTCAGATGAAGCTCCTCCAGAAGGTTCGGCCACAATTCAGTCTCTACCATGAGGTAAAGTCGGGGTTTTACAAGCCGTACAACACGCGACACAACGGCGCTTATATCCAGCGGGTAATAAAAGACGGCATCCACGGAACGCGGCGCGGCGCCTTCGGTCCGCCTTATATTTACCGCTTTGCGAAGCATGTCTTTGCCGGTCCGCGTGGTAGTGGAAACTATAACGGGTATATCCGGAAAGCTGCCTTTAATGGCGCCGGCCAGCTTGGCCGCGACAACAGCTTCGCCGACACTGACGGCATGTATCCAGACAGGTCGTTCCGGAGCGGTCACTTCCTCCGGCAGAAGGCCGAACTTCTGCGGAAAATCCCGGTGAAGTTTGCCTTTCAGCAAAAGGCCGGGGATGTAGAAAAGACCGAAAATTAAAAAAAACAGATCGTAAAATATACGCATATTAGTTCGTGGCTCGTGGCTCGTGACCCGTGGCTCGTGATTCGT
>JAYEOV010000059.1:23972-50676 GCA_034723315.1 Candidatus Omnitrophota bacterium | reverse complement strand
CCTCGTCCCCCTGCGCTTTTACACAAAAACCCCCCCTGTGTCCCCGCCCCACGAATCAAGCTCTGGGGTGCGCCTTAGAATATATTTCCTTGATCCGCTGCGTGCCAAGATGCGTGTAGATCTGCGTCGTTGAAAGATTCTTGTGTCCCAGCAGTTCCTGCACGCTGCGGAGATCCGCCCCGTTGTTAAGCAGATGGGTCGCGAAGGAATGCCGTATCGAGTGCGGGGATATTTTCTGTTCTATACTGCACTGTCTTACATACTTGTCCACTATTCTCCTGACACTTCTGTCCGTGAGGCGCGTTCCGCGCTTGTTAAGGAACAGGGCGTCCGGTCCACCCGGACGCCCCGCGTTCCTTCCTTCAATATAATTCCTGAGCGCGCGCTGCGCTTCCCTTCCCAGCAGGGCAATACGTTCTTTCTTCCCTTTCCCCTTCACCTTGACAACTCCCGCTATCAGATCAACGTGTTCCTGGTTCAGTCCCACAAGTTCGCTTACTCGTATCCCCGCGGAATAAAGGACCTCCAGTATCGCCCTGTCCCGCAAACCGAGAATATTATCAAGAGTCGGCGCGGTAACAAGTTTCAGCGTCTTTCCGGTGTCAAGAAATTCCGGCAGCCGCTTTTCCATTTTCGGAGTAAATATGCCGTCCGTCGGATTTGTCCTTATATATTTATCTCTTAAAAGGAAACGGAAAAATGACCTTATCGCGCCGAGTTTTCTCACTATCGTGCGTTTCGCGCAGTTCCTCCGTTTAAGTTCCGCGAGAAAACGCCTGAGGTCAAGATGCGTTACCTTCTTCGGGTCTTTGCCCTTAAGAAAATCCGAGAGTTCCTCGAGATCGGACCTGTAATTGCGCAGCGTGTGCTTGGAATAATTTCTCTCGACATCCAGGTATTTCTCGAACTTTTCAATGAACCTTCTCACCGTCATTCCCCTTTTTCTAGAACCTATTTCATAACCCTGTTCTACTGCGGCTGGCTGCAAAAGCCATTGACTGCGTTTTCGGGGCAAAATGTCCTCAACGTAGCGCATCGGCTATGTTTCCGGGCATTTTGCCCCTCAGGTCTTGTCAATGACTTTTTCGCTCAGCCTCGCAACAAACAGGGTTATGAAATAGGTTCTATGTTTTTCTGGTCTTTTGGGTCCTCCACCTCCTGCTCCTCCCGGGGGAGATCCCTCGAGGTGTATTTGCAATTCGGGTAATTCGTGCATCCGAAAAAAGCGCCCCTTCTGGACTTGCGCTCTACCAGTTCCCCGCCGCATCCCTCCATCGGGCACTTTACCCCCGTTGTTATGGACTTGGCATTCTTGCACGCCGGGAACCCCGAACAGCTGAGGAAACGCCCACGGCGACCCCACTTGATCACCATAGGTCTGCCGCACTGTTCGCACACCTGATCAGTCTCGATCACCTGGCGCTTGACGCTCTTCATCCTCTCCCGGGCCTCTTCGAGGTTCCTGGTAAAAGGGTTATAAAAATCACTAAGGACCTTGACCCATTTCACCCTGCCGCTCTCGATCTCGTCAAGTTCGTTCTCCATCTTCGCGGTGAATTCCGCGTCCACTATGCCGGGAAAATTATCCACGAGGAGCTTATTTACAAGTTCTCCCAGTTCCGTGGGCTGCAGATTTCTCCCCACGCGTTTGATATAATTCCGGCTTATCACGGTCCTGATAATAGGCGCGTAGGTCGACGGCCTTCCTATCCCCTTTTCCTCAAGCATCTTGATCAGCGAGGCGTCCGAGTAACGCGGAGGCGGTTTGGTAAAATGCTGCTCGGGAAGGATCTTGACCGGGTCAAGTTCTTCTCCTTTCTCGAGCGGGGGCATTTCTGGCACCTCGTCACCGCGGTCGCCATCATCCCTGTAAACCCGCAGAAACCCGTCGAAAACAAGGTGTCCCCCGCCGGCCCTGAACCTGTATGGGCCCGCGTCGATATTTACCGTAAGCACCGAATAAAGAGCCCTTTGCATCTGGCTGGAAACGAACCTCTTCCATATCAGATTGTAAAGTTTGAACTCGTCGGGCCCGAGATACGACGCCACTTCCTGCGGGGCCCTGAGGGGCAACGTCGGCCGGATGGCCTCGTGGGCCTCCTGCGCCCTCTTTTTTGACTTGTATTGCGGCGCTTCCGGCGGACAGTACTTTTTTCCGTATTTATCCAGGATATACCTGCGGACCTCCTTCTCGGCGTCTTTTGATACACGGACGGAATCGGTGCGCATATACGTTATGAGACCAACGCTGCCCTCCTCGCCGAGCTCCACACCTTCGTAAAGGATTTGCGCGACCCTCATCGTTTTGCTGGCGGAAAAAGAAAGTTTATTGAACGCGTCCTGCTGCAAAATCGAAGTGATATAAGGCGCTCGCGGATAGCTCTTTTTATCCTTCAGGCTGATATCGCCGACCAGGAACTTCTCTTCTTTGAGCCTGGCGACTATTTCGTCCGAACTTTTCTCATCCGGTATCTGGACCTTCTCGCCTTTGTATTTCACGAGTTTGGCCCTGAAAGGGGTCTTTTCCCCGGCCGTGGAAGTTTCTTTCTTCTTCAAAAGCGCTTCGATGCTCCAGTATTCCTCCGACTTGAACTTCCTTATCTCCTCCTCCCTTTCCACAATAAGCTTGACCGTTACCGACTGGACCCTCCCCGCGCTCAGGCCCCGCGTCACCTTTCCCCAGAGAAGAGGGCTGAGAGAATATCCCACGATCCTGTCGAGTATCCTCCTCGCCTGCTGGGCGTTGACTTTGTTCATATCAAGAGATCCCGGATGTTTGAACGCCTCCTTGACGGCTTTTTCGGTTATCTCTTCGAAACTGACCCTGCATATTTCAGCCTTGTTCTTGGATAGCTGGTTCCGGAGGTGCCAGCATATGGCTTCACCCTCCCTGTCGGGGTCGGCAGCGAGATATATCACCTCGACGTTCTTTGCTTCTTTTTTAATATTGCTGAGATATTTCTTTCTCCCTTTCACAACGGTGTATTCGGGTTTGAAACCGTCCTCAAAGTCGATACCCATTCTGCTCGCGGGAAGGTCCACGATGTGACCCATGCTCGCAAGTACCTTGTAATCCTTGCCGAGTATCTTGTTTATGGTCTTTGATTTTGCCGGTGATTCCACTATCACTATATATTTCGACTTTGAAGCGGATGCTTTTGACGTCTTCCTGGTTTTAGGTGACATGGGCTTCCTTTCTCCTTATAACGTAGTTGCCGCCCGGCAGGGCGCTTATCAGCCCCGCGATCTCAAGCCGGAGCAGCGATTCCGACAGTTCAGAACGATCCAGTCCCGCGCGGTCATAAAGCCTGTCAACATGCGTGGATCTTTCTTCTTTCAATACCCCGAAAATCTTTTTTTCGCCGGGACTGAGTTCCCGCGAGGCAAGATCCTCCTGTTCCGGCGCCCGTTCCCCCGCATTCGCGTCTCCGGGGAGGCGTTTCCGCGCCTTGTTTTGAAGATCAAGTTCCTCAAGAATATCGTCCACGCCCATCACAAGTTTCGCGCCGTTCTGTATGAGCGTGTTGGTCCCGCCGGAGACAAGAAAGTCGGCGCGGCCCGGCACAGCGAACACTTCCTTTCCCTGTTCCAGAGCCAGGTCCACGGTTATCATCGCCCCGCTCTTCCTCGCGGCTTCCACGACTACGACTCCCCTGGACATCCCGCTTATGATCCTGTTCCTCCTGGGAAAGTTGCTCCTCAAAGGTAAAGTGCCGGAAGGATATTCCGTCAGGACAGCGCCTTTTTCAGATATGGACCGCATAAGCTTCCCGGATTCCGCGGGGTAAATGTGACAAAATCCGCTGCCCATAACCGCGATCGTCCTTCCTCCCGCTTTCAAAGCCCCCCTGTGCGCCGCGGAATCTATACCTCTTGCCATACCGCTTACAACCGTTACGCCCCTCTCCGCAAGCTCGTACCCGAGCTTTTCCGCCATCTGAAGTCCGTACAAAGAACATTTTCGGGCGCCTATCACGGCCACGGCATCGGCATCCCGAGGGTAAAGGTCCCCGCTGAAATAAAGGACCGGGGGCGGGTCATATATGTTCCTCAACTCTTCGGGATACGACTCGTCCTTGTAACTGACAGCGCCTATCCCTTCCTTTTCAAGATATGCCAGCTCCTCACCGTACTCTTTCGAATCCCTGATCGACCTTATTTTCCCGGCCTGTTCGGAACGCATTCCCGCGATCTCCATGAGACGTGACCGCGAACAGCGGAAAATATCCTCCGTTTCAGGGATCTCTTCAAGCAACAAGATGATCCTTTTCGGTCCCAGTCCGGGGACAAAAGTAAGCGCTATAATGTCACGGCACGTCTTATTTATCACGGTCCGTTTTTCATGATCAACATTGTTTTCTGCCTTATTACATGTCCTGTTCATTTTCTCCGCACCAACCCTGTTATCAGCGAATGGTTACCGTTCCAAAGCTCCTCCTATTTGAATCGCTTCTTCTTTATCATCTTAAAAAAAACATCTGTGATCTCCGGGTCGAGCTTCCGGCCCTTTTCGCCCTCCATTATCGTGATCGCATCTTTCCTTGAAAAACCCCTGCGATAAGGCCTGTCCGCCGTCAAAGCCTCGTAAATATCCGCCACGCTCAGTATCCTGGCTTCCAGGGGTATCTTTTTCCCCTTGATCCCTCTGGGGTAACCGCTCCCGTCGTAATTTTCATGGTGGTTCACCATTATAGGGACGATATCGTGCAGCAGCGAAACGAGCTTCACCACTTCAGCTCCCCAATGCGGATGTTTTTTTATCTCTTCAAATTCTCTTCTGGTCAGTTTTCCCTTTTTGGAAAGGATCTTCTCATCCACCAGGAGCTTGCCAAGATCATGAAGAAGCGAGGCGACTTTCAGCCTTTCTACCCTCTCCCTGCCCAGCTTCATCTCTTCGGCAAGAAGCACGGAGAACAACATGACCCTGGCGGCATGTTCCGCTGTAGAAGGTTCGCTGATCATGGAAGAGGCGAACAGGGCCTCGACCAATCCTCTGTACGAAGCCTTAAATCTTCCCGGGGTGACCACATGGACCTTTACCGGCAACTTCGCCGGGCATTTCCCGTCCCTGCCGATGAACATGTAAAACGAAGCCCTTTTTTTCCTCAGGGGGACCGCCACCCAGCGGATGTAACCCCCCTTATCTCCGGGGCCGAGAACAGGGATGTCAAAAAGCGCGAGTGTCTTCTTTTGCTTCAGATCCCCGAACACCTTTCTGGCGGCTTTGCGGCCCGGTTCGGGAATAATGCTTGTGATCCAGTTCTTTCCGGCGATATTCTTTTTTGAAAAACGGAAATGATCAAGATACATCCGGTTCGCGAACACGACACTCCCCCTGCTGCTCGCGACCATGACGTACCCGTTCATATTCTCAAGCAGTTTCTCGATGAAAAAATCCCACAATAAAGTGTCTTTCGCTCGTTTAGTCCGTTTAATCTCTCTTTTCTGCGCCATTCAAGATCCCTTTTATCCTTTCCACTACATCCGTTAACTGTAGCTCCGTCGTATCTATATGATGATCCGCCTTCTCGTAAAAAGGGCGCCTGTGATCCAGAAGTTCCCTGATACACCCCTCGGGGTCATCAACGTTAAGAAGCGGCCTGTGGCCGTGTTTTTTCGTCCGTTCAGATATCTTTTCAGGCGCGGCCCAAAGGCAGACCACCGTTCCGTTCCTCTTCAGGTTCTCCATATTCTCGCCGTCCAGGACGACACCGCCCCCGGCGTCTACCACCTGACCCTCTTTCTCGCTTACTTCCCTTACGACCTCTTTCTCCACCTTCCTGAAATACGGCTCCCCGTCATCCCGGAAAATATCGTTTATGGGCCTTTTTTCCCGCCCTTCTATCAGATCATCTATACTGACATAGGTCATATCCAATTCCCGGGCGAGGACCCTGGCTATCACGGTCTTTCCGGTCCCCATAAAACCTACAAGAACAACGTTCTTCATGTCACTAAAGAACCCCTTTCATAACCCCTTCTAGAACCCCTTAAGATATTCCACGTACGCTTCATGATTCCTGCGCGTTTCCGTCATGGAATCGCCACCGAATTTTTCCATAAAGAAAGAAGCTATCTCAAAAGCGACCGCCGCTTCCGCCACTACCCCGCAAGCCGGAACGGCCGTGACATCGGCGCGTTCCCTGGAAGCCCCGCTCTCGGCCTTTGTGTCGATATTCACCGACGCCAGAGGCGCGCCCAAAGTGGCTATCGGTTTCATGAATCCTCTGACGATCACCGGTTCCCCGTTCGTCACGCCTCCCTCGATGCCGCCGGCGTTATTCGACTTTCTGGTAAAACTCTTTTTTCCACCGTCGTAGGATATCGCGTCATGGGTCAGGGAACCCTTTTTTGAGGCGCACTCTATACCGCTGCCTATGGAAACCGCCTTCACGGCCGGTATGGACATTACCGCGCGGGCCAGCGCCCCGTCCAGCCGCCTGTCCCACTGGACATAACTCCCCAGCCCGGGAGGAACGCCGTCGGCCACTATTTCAAAAGAGCCGCCCAGCGTGTCCCCGTCCTTTTTCGCTTTATCGATCTCTTTACGCATCTTCTTCGACGCCTTTTCATCAGCGCACCGGGTATCTGACCTTTCAGCGAGCCTTATTATCTCGTCAAAAGAAAAACTCTCCGTCCGCGCCTGGACACCTCCTATCATGGTAACGTGGCTGAACACCCTTATCCCGAACTCCCTGAGAACCATCTTGGCGACAGCGCCTACTGCCACCTTTGCCGCTGTCTCTCTCGCGCTGGCCCTTTCAAGGACATCCCTTGCGTCAGTAAACCCGTATTTCTGGATACCTGCAAGATCGGCGTGTCCGGGCCTGGGACACTTTACGTCCGGCAGTTCGTCTATCTTGAAATCCCTGTTATAAATGACCATGCCGATAGGGCTTCCTATGGTTACTCCTTTACGGCACCCGGATATGACGTCGACCTTGTCCTTTTCTATACTCATGCGTTTACCCCTGCCATAACCCTCCATCCTGCGGGCCAATTCGTTATTGATGAAACTCTCTTCCATCCGCAGGCCCGCTGGCACACCGTCCAGTATGGCCATCAATCCCTTACCATGTGATTCGCCGGCAGTCATGTATCTCAGCATTTTTTCCTCCACCCGTTAAGTCCTGAAGTTCCAGGGACACGCTTGTTGCAAACGCCTATTAAATACTGCTGAAGTTCCGGGGACACGCCTGTTGTAGGCGCCTATTGGGCTCGCCCAGGCATGTCCCCGGAATATATTTTTATATACGATATACGCGATACGAGAAACTAGATACGATATTTAAAACCCGAACAGACAATCCAGTATCCTGTTACCATACATAAGGCTTATCATCGCGCCTAGCGCCAGGTACGGTCCGTAAGCTATCTCTTCTTTCCTGAACCTGATCTTCATGAAAAGGCCCACTCCCACACCCAGCAAAGGAGCGAGAAAGAACGTAAGGAGAACAAGCTTCCACCCCAGAACGGCCCCTATCATGCCCATCAGTTTAACGTCTCCGCCCCCGAGAGCCTCTTTGCGGAAAACAAGTTCGCCCGCGACGCCCAGAAGAAACATGCTGCATCCCCCCGCCAGCACTCCCAGGACCGAATTCATGAAAGAACCCAGATGGACACTGGATCCGTCCAGCCTGAAAACGGTCATAAGCGCCACGCCGATAAAAATCCCGGGAACCGTGATAATATCCGGTATTTCCTGGTGCTCAATATCTATTCCGACCACCGCGATAAGAACACAGGTGAAGAACCAGTAGACGAAAAATTCCAGGCTCAGTGAAAAATACAACAAAAGCGCGATACCGCTGACGGCGGTGACGAATTCCACCAGAAAATACCTCAAGGGTATGCGCCGTCCGCAATGACGGCACCTGCCCCTCAGCAGGAAAAAGCTTATCAAAGGTATGTTGTCGAACCACCCGATCGTATGCTCACAAAAAGGGCAATGTGAACGGGGCCGGACGATCGACTTACCCAGAGGTGTCCTGTATATGCACACGTTCAGGAAACTGCCTATTATGACCCCGGCGACAAATACTATGAAATATTCCATTTAATATTTCTTTTTCAACTCTGTTTCAGCGGCGTCTTTCATGACCTTTTTTATCTCCCCCAGATAGAAACTCTCATCGATCCAGATATCAAAGGCCAGCGCCGCCTGGTTGACCAGCATGCCCAGACCGTTAGCCGTCGTGATACCTTTTTTTCTCGCCTCTCTGACCAGTTCCGTCTCCCTGCAGTAAACAAGGTCATACACGACCATGTCTTTACGTAAAAATCCCGGGAGGCCCGGACATCCGGGGGAAATATCCTCTTTCTTCGTTCCCATCGGTGTCGCGTTCACGAGAAGATCGCTCTTACCTGTTTTCCCCGGGATATCCTTCTCTCCGACGGGGACAAGGATATGCGGACCGAAATGTTTTTTAAAGTCGGTTTCAAGCGCGGAAACCTTTTCTCCGTCAACGTCGAACACAAAGATCCTTTCAACCGGATCTTCCGCAGCCGCCAGGTAGAAACAGATCGCGCGGCCCGCCCCTCCGGCCCCGAGAACGAAGATCGTTCCTGCTGCCGGGTCGTACCCCGTATCCTCAAGAAGGGATTCATAGAAGCCCTTCCCGTCAGTGTTGAAACCGATAAGCCCTTCTTCCTCGACCTTGACGGTATTCACCGCCCCGAGCCTCTGGGTCGCTTCATCAAGAGAACAGGAAACGTCGGATTCGAGCATCTCCTTTATTTTTACCTTATAAGGGACCGTAACGTTTATGCCGCTGACTTTTTTCCTTATCAAGTCGTTACGGAAAAAATCACCAAGCTTTTCCTCCTCAATATCGAACAGTTCATACGTCGCGGGGACTCCGAAATACTCGAAAGCGGCATTGTGCATGACCGGAGAGAGCGAATAGTTTATACCCCTCCCCAGAAGACCGTATGTCCTTTTATGCGGTGTCATAACACGCCTCAGTCCTTGTCAATGGCCTTTTCGCTCAGACTCGTAACGAACAGGGTTATGATATGGCCTCTTACCTTTTTTTATTTCTTTTTTTTAAGCTTTTTCCTTCTTAAAGAAAGCCGGTTAATGGCATTCACATACGCCAGGACACTCGCTTCAATGACATCCGTGCTCGAGCCCCTGCCTATTACAATATCGCTCTTGAACGCCAGCTTGACACTGGCCTCTCCAAGCGCGTCCTTCCCGCTTGTAACGGCATTGACCTTATAATCCACCAGCTTCGCCTTTTGTCCGGTAGCCTTTTCTATGGTCTTGAAGCACGCGTCTATGGGGCCGTCACCCGTGGAAGAAGCCTTTAGCTTTTTTCTGTCCTTCTCGAGCTCGATTATGGCTATAGGTTCGACCTGGTTCCCGCTCGTCACCTGGAAATTGACGAGCTTGTACTCCCTCGGTATCGTCGCGAGCTCATCCTCCACGATCGTCGCCAGGTCCTCGTCGAATATCTTCTGTTTCTTGTCCGCGAGGATCTTAAAACGCACGAACGCCTTATCCAGTTCCTCTCCGGAAAGAGAATACCCCAGGGCCTTCAACCTTTCGGAAAACGCGTGCCTGCCGGAAAGCTTTCCAAGCACGAGCCTGCTCCCCTTGAAACCCACGTCCTGAGGTCTAATGATCTCGTAAGTCACCCTTTTTTTCAGTATACCGTCCTGATGTATGCCGGCTTCATGGCTGAACGCGTTCTCCCCGACAATGGCCTTGTTGGGCTGCACGGATATCCCGGTCAACTTGCTGACAAGTTTGCTCGTCCTGTACAGTTCTTTGGTCTTGATGCCGGTGGTGATCCCGCCGTAAATGTCTTTTCGCATGACCATAGCCATGACGATCTCTTCCAGCGAAGCGTTCCCCGCCCTTTCTCCGAGACCGTTGATGGTGCATTCCACCTGGCACGCCCCGTTCGTTATCGCGGCCAGTGAATTGCTTACGCCGAGCCCGAGGTCGTTATGGCAGTGGATGCTTATTACGGCCTTGTTGATGTTCGGGACGGTCTCCTTAAGATATTTGATAAGGCCACCGAATTCCCGGGGCACCGAATACCCAACGGTATCCGGTATGTTCACCGTCCTGGCCCCGGCGTCAATAACGGCTTCAACGACCTGGGCGAGAAAATCATGTTCCGTGCGCGACGCGTCCTCGGGTGAAAACTCTATATCCGGAACTTTTTTCCTGGCGTATCTGACAGCCTCCACCGAGGCCCTGAGTATCTCGGCCTTTGCTTTCTTCAGCTTGTACTGCCTGTGTATCTTCGACGTGGCTATAAAAACGTGGATGCGCGGTCTTTTTGCCTTTTTCAGGGCCGCGTAAGCGTCATCTATATCCAGCTTCGTCGCCCTGGCAAGACCGCAGATCACGGGTCTCTTGACATGTTCACTCACCGTCTTTACCGCTTTAAGATCTCCCGGACTCGAGCGCGGGAACCCCGCCTCGATGACATCAACTCCCAGTTTTTCAAGCTGAAAAGCTATCTTGAGCTTCTCGTTCATGGTCAGGTTCGCCCCGGGAGTCTGTTCACCGTCCCTCAATGTAGTGTCAAATATAATAATTTTACCTTTCTTCATTATATCTTTTCCTTATATCGCTTTGTAATAAATTAAGCGCTTCGCGCAACTTGGGAGCTATATGGCGCGCTTAATTTATGGCAAGGGGGCTTTGCCCCCTTGTAATCCCCCTTGTATTGAAATTCCGTTACGAAAATATATTCCGGGGACATGCTTGGGCGCCCCCTCGTGCCGTCTACAACAAGCGTGTCCCCGGAAATTCAGCTGTATCTAATAGGTGCCTACAACAGGCTTGTGCCCGGAAATTCCATCATTTACGAATCACGATTCACGAACAACGAAATACGATCTACAGCCAGGGCATCATGCCGCGAAGCTGTTCGCCGATCTTCTCTATCGGATGCTGCTTTTCCTCCTCGGTTATCCTGTTATAATTCGGACGGCCTTCCCGGTTCTCCCTGATCCATTCGTCCGCAAAATTGCCTGACTGGATCTCATCAAGTATCTTCTTCATCTCCTCGCGGGTCTTCTGGTTGATAACTCTCTTCCCTCTCGTGATATCGCCGTACTCGGCCGTATCAGAGACCCTTTTCCGCATACCGTATATCCCGTATTTGTAAATAAGGTCCGTGATAAGTTTAAGCTCGTGAAGACATTCAAAATACGCGATCTCCGGCTGATAACCTGCCGCTACCAGCGTGTCAAATCCGGCTTTTATCAATTCAGACGCGCCTCCGCAAAGGACCGTCTGTTCGCCGAAAAGATCGGTCTCGGTCTCTTCCTTGAAAGTGGTCTCTATTACTCCCGCCCTTGTCCCGCCTATGCCTTTGGCATAGGCAAGAGCCCTATCTCCGGCCTTGCCCGTAAAGTCCTGGTATACGGCAACAAGACAGGGCACTCCTCCGCCCCGTTCATACATCTCTCTCACAAGGGCGCCCGGCCCTTTAGGCGCCACCATGAACACGTCCACGTTTTCCGGAGGAACTATCTGTTTGAAATGGATGTTAAATCCGTGAGAAAAAGCCAGGGCGTTGCCCTCTGAAAGATTGGCCTCGATCGAGCCCTTGTACACTTTCGCCTGGACGTGGTCCTGTGTTAATATCTGGATTATATCGGCCTGTTTCGCCGCATCTTCGGCGGGAAGTATATCAAACCCGTCCTTTCCGGCCTGTTCATAATTGGGCGTCCCCTCCAGTTCGCTTACAAGCACCTGTATCCCGCTGTCACGGAGATTGAGTGCCTGACCGCGTCCCTGTATGCCATAACCTATAACGGCCACTTTAAGGTCTTTTATCACGTTCAGGTCCGCGTCTTTGTCATAATACATCTTCGCCATTTTCTCTCCCCTTATTTTATTAGGTTCTGTCAAAACACGAAAATCGCATTGCGTATCACAGATAACAGCTTACTGATAACAGATAACAGCTAACTGATTACTCATCACACATCACTTTTTACGTTTACTGTTCTTACCCTGGAACCCATTTCATAACCCTGTTTGTTGCGAGGCTGAGCGAAAAGGCCATTGACAAGGCCTGAGGGGCAAAATGCCCGAAAACGTAGCCGATGCGCTACGTTGAGGACATTTTGCCCTGAAAACGCAGTCAATGATTTTTGCAGCCAGCCGCAGTAAAACAGGGTTATGAAATGGGTTCTATACATCCGATTGCAGAGCTATCTTCCCTGTCCTCGCGATCTCGAGTATCCCGTAAGGCCGCAAGAGCTCGATCAGCGCCTTAATTCTATGCTCGTCTCCCGAATCCTCCACGGTAACGGATCTCTTGCCGATATCCACTATCTCCGCCCCGGTAGAATCAACTATATGGACTATCTTTTCCCGAACCGTGGTGCTCCCGGCTTTTACTTTTATCAATATAAGCTCTCTGTCCACGTACTCGCCGCCCGTAAAGTCCTGCACCCTGATCACGTCAATAAGCTTGTTCAGTTGTTTCTTGACCTGTTCGAATATTTTTTCGTCCGCTTTGACCACTATGGTCATGCGCGAAATATCAGGGTCCTCCGTCTCGCCCACGGCCAGTGAATCTATATTGAAGCCCCGAGACGAGAAAAGCCCGGCAACTCTTGCCAGAACTCCGAACTTGTTCTCAACTAAGGCCGATATAACAAATTTGTCCATGTCTCTCCCCCGATTATTATGTTTTTCGCTTTAAGGTTTTGGGCCCCGGGCTCTGAACCCCCGGCACCTGACACCAGACCAACCATTAACCATGGCACCTATGCCAGCCCGTGGAGCATATTGCTGATGGATTCCCCTGCCGGGACCATCGGGAAGACGTTTTCCTCCCTTTCGACATGGAAATCCATGACCACGGGACCTTTTTCCTTCAGGGCGTCCTTTATAGCCTTCCTGACCTCGTCTTTCCTGGTCACCCTTATGCCTTTGGCGCCGTAACTCTCGGCCAGCTTGACAAAATCCGGACACAAACCGCACTCCCCCTTCGTCAGAATGGTGAACGCATAGCGCTTATCGTAGAACAGTTCCTGCCACTGCCGCACCATACCGAGACAACCGTTATTCAGGATAATTATCTTGACGGGGAGTTTTTCGGTGACAACGGTCGCCAGTTCCTGAATGTTCATCTGGATACTACCGTCCCCGGCAATATCAAAGACAACGCTCTCGGGCTTCCCGACCTGCGCTCCCATCGCCGCGGGAAAACCATAGCCCATCGTCCCCAGCCCCCCGCTTGAAAGCCATGTCCTGGGTCTTGTAAAAGTGTAATACTGCGCCGCCCACATCTGGTTCTGTCCGACTTCAGTACTGATAATGACGTCCTTATCCCTGGTAAGCTCGTATATCTGTTCTACAATGTACTGCGGACGTAATTTACTGTCGTTCTTGTAGCTGAGCGGCAGATCCTTCTTCCATCCGATGATCTTTCGGTGCCACTGCGCGTAATTTCCTTTCTTGATGAGCTTGTTCAGTTCCCTGAGCACTTCTTTAGCGTCGCCTATAACGGGAATATCCACCTGCACGTTCTTGCTTACACTGGCCGGATCTATATCTATGTGCACGACCTTCGCGACGGGGGCGAACGTATCGATCTTGCCGGTCACCCTGTCATCGAACCTGGCCCCTATGGCTACGATCAGGTCTGACTCCTGGACAGCATGATTAGCGTAAGCGGTCCCGTGCATGCCCAGCATGCCAAGGCTCAATTTATCATCTTCGGGAAAGGCCCCCAGCCCCATCATGGTCGTCGTAACGGGGATATTCGCTTTGCGGGCGAACTTTGCGAGCTCACTGTTCGCTGCCGAGATAATAATCCCGCCTCCCGCGTATATCACCGGTCTTTTGCTTTTTTCTATAGCTCTCGCGATCTTCTTGATCTGACCGATATGCCCTTTATAGGTCGGCTTGTACCCTCTTATAGCGACTGTCCTGGGATGCTTGAATTCCGCCTTGTGAAGCTGCACGTCTACGGGCAGATCTATAACAACCGGCCCCGGCCTGCCGGTACCGGCGATGTGAAAAGCCTCTTTTACGACCCTGGCGAGTTCCTTGACGTCTTTTACGAGATAATTATGTTTCGTGATCGGACGCGTAATGCCGATCATATCGGCCTCCTGAAAAGCGTCGTTCCCTATGAGATGAGACTTGACCTGCCCGGTTATAGCCACGATAGGGATCGAATCCATATGGGCCGTGGCAATTCCGGTAACAAGGTTCGTGGCCCCCGGACCGGAAGTGGCCATACACACCCCTACTTTACCTGTCGCGCGGGCGTATCCGTCAGCCGCGTGAACGGCTCCCTGCTCATGCCGGGTCAGATGAAATTTAAGCGCCTTCTCACCGTAAAGCTTATCGGAAAGAGGCAAGACGGACCCTCCCGGATAACCGAATATATCGGTGACCCCTTCCGCACAAAGGCTCTTGACAAGTATCTCAGCTCCAGTGATTTTTGCCATCTTCGGTTTCCTTTCAAAGTATAATAATGATTTCCTAATTATATATCTATAAAAAACATGTTTTATAAGTATAACAACTTAGAAAATCTTTGTCAATATTTTCGGGGTTTTTGGGGTTTTGTATCAGTTAAAATTCAAAAGTGCACCTTTTTTTGTTTTGTATACAGTCCCGACGCTTAAACCTCTAGAAGCCATTTCATAACCCGGTTCGTAACGAGGCTGAGCGAAAAAGCCTTTAGCAAGGCCTGAGGGGCAAAAATCCCGGAAACGTAGCCATGCGCTACGTTGAGGACTTTTTGCCCCGAAAACGCAGCTAATGGCTTTTGCAGCCAGCCGCAGTAGAACGGGGTTATGAAATGGCTTCTACTATTATAGACACTTTTTTTTCTGATTTTCTTTCAAATAAATTAAGCGCTTCGCGCAACTTGTGGGCTACATGACGCGCTTAATTTATGGTAAGGGGGCTTCGCCCCCTTAATATCCCCCGTTTTATTGAAATTCCGTTACAAAAATTTAGGGGGGGGAACTGACCCCTAAGGCTTGTAAATACGCGGCACTCTTTCAGTTATCGCGGAAAGGATCTCGTAAGGAATGGTCCCGGCGAGTTTTGCTATTTTTTCTATCAGGATCGCGGCTTCCGCCTGCTGCCCTATCAGCACGACCTCGTCTCCGACCCTGACATCCCTGACATGCCCCACGTCCAGAAGAGTCTGATCCATGGTCACCATCCCGACCACCCGGACATACTGCCCCCTTACAAGAGCTTCGGCCTTGTTCGAAAGTATCCTGCCATATCCGTCAGCATACCCGATAGGGATGGTGGCTATTCTGGTGTGTTTTTGCGTGATATATGTCCTGCCGTAACTAACTGACCGGCCCGGAGGTGTTTCTTTGAGATGCACTATCCTGGTCTTAAGGTTCATCACCGGTTCGAGACTGAAATCTCTTCGGAAACTTTCCTTGGGATATACTCCGTACAGAAGGATCCCGGGCCTGACCAGGTTTAAATGTGCTTTCTTCCAGTCCACAACTGCTATACTGTTGGCGGCGTGCTTATATTTGACATTAAAACCGGCTTTCCGCATGTCCATGAGGACCCTGTCAAAGTAACTTATTTGCATCCGTGTTACCATTTTGTCGCGCCCCGCCGAAGAGAAATGGGTATATATTCCTTCAACGTCTATCTTGCCTGTCCCATAAACCTCTTTAATAAAATCAAACGCCTCATTATGCCATATTCCTATCCGCCCCATGCCCGTATCCACCTTGATATGGACCTTTGGACGCGTCCCTGCCGTTTTCGCGATATCCTCTAATACCCGTAAAAGTTCCGTATCGCACAATGTAAGAGTGATATCGTGTTCTATCGCGGCCTTAGCCCCTTCTTCGAGCACTGACCCGAGAACAAGAACCGGGACATCAATGCCGGACTCCCTTAAACATAAAGCCTCATCGACAGTCGCGACGCCAAGATAATCGACACCATCCCCCACCAGCGCGCGGCTGACCCGGCATATACCATGCCCGTAGGCATTTGCCTTCACCACGGCCATTATCTTCACGGGCCCTTCGACAAGCCCGCGTATACAGGACAGGTTATGCCTGACAGCATCGAGGTTTATTTCCGCCCACGTAGGCCGATAATTCTTCTTCATAAATTATCCGCACGATCTCGTATTTCGTATCGCGTCGTTCGTATGTCGTATATCGTCATTCGCATATCATGTTTCGTATATAAAAGAACTTAACGCCCTTCGGGGCGAACTTTTCACCTGTCCCGTAGGAGCGGCCTCCAGGCCGCGAAAAAAATTATCACCATGAGTTCGCCGCCTGAAGACGGCTCCTTTAACCTGGTTAAATTTAACCAGGTTAAAAATCCTTAACTTTCCCCCCTTTGAAAAAGGGGGTTAGGGGGATTCTAAATTTGTAATCGTTCTTCTCCGTTACGAGAAACTTAGCGCCCTTTGGCGGAACTTTTCACCTGTCCCGTAGGAGCGGCCTCCAGGCCGCAAACAAAATTATTACCATGAGTTCGCCGCCTGAAGGCGGCTCCTACGGCTTTGGTTAATATGCTCTCAAAAAGGAATTCCTACTATATTGAAATTCCGTTACGATAAATTAAAAAATCCCCCTGGCCCCCTTTTTCAAAGGGGGGAGGCGAGAAACTTAGCCGGCCTTTGGCGGAACTTTTCACCTGTCCCGTAGGAGCGGCCTCCAGACCGCGAACAAAATTATTACCATGAGTTCGCCGCCTGAAGACGGCTCCTACGGCTTTGGTTATTGAAATTCCGTTACAAAAATATATTCCGGGGACATGCTTGGGCGTTCTAAATAGGCGCCTGCAACGGGCGTGTCCCCAGAACTTCCGCGATCGTATAACACAAATCACAAATCACCCATCACCCATCACTTACTAATATTACACTCTCTCGCGTGTAAATACAAAGGGGCTAATGTTCCCGGGGCGTCGCTCCCTTCCCTGGACCTTTCCAGCCCGAGACATCCCAGATCCGCGGCTTTTGGGTACCAGTCAATATCTTCGGTATATTCCGCGAGGGGATGCCCGTTCAATTTATCCCTGTACTTTTCAATAGCGTCGCCAAAAAATACTACCTTTTCGTTAAGAGTGTCAAGAAGCTCATCGATGGTCATCAGCAGATAATCCGTGGTCCTGTTAAAGGCCTCTCCTCTCCGCTCGTAAATACAGGAATAAACCTTCCCTTTACGCGCGTCCAGAAGCGGCGCGGCTGATCTCCGCGTCCCGCGAAAATTCATTATCATAGCGTCCATCGTAGGGACACCTACCACCTTGTTCTTCAGGACAGCCGCAAAGCCCTTTACGGTGGCCGCCGCGATGCGAAGCCCTGTAAATGAACCGGGGCCGAGGCCCACACATATCAGGCCTATCTCTTCGATCTTCCACCCGGTCTTCTCCAGCATGTCCTTGATAGTAGGCACCAGTATCTCGCCATGCCGGATTCCGATATCCTCGTGATACGACGCCCGGACATCGTTATTCTCAAGAAGCGCAACGCTTAAAAATTTTGTTGATGTGTCAAACGCGAGTGTTTTCATATATAAAAATATATTCCGGGGACATGCTTTGGTGAGCAAAATAGGCACCTACAAAAAGCGTGTCCCCGGAACTTCAGCAGTATCTGCTTAGCACCTGCAACAGGCGTGTCCCCAGAACTTCAGCAATGCCTACTTGGCGTTAATAACAGGTGCCCATCACCCATCTACCCATCACTCATCACCCATCAAGCCCATCTTTTCGAGCAAGGCATCAAACCGCTTCCCGACAGACTTGAAATTTAACTTCCTTTCGCTGTGGTCCGCATATTCAATTCCCACTTCAAGATATTCCTCGGGAAGAATATCCGCGATCTTTTCCGCCCATTCGACCACCGTAATGCCGTTGCCGTAAAAATACCGTTCGTAGTCCAGTGTCTCACAGAAACTTTTCAGATCCAGCCTGTAAATGTCGAAATGATATAGATCTTTGCGGCCGTGATATTCTTTAAGGACAACAAAAGACGGACTGTTCACATAAAGCGGATCCCTTACGCCCAGCCCCCGGGCCACCCCCTTCACAAACATGGTCTTCCCCGCGCCAAGCTCTCCGACAAGAGCTACCAGATCGCCTTCCCGCAGCTCCGCCGCCAGGCGGGACGCCACCTCGACCGTTTCTTCGGGAGAATTTGTTGTTATCGTCTTCCCATTGTCCATAAGCAGCGTCGCAAGAGTAAGTGTTAAGTGATCTGTTATCTGTTATCTGTTATCGGTTATCGGTTATCTGTTATCGGTTAGCGGTTATCAGTTATCGGTAATACACGATACCCTGAGCGTCTCCTTCACAAATGCCGGAACCCCTCCGACCTGAGCGGTGTCGCGTGTCCTTCCTCTTCTATAAGGCACATGCCTTCCCTTTTCCCCGTAATCTCCCCGATGATGAAATACTCAGGCACTCTACCGCTTGATCTCATTCCAAGGAAAAGGCTCCTTGCCTCCCTGACATCCATCGTAAAAAGAAGTTCAAAACTCTCTCCGTAATACAGGGCGTCCTCAAGGGACAGGCCTTTCGAGAGAGGGATAGCGCTTTCGTATAACCTGCATCCCACACCGCTTTCAGAACATATACGGCCGGCGTCAAGAGCTATCCCGTCCGATGTGTCTATCATGGAACCTATCCTGCAGCGCCCGGCGAGGGCCCTTGCTTCTTTCAGCCGCGGCCTGAAATCCATATGTTCTTTCTTCCCGTCCCTGACCGGACCTGTTATAAGCATAAGTTCACCTTCTTTCGCCCCCGAACGCCTGAGGAGCCGGGTTTTCTCGACAAGGCCCAGTATCGATATATCTATAACGAGGCATGAGGCGCGAACAGTGTCCCCACCTATGACCTTGATCCCGTAATCTTTACACGTGCTGAAAATACCGTCGTAAATAGCTTTGACCGCCGCCTTCTTCATCCCCCCGGGGATACCTATGCTCACCAGTATATACCGGGGGACGCCTCCCATGGCGGCGATGTCACTGATGTTCACCGCTACGGCTTTATGGCCTATCTTCTTGTAGGGAACCTTACCCGCACGAAAATGTGTCCCGTCAGCAAGCATATCGGACGCCCACAAAAGATAACGTCTCCTGTCATAGTCCAGGACGGCACAATCGTCGCCGATGCCGGCTTTTACGCCGCTCCCGGGCTTCCCCGCGCGTTCCCGTATGTCTTTTATCAGTTCCAGCTCTTTCATGATCTCGTATTCGGCGAGTTTGCTCGCTATGGGTATCTCGTATCGCGTGTCGCGTGTATCGTATGTAAAAATATATTCTGGGGACATGCCTGCACCGCCTACTCGGCGTTAACAGCAGGCGTGTCCCCGGAACTTCAGCAATATTGATAGGCGCCTACAACAAGCGTGTCCCCGGAACTTCAACAGTACCCAATAGGCGTCTACAGCAGGCGTGTCCCCGGAACTTCACTAAATACAATCCACGATCCACGATCCACGATTCACGCTCCACCCACCACCCTTGCAACTTTCCCCCCATCCGGTCTTCTGATCACCCCGCGTTCGGTTATTATCGCCGTTATCAGTTTCGCCGGTGTGACGTCAAAAGCGGGATTTCTAACGGCAACTTTCTTCATGGTTATATACCTGCCGTTTATCTTTTTCACCTCGAGAGGGGACCGCTCTTCTATCGGTATATTTTTCCCGGTTGACAGGGACAGGTCAAACGTTGATACCGGAGCCGCCACATAGAATGGAACACCGTGGTAACCGGCCAGCACCGCCAGGTTATAAGTCCCTATTTTGTTCGCGGTGTCGCCGTTAGCTGCAATGCGGTCTGCTCCTACCACTACCGCATCGATCTCCTTTTTCGCCATAAGTGAAGCCGCCATGTTATCACATATCAACGTAGTCGGTATGCCGACTTTTAAAAGCTCCCACACGGTCAGGCGCGCTCCCTGAAGAACGGGCCTGGTCTCATCAACGTATACCCTTCTGATCCTGTTCGCGGAAGCAAAGATCACCCCGAGCGCGGTACCGTATTCCCCCGCAGCAAGACCGCCCGCGTTGCAATGGGTCAGGACGGTTGTCCCTTTCGAAAGCAATTTTCTCCCGTTCTTTCCTATCAAGCGGCATATCTTCCTGTCTTCTTCAAGTATCGCGTTCGCCCCGTCCAGAAGGATCTTTTTCAGTTTTCTGACAGACGCCTTCCTGTTCCTGTTAATGAGCCCCTCCATCCTTTCAAGGGCCCAGAAGAGATTACGGGCAGTAGGCCGCGAACCGGCCAGATAATCGATCGTCTTCTTCAATTCTTTCCTGAATTCTTCGAAACTTTTCGCCCGGCTTTTCCTGACACCCAGATACACTCCATAAGCGCCGGCTATACCTATCGCCGGGGCCCCTCTTATTTTCATCGTCCTTATGGCGCAGTGGATGTCCCTGTCAGTAGTGCATGGGGTGTATTTCGTCTTTCCGGGAAGGAGCCTTTGATCGAGCAGTTCCACCCTGTTATTTTTCCAGCGTATCGTCTCAAATTTCATAATTGCTCCCTGTTTGCCGAATCGTAACTCGTGATTTTCCATGCTGAAGTTCTGGGGACACGCCTGTTGTTGGCGACACGAGACGTTGCTGAAGTTCCAGGGACACGCTTGTTATAGACGCCACGAAGGCTCGCCCAGGCATGTCCCCGGAATATATTTTTACATACGAGATACCCATAGCGCCTACTTTCACAACTACGTGCCAATGAACCGCATCAGGAACACAAGCACCACCATTCCGAGATTATGTATAATATGCACCGTTATAGAGGGAATAAGCGATCCCGTCTTCTCATAAAGAAAGGCAAGCAGCATTCCCAGCATCATTATCGGCAGAAAGCCTACAATGTGAGTATGCAGAAAAGAAAAAATAGCCGAGGTTATCAGCATCGACCGGAATATACCGAACCTTTTCTTGACCGCCGAATACATGAAACCCCGGAAAAATATCTCCTCGGCGATAGGCCCGAAAACAGCCGCGAACACCGCGGAAAGCAAGAGCACGGAAGTCTCTTTTTCTTCTATGAAGACCTGCACGATAGGCTGGACCGGCGGACGGTATTCAAGCAGCTTCGTCACGAAGAACGTTATCAGCATGATCGCCAGAAGCACAGGCAACAGCGCGATATAGCCGACGACGGCATAAAAAACGCCCGTCACGATCTTCTTCGACGTAATACCTATTGCGTTCAGGTCCTGGCCGTATTTTTTCACTATGAAATAAACGATAACGCCTATACCTGCTGCGTTCATCATGACCGTGTTGAGGATCATGCGGAAGTTATCGTTAAAAAGGATTGGAAACTGTTTCGCCACGAATCCCTGCAAGATCACAAACGCGTAACCTGAAGACAGAAAGATCAATATCACGCGCGCGACATCCCCTACGCTCCATTTCGGGGTCTCCTGTTCCATTAAGCGTATGTTGACGGGCTTTCTGCAAAACCATCGCATGACGAAATAAGCGTCCAGTAAAATACCGATAAATATCGCAAAAAATGTCATCAGGTTAAGAAGCCCCAGGAACAGGTATAATAAAGGCTTCTCCACTACAAGGGCTTTCAGCCTTTTCTGCCGGGCCTGGATTTCCTCTTCATCGAACATGGTCATTTTTTTGGGCTGTGTTTCCTCTTCGGCGGTCTCGACCTGTTCAGAGGACGGAGTGGCCCTCTTTCCCGCTCTCTCGGCCATCCAGCCCAAAAACACCAGGAAGTTTATCAGGATAACGAACACAAGAAGAAAAACATAGATCCTGTTACCTTTTATAATTTCAGAAATCTTTTTCATATTAATGTTGCATACGCCTAGTAAATACTGCTGAAGTTCCGGGGACACGCCTGTTGTAGGCGACCATTCTATACTGCTGAAGTTCCGGGGACACGCCTGTTGTAGGCGACCATTCTACACTGCTGAAGTTCCGGGGACACGCCTGTTGTAGGCGACCATTCTACACTGCTGAAGTTCCGGGGACACGCCTGTTGCAGGCGGCCATTGGGGGCGCTCAGGCATGTCCCCGGAATATATTATTATATACGATACACGAGATACGTGATACGAGATACCCATAGCGCCTACTTTTCCATTCACCCTACAACGTGCAGGTGCCTCAACCGGAAAGAAACCCCCATCCTCTCCGCGACCTGCCGGCACCGTTCAACGCCCTCCTCGCCGATCATGTCAAGACAGGTTATCTCCACCTCTATCCCCTGCTCCACGCAATCGGTAACGAATTCAAGGATGGCCCCGTAAGCCCTGTTACCGAAAACCGGGAGAGATAGATCCCCGTAAGTCTCAGCGTCCGGCGCGTTAAGACTTACTGCGACCCTGTCGACCAGGCCTTTAAGTTCCGGCGCAATGCTTCTGCCGTTGATCAGGTTGCCCTCGCCGTTGGTCGTGATCCTGACCCGGCCGCCTTTTGCCTTTACGTAAGAAGCGACTTTTTTAATGACACCTAACCTCAAAACAGGTTCCCCGAACCCGCAAAAGACCACTTCCTTATACCTGGACACGTCCCTGATCGAGGAGATGATCTCCCCGGAAGTCGGATCTCTGTCCAGTTTCAGGTCATACCCCTGAACGTAATCGGATATATCGCGCGTACAGAAGGTGCATCTGTTCGTACACCTGTAAGTAACATTGATGTAAAGCGAATCTCTTATCTGGTAAACTATGGTGCTTTCCTTTTCCATCCCGAGACGGAACAGCCTGTTCGCGTTCCGTGAAGTAGCTTCGGCTATTCTTTCGGCAGGCAGGTCATAAATATCTTCGTAGACACCCGGGAGATACCGCACGAAAGATGGCTCGTTCCTCTTCCCTCGGAAAGGCTTCGGGGTTATGTACGGTGAGTCCGTTTCCAGAAGCAGCCTTTCCAGGGGCACGTGACTTGCCAACTCGCGCAGGCGTCCGGCTTTATCAAAAGTTATATTCCCCGCGAAGGACACGTGCATACCCAGGGCAAGGACTTTTTCCAGAAAATCCATGTCCCCGGAAAAACAATGAACGACACCTCTCAGCGTGCCGGCATTACCTGATGTCAGAACGCTCAAAACGTCCTTATCCGCGTTGCGGTTATGCAATATCAGCGGGAGGTCAAGTTCCCCCGCCAGGGCGAAACAATCCCTGAAAAGCTTTCTCTGGTTTTCTCCGCGCGAATATCCTTTATAGTAATCAAGACCTATCTCGCCAATGGCCACTATCTTCTCAGCCGCCGTTATCATCTCCCGCAGACGCGCCATATCACCGTCTTTCACGTCATCCGCCCCGTGAGGGTGTACGCCGGCGGCCGCGAATACGGACGGATATTTTTCCGCCAGTTCCAGGGCCCTTGCGCTGCTTTCGATACTCGTGCCGGGTGATATCAGCCGGACCACGCCCGAATTTTCGGCACTTTTAATGACATCGTCCAGATCGTCTTTGTAATCCGGAAAATCCAGGTGACAATGCGTATCCACAAGCTTCATCGTCAACTCCAAACTCCTTCTTTCGCGAGCAACCGCCTCTTTCTGCCCGATCCGCCTGAATACCCCCCTATCGACCCGTCGGATGAGATCACCCTGTGACACGGCACGTGCGGAGCGTAGGGGTTGACAGAAAGAGCCTGTCCGGCGGCCCTGCACGCGCGGGGCGAACCGGCCCTCCTCGCGACCCAGGAGTACGACCGGACTTCTCCCCTGGGGATCTCCATAACGGCCAGTAGAACTTTTTTCTGGAAGGAAGTAAGTTCAGTGCCGTCTTTTATCTTCTTACGGTAAATTTTTCTAGAACCCATTTCATAATCCCGTTCGTTACGAGGCTGAGCGAAAAAACTGGGGACATTCCTGAAGGGGACACACCTGCTGTAGACACCTGGTAAATATTGCTGAAGTTCTGGGGACACGCCTGTTGTAGGCGGCTATTGGGGGCGCTCAGGCATGTCCCCAGAACATATTATTATAAATGACGCTCCCTCGAGGAACAGCTAAAACATCATTCGAATGTTCCGGTAATTATTGTATCCGCGGGAAAAGAGGCGCTCCTTTCAAGACCTTTGTGCCGGCAGGAAATTCTCTCCAGTCCGGGGAATCCGGGTCAACCTTCCTTATCTCATCCCTGGCCAGTTTCATGTAAAATTCGCTGTCAAGACCGAGCTGGCCCAATATCTTCCGCGCCGTTGAGGGCATGAAAGGATATACGCTCCTCGCGGTCCGGAGAAGGACTTCCAGAAGATCAGCTATTATAAGCTTGATCGCCTCGGCATTGCCCGCTTTGGAATATTCCCAGGGTGCGGATTCCTCTATATACTTATTTGCCTTCCCGACAACCAGCATTATCTCTTCCAGCGCCTCTTTCAGGCGGAGCTTCGGGCTCACCATGTGATCATATATGTTCCCGTAAAGCTTTACGACCTGGCTTCTTATGTCCCTGTCGCTTCTCTCGCGCTGCGCGGTATCACCGCAATCTTCCGGGGCGCCGGGTGACATCCCTCCAAAATACTTCTCCACCATGGTAAGCGTCCTGTTCAACAGGTTGCCGAGGTCGTTGGCGAGGTCACTATTATATATGGCAACCAGCGCGTCTTCACTGAACGAGCCGTCCATGCCGAAATTGACCGCCTTCAGAAGAAAATACCGCAGGGGATCCACGCCGTATTTCTCTATAAGCTCAAGCGGATCCGCGACATTCCCCCTGGACTTGGACATCTTCTCTTCCCCCATTTTCCACCAGCCGTGAGCAAAGACCGTTCCCGGCAGATAATCCGCCGCTTCCGGAAAATCATCACCGTACATGCTCTTGAGCATTATCGGCCAGTAAACCGCGTGGTGCCTGAGTATATCCTTGGCTATCACGTGAAAATCGGCCGGCCAAAGTTCATCGAACCTTCCGTGTTTCTTGGGTCCGGAAAGATAGTTTATCAGGGCCTCGAACCAGACATAGACCACGTAATCCTTATCAAATGGCAGTTCTATCCCCCAGGACATCCTTTCCTTGGGACGGGATATACACAGGTCGTTAAGCTCCTCTCTCAAAAAACCCAGGACTTCGTTCTTCCGAAAATCCGGACTTATGAAATCCGGGTTAGCGTTAATATGTTCTATCAGCCAGTCCCGGTGGTCTTTCATTCTGAAAAAATAATTTTTCTCCCTGAGCCTGTCCACGGGCCTCCCGCACTCGGGACACATCCCGTCCCCGGCCTGGGTATCGGTCCAGAACGTCTCGCAGGGAGTACAGAACCAGCCGTCATATTCCCCGGAATACACATCGCCTTTCTCGCGCATCCTGTTCAATAGTTCCTGGACGACTTTCTCGTGTTCCTTGTCTGTGGTACGTATAAAATCATCGTACTGGATGTCAAGCGCTTTCCAGACTTTCTTGAAATTCGTGACTATTTTGTCGACAAATTCCTTCTCCCTGCCTCTCTCGAAACCCGCTTTAAGGCTCGCTTCTTCGATCTTTTCGCCATGCTCGTCGGTGCCGGTAAGAAAGAACACCTCTTCGCCAAGCATCTTGTGGTACCTGGCTACGGCATCAACGGCTATCTGCGTGTAAGCGTGTCCTATATGCGGATTCGCGTTCACGTAATATATAGGGGTGGTTATATAGAATTTCCCCATTGTCTTCTGTCCCGCCTCCTTACGCCTCTATCTTAGTGTCCTTGATCTTCCCCTCGCCGAGATCAACGGTAACCATCCTTGTCAGGGGGTTCACCGCTATCACTTTGCCCTTGCCATGCTCCGTCTTTATCTCCCTGCCTACTTTCGGCATGCCTTTCAAACATTCCCTGTAGCTGTCGTACTCATACCCGAGACAGCACATAAGCCTCCCGCAAAGTCCCGAGATCTTGGAAGGGTTAAGCGGCAGGCTCTGAATCTTTGCCATCCTGATGGTGACCGGATTAAAATCCTTCAGGAAGGACATGCAGCAGAGTTCTCTCCCGCAGGGACCGTGCCCCCCGAGCATTCTCGCTTCGTCCCTCACGCCTATCTGTCTTAATTCTATGCGCACGCGAAAGATATTCGCCAGATCCCTTACAAGGTTCCGGAAATCCACGCGGTTTTCCGAGGTGAAATAAAAGATTATCTTTGACCTGTCGAAAGAATATTCCGCGTCCACAAGCTTCATCGGCAGTTTATGCCCCTGGATCTTCTTCTCGCATACGTTCATGAGGTCCTTCGTCTTTGCCTTGTTCTTCGCTATCTGTTTTTCGTCCCAGGGGTTAGCTTTCCTGATTATCTTGCGCAGGGGTTTTTCAAGGGAATCTATATCAACGGCCTTTTCGGCAGGGGACACTATCTCTCCGTATTCAAGGCCCCTATCGGCCTCTACTATCACTTTATCGCCAACGTCAAGTTTCATATTGTTGGTCAGAAAATTATTTATCTCTCCCGCCGTCCTCAACTGTACCCGGATCATTTCCTGCATCTTCCGTCTCCCTTTCCATATCAAGGCTCGCCCGAAGTTCCGGGGACACGCTTGTTGCAGGCGCCTATTTAGAACGCCCAAGCATGTCCCCGGAATATATTTTTATATACGATACACGCAACGCAATACGACATACGCATGACGCGATACGAGATACTCATAGCGAACAAACTCGTCCGATACGAGATACGCAATACTCAATACGAGATACCCACAGCGCCTACTTCACTTAAGCATCCCCGGCAAGGCTTGGGCCACGATCCGAGGATTAACATTGCCCTCCAGGGCGGTCTTTAACCCGCCAAGACGCTCAACAAT
>JAYEOV010000059.1:0-23872 GCA_034723315.1 Candidatus Omnitrophota bacterium | reverse complement strand
CAATACTCAATACGAGATACCCACAGCGCCTACTTCACTTAAGCATCCCCGGCAAGGCTTGGGCCACGATCCGAGGATTAACATTGCCCTCCAGGGCGGTCTTTAACCCGCCAAGACGCTCAACAATGCCGTATAATTTATCGACCGGATATTTTTTAAAATATCCGTATAATTCCGTATCTAACATCCCCTTGTCCAGGACCATATCCTCTAAATCTTCCTTGCCCATCGCCACATCACGCAGGAACATGACCAGCAGTTCCAGGTCTTCGATAAGCTGATCCCTGTTCTCCGTGTCCCAGTTCAGGCACGATATGTTCTCCTCTTTCAGCATGTCGTCAAGGATGCGCATCAGATCGGTTTTCCGGTCTATTACCCCCTCTTCCAGCATCTCAAGGGCCCTGCCGGGCGACCCTTGCGAAAAGTACGCCAGGAAATGCGCTTCTTCTTT
The DNA here is from genome assembly GCA_034723315.1 of Candidatus Omnitrophota bacterium. GTDB lineage: Bacteria > Omnitrophota > Gorgyraeia > Tantalellales > Tantalellaceae > JAYEOV01. Next base: position 23,421 of record JAYEOV010000059.1, on the reverse strand, counting down.
TTTCAGATCCGCGGCATCCCTCATGATTATTTCCCTGGCCTCGGAAACCGGAAGCGGCCTGAACCTCACTTCCGCGCACCTGGAGACGACCGTCTCCAGCAGCATCTCTCTCTTGTCGGTTATAAGGATCAATAGAGACCGCCCCGGCGGTTCCTCCAGGATCTTTAAAAGCGCGTTTGACGCCTCTTTGGTCATCATATGGGCGTCTTCTATGACACACGCGCTTATACTTGATTCATATGGTTTCATGTTCAGGGTATCCTTCACCCCGCGTATCTGCTCTATCTTGATGGCTTTGTTCTTTTCAGGTTTTATCCAGGAGATATCGGGGTGTCCCAGGGCGTTTACCCTGTGACAGGCGTCGCAATTCCCGCACGCTTCCGCCTCCCCCCCGCGTTCCCCGCAGATAAGTCCCATAAGGAAAGCTTTCGCGCATAAAGCGCGGCCTACTCCCCGCGGCCCGAAAAACAGATAGCTGTTGGCGATCCTGCCGGTTGATAAACTGTTGGAAAGAAACCGAATAGCGTTACTTTGACCTTTTATATCGCTCAATAAGAGCATAAACCTCTTCCTTCACAAGATTATAAGTTTCGTCCCTGTTATCCCTGACTTCTATCACCTTGATCCTGTCGGGAAACTTCTCCGCCAGAGAAAGATACCCCCGGCGCACTTTCTCATGGAACTGTCTGTTCCTCTTCTCTATCCTGTCGGCAGGCCGTCCCGCGCCTGCCCTGGCCAGTCCCGTTTCCACGTCCACGTCCAACAATACCGTCAGATCGGGACAGAGCCCGCCGGTCGCGGCCGCGTCCACTCTCTCTATGAAGCCGATATCCGTCCCCAGGCCGTATCCCTGGTAAGCGAAGGTAGCGGTACTATAACGGTCGCATATGACGACCTTTTTCATCCGCAGCTGCGGACGGATGAATTCTTCCACGTGCTGGGCTCTGTCTGCCTCAAAAAGAAAAAGTTCCGCCTGGCTATCAAGGCGTATCTCGTCCTTCTCCAGCAGCAGATCGCGTATCCCGCGGCCAAGTGCCGTGCCCCCGGGCTCGGCGGTATGCACCGCGTCGAACCCGTCCGACAGAAGTTCTTCATACACACGGCGGGAGTGCGTACTTTTGCCGCTCCCTTCCGGCCCCTCGAACGTTATGAATATCCCCTGTTCTATCTCTTCCGCCATACCGGCCCTTCCGGGGTATCCTCAACGGTCACCCCCATGTTCTCCAGTTCCTCGCGTATCGTATCCGACCTGGCGTAATCCTTCTTTTTCCTGGCTTCTTCTCTCAAGGTGACAAGCCTCTCTATCTCCCTGGCCTGGTCTTCCTCGATCCTGATCGGGCTCAATGAAAGACCAAGAACATTCGCGAACCTCAGAACGAAATTCTTCACGGCATTCGCCATGTGGGTTTTCTCGGCGACGGACAGCGCGCTATCCGACAAACAGTCATTGCCGGTCTTTACCGCCTCAAAGATCACGGACATCGCGCCGGGCGCGTTAAAATCGTCGTTCATCACCTCTTCGAACTTCTCCTGAAGGGTGTTCACCGTCCACTGAGCTTTGCTGACCGCCTCGGCATCGGAGCCGCCTTCTTTCCGTTCCCCGCCCGGATATTCCCGGACCATCCTGTCCACTTTATCAAAAAATATCATGATGCGCTCCTTTGAACGTCTCACCTCCGTCATCTTATCCTCGCTGTAATCCATGGGGCTCCGATAATGGCTGTTCAAAAAGGCCATTTTCAGCAGGTCCGGATCCCTGTGCTTTTCCAGAAAATCGGCTATCGTGATATAATTGCCAAGGGATTTAGACATCTTTTCAGCGTTGACGGTCAGGAGCCCGTTATGGATCCAGTGATTGGCGAACGGCCTGCCTGTAACCGCTTCCGCCTGCGCTATCTCGTTCTCGTGATGGGGGAATAGAAGGTCAAGCCCGCCCCCGTGGATATCGAACTGCGGGCCGAGGATACGCATGCTCATAACGGAACATTCTATATGCCAGCCCGGACGCCCTTCTCCCCACGGACTTTCCCAGAAAGGCTCCATCGGCTTGGCCTCCTTCCATAGCGCGAAATCCAGCGGATAACGCTTCTTTTCATCCAGTTCGATCCGGACCCCCTGCAGCATCTCTTCCCTGTCACGGTTTGACAGTTTCCCGTAGTCAGCGAACTTATCCACGCTGAAATAGACGTTCCCTCCGGCGACGTAGGCATACTCCCTGTCTATCAGCGCCTTTATGAACTCTATCATATCCGATATATTTTCGGTGGCTTTGGGTTCAACCGTAGGCGGGATCATCCCGAGAACGTCCATCTCGTGATGATAGACGTCAAGATAGCGCGTCGCCACTTCGCTGACCCTCTCCTTCAGTCTGACGGACGATATCTTCTCTCCAATCTCCTGGAGTTCGTCCGCGGCTTTCTTAATGATCTTGTCATCAACGTCCGTCACGTTCCTTACAAAAAAGACCTCAAGCCCCGCGTATTCGAAATATCTTCTTATAACGTCAAAGGCATACGCGCTGCGCGCGTGTCCAATATGGGGCACATCATAGACCGTGGGTCCACAGACATACATCCTGACCTTGCCTTCTTCCATTGGCCGGAATTCTTCCTTCTTCCTTGTCAGCGTATTGTACAGCGTGATCATATCATTAATAATAAATTAAGCGCTTCGCACAACTTTGGAGCTGCATGGTGCGCTTAATTTATGGCAAGGGGGCTTTGCCCCCTTAAAATCCCCCTTTTTATTGAAATTCCTAAACATGAATTTAATGCCCTTCGGGCGGACTTTTCACCTATCCCGCAGGAGCCGCCTCTGGCCTTATCCCGTAGGAGCGGCCTCTGGCCTTATCCCGTAGGAGCGGCCTCTGGCCGCGAACAAAATTATCACCATGGGTTCGCCGCCGGCCTGTCCCGAGCGAAGCCGAGGGGAGGCGGCTCCTACGGCTTTGGTTAATGTGTTCTCAAAAAGGAATTCCTGCTATATTGAAATTCCGTTACGATAAATATATTCCGGGGACATGTTTGGGCGCCAACAACAAGCGTGTCCCCGGAACTTCAGAACTTCACTGTAATCAGTAATAAATGTCAGCTACTCAATACCCATAGCGAGCAAACTCGTCCAATACTCAATACTCAATACCCATAGCGAGCCCACTTGTCCAAAACGAACCACCCGGAGCTCCTACTTCATCCAACCCCCTCACGCCGGTCTTCGTGGAACTCCTTTATCTCTCCTTCGATATGGTCTATTTCGTGCTGCAGGCGCTCCAGCGCCTGCTGTATGGGGTCGGGCAACGAGGTGTGGTCTAGATTGATCCCGCCGGGTATGCGTTTGCCGCGCCTTTTCGCGATCCGTCCGGGCACGCCCACGACCGTCGAATCATCCGGGATATCACGGACGACGACCGCGTTGGCCCCGACAAGCACGTCGTTTCCCACTTTGATGTTGCCGAGCACTTTCGCCCCGGCACCGACGACCACATTATTCCCCAGCGTAGGATGCCGCTTGCCTTTTTCCTTCCCCGTTCCCCCGAGGGTTACGCCCTGGAACATCGTGACATTATCGCCGATTATCGAAGTCTCGCCTATTACGACACCCATGCCGTGGTCAATAAAAAGACCTTTCCCTATCCGGGCTCCCGGGTGTATCTCTATCCCGGTTATCCATTTCCCCAGCTGCGACAGAAACCTCGGGAAAAAAGGGATAGACCATTCCCTGAAACGGCTGGATATCCTGTGAAACACCAGGGCCTGCAGCCCTGAATAAGTGAAGATCACTTCAGCGGCGGACGTCGCAGCCGGATCCCTCTCCATGGCCGCTTTAATCTCATCTTTGAAAAAGATCCGCACGAGCACGAAAATTATGATGGCAAGTATTGCAAGAACCAATATTACGTCTAAAAGAACCCCCATAATCAACAACTCCTTCTTAGAACCCACAGTCGATACTGGTCCATGGTCTACAGATCACAGTCGACTGTGGTCCGTGGTCCATAAATCACTTCTGCTCAAGCAGCACCACGGCGTAAGCCGCGACAGCTTCGCCTTCACCCACGGGTCCCATCTTTTCGGACGTCTTTCCCTTTACGCTTATAACGTCTTCCCCGGCTTTCAGGATCCCGCTTATTACCTTCCTTATTTCGTCCCGGTACGGCGCTATTTTCGGTTCCTCCCCTACGACCACGCAATCCAGGTTATTCACGACATACCCCTCGTTCTCCATAAGGCCCGCCACTTCTCTCAAAAGATCGCGGCTGGAAACACCCTTGAACGCCGGATCCGTATCGGGGAACATTACGCCTATATCCTCTTTTGCCATAGCGCCCAGTATAGCATCACCGACCGCGTGAAGAAGCACGTCACCATCGGAATGCCCTACGGGCCCTTTTTGACAGGGCACTTTGACGCCGCCGAGAACCATCGTCCGTCCCGCGGCGAGCCGGTGTATGTCGTAACCTATACCTATTCTCATAAATTCAGCATGTATATAAGAACTTAATGCCCGTCGGGCGAACTTTTCACCTATCCCGTAGGAGCGGCCTCCAGGCCGCGAACAAAATTATCACCATGGGTTCGCCGCTAAATTATAAAATCCCCCTGGCCCCCTTTTTCAAAGGGGGGAGGCAAGAAACTTAACCCGCCCTTCGGCCGGAACTTCAGTAATATCTACTTTGCGTTAACAACAGGCGTGTCCCCGGAACTTCAGCTTTTATGCCCAATATTACCATTTTTCTACTTGAGGTGTGTCCCCTTGAGGAATGTCCCCAAGTATCCCACCAAGTAGTCTGAATCCCGGATACCCGGATTTTCTGATCCCCCGATACCCAATAATCAATACGAGATACCCCCATAGCCCTATTCTGCCTCGCGTTCCCTATAACGGTTATTCTGCTTTTTCGGATATTCAGGCCTGTCAACCAGATTGGCGAATATCATCCTCCCGGCCGAGGTCTGCAGAACGCTCGAAACCGAGACATTGATATTCTTGCCGATCATCCTTCTCGCGTTATCGACAACTATCATCGTCCCGTCATCCATAAAAGCAACGCCCTGGTTCCTTTCTTTTCCCTCCTTGCGTATATAAACGTTCATCTGCTCGCCGGGAAAGACCACGGGACGCAATGCGTTCGCCAGATCGTTGATGTTGAGGACCCTGACACCTTCAAGTTTCGCTACCTTGTTAAGGTTAAAATCGTTCGTGAGAACATAACAGTCAAGTATTTTTGCCATACGAACAAGTTTGGCGTCCACTTCTCTTATATCCGGAAGACTCTCATCATGGATTATCACTTCCGTCCCCTGGAACTTCTTGAGCCTGTCAAGTATGTCCAGCCCCCTGCGCCCCCTTGTGCGCATAGAGTCGTCGGAACTGTCCGCTATCTGCTGCAATTCCTGCAAAACGAAACGGGGAACCACAAGCTTGCCCTCAAGAAAACCCGATTCGCACACGCCGGCTATCCTGCCGTCAATGATCACGCTCGTGTCCAGCAGGTAAAGCTGGTCTCTCTGCTCCTCCCTGGAAAAGCGGATATACGGAATTATCAGGTTGAACTCGTCCTTACCCTTTATGGAGATGACTATGCCCAGATAACAGAAAACAAGTGTGAAGATTATCTGAAAAACTGAATAATAGATCCCCCCCATGGGTATGAGGCGCAATATCAAGGTCATCATCCACGCCATGAAAAAACCGAAAACAAGTCCAAAAGCCGCAGCCGAAAGATTACGCAGCGATACGCGCTGCAGCTTCAGTTCCATAAGTATCAAAAGAATACTGCAAACCGCTCCTATGCCCGCGCCGATCAGAGCCTTCTGGCTCAGGAGCCCCGTGAACTGGGATCCGATGTAATAACCGCACACAACGGCCAGAAACATAAAAAAGACCCTTATCAACTTTATCGTCATACTCCCACTTCCTTTCCATTAAAAAAATTAAACATTACCAAAAATATCACGTAAATACTGCTAAAGTTCCGGGGACACGCCTGTTGTAAGCGACTCGTAAATACCGCTGAAGTTCTGCGAGATACGCAATACGCGATACGCGATACCCATAGCAAACCCACTTGTTCAATACCCATAGAGAGCAAACGTGCCCAATCCAGCCCCTACTTCCATCACCTCGTACTTACACCTGTCCCGCGTTTTTTCACATCGCTTTCGCTTCTTTTTTTCCGGTCAGACGTCTTGCGAAGAAGCTTCCACGGGTGCGCTTTAATGTCACTGGTGAACTCCTCGATGTTGTCATAGACCCTCTCTTCCACGAGAAGCTTGCCTATGGTCCCCTCCCCTCTGCTCAGCCTGCCGAATATCGTCTCCAGATCGTTATATATCGTATCGTCAACCAGGAATTTTCCAAGCGTCCCTTTCCCTTCAGCCACGTTCTGGAATATTATGGCCGCGGAATCTACAAGTTCGACCATCCTCTCCATCTGCAATCCGACGTTCACGGGGCTCTTGCCTACTATAGTGTTGCCGGCTTTCAGAAAATGGTTCGAAGTGCCCGGGGTTATCTCAAGATACTGCTCACCTAAAAGCCCGAGGGTGTTGATCCTTGCCACCGAGTCCTTTTCTATCTTCGTTTCGCCGGTGACCCACAGCCCGAGCGTGACGCGGGTCTTTTCGAGGTCATCGTCGTAAAAGATATCTATCTTCTTGACCTCGCCGACATGGACGCCGGCCAGCCTTATAGGCGCGTTCTCTTTTATCCCGTTGACAAAATCGAACACCGCCTTGATGTTATATCCCTTCTGCAGAAGGTAAATATCACTTACGGAAAAAATGATGAAAAACCCCAGAAAGATCCCGACCCCTATGAACAGCCCCACCTTCAATTCAAGCTTCTCGTTCCTGAACATCTGTATCTCCTTTTTTAAAAAAAATCACTACGAACGCTACTTTTGGGTGATCGGCCCCTCGGCGGAACCTGTAATAAACTGTCTGACTATACTGTTCTCTGAACTCTTTATCTCCTCCGGAGTGCCGCTCTCTATAATGTGCCTGTCGTACAACATGGCTATCCGGTCGGCTATTTTGTAAGCGCTTTTCATGTCGTGCGTCACGGTTATGGAAGTCACCTCAAGAGTATCATGGAGATACCTTATAAGCTCGTTTATAATGTCCCCCATTATGGGGTCAACGCCCGTTGTGGGTTCATCGAAAAGAATTATCTTGGGCGACATGCTTATCGCCCTGGCAAGGCCGACCCTCTTCTTCATCCCTCCGGAAAGTTCAGCGGGCTTGAGCTCCTCTATCCCGTATAAACCGACCATCTCCATACATTCCGCGACGCGTGTCTTTATCTCTTTAAGAGACATATCCGTATATTCAATAAGCCGGAATCCGACGTTTTCCAGCACGCTCAGTGAATCGAACAGCGCGGCGCCCTGGAAAAGCATGCCAAAATTCATGCGCACCTGATTAAGCTCCCTGGAGTTGAGCCTGGTGATATCCGTGCCGTCGATCTCAACATTGCCCGAATCCGGCCTCATGAGCCCTATGATATGCTTTAGCAGTACGCTCTTCCCGCAGCCGGACCGCCCTATGATCACCATGGATTCGCCCGTATTGATCGTCAGGTTAAGGTCTTCCAGAACCTGATGATCTCCGAATGCTTTATATACGTTCTTCAGTTCTATCATGTCGCTTCTATCTTATTTCCCATGTTTCATAGCGATACCCGCGGTGCCTACTTCATGATAAAGTAGAACAGCGCGGTAAAAAAGCAGTCGGCGATTATTACCAGGATGAAACTCCTCACGACACTTGATGTCGTCGCCCTGCCTACACCTTCGGCCCCGCCTTCGGAATTAATACCTTCAAAACACGCGATGATACATATTATCATCGCGAAAGAAACGCTCTTGATAAGCCCTGTAACCACATCCTTGATGGCAAGGGGCTCGAACGTCATCTTGACATACATAGCGTGAGTTATGTTCAGTTTCCCCACGCCTACAAGATACCCGCCGACTATCCCGAAAAAATCAGAATACAGGGTCAGAAGCGGGACCATTATGACCATCGCTATGAACCTGGGCACTACCAGGTAGTGTATGGGATTAGTCGAAAGCGTCTCAAGCGCTTCTACCTGTTCGGTGACCCGCATCGTTCCGAGCTCGGCAGTGATAGACGCCCCGCAGCGCCCCGCGATGATCAGGGCCGTCAGTACCGGACCCAACTCGCGCGTGATGGAAAGGGCGACCAGCGAGGCAATATACATTTCGGCCGAGACTTTCTGCATCTGATAAGCGCTTTGCAGCGCCAGGACCATGCCTGTAAAAAGGCTTATGAGAAACACTATGGGAAAACTCGCCACGCCGATCCTGTTCATCTGATCCAGGATCTGCCATCTCCGTACGGGAGGGACAAACATCCACAGGACGGTCCTTACAAAAAGTATCACCAGCCCGCCTGTATAGATAAAAAAACTTCTGATATTGTTTATGACGTAAAAAAACAGCGTAACCGCTGTTTTTTTCCAAAACGTTTCAATAAATTTTAAATTCATATGACCTCAAAACTGTATTTTGTGTTCCAGACCGAAAAAATCGTCTTCTTCACTTGTTTCGATCTTAATACTGTTAGAACCGTCCAGCCCGTACTTGAAACCGAACTCTTTCTGGATGGCGTCTTCCGTGACCGGCCTTCTCCTGAGGCTTCCGTCGTCCATTGACGTGCTTATAGTCACTTTGTCCTTCCTGGCTTCCACCACGTGGTGTTTTTCCTCTTTTGATATCTGCCAGTCCTCCCAGACAGCCACCCTGTTATCTGTCTCGAAAACCACGTCTTCGAAAGCTTTATTCTCCCGCAGTTTGCTGAAATCCATCTGGCCGCTGACTATTAAATGTCCCGTTTCCTTCAATACACGCGAATCCACGATCCTGACTACCGGCAGCTTTCCCTCCAGCGTCGCGAATATCGACCGGAACTCCATATTGTTCATCACTCCCTCGCTTATGAAAAGCCTTCCTTTGACCTCGGCCGTCTTTACGGGGCCTTCTATGTTTATATCAGTTTCTGCCACTCCCGCGAAGGGGCCAGTTGTGTTACCCAACATCCCGGCCAGTTCTCCCAGATCCATATCCTTGATCACAAGCCTTAATTCCGCCGGGTACGGGTCCTGCGTTCTTATCTTTCCCCGGAGAGTGATACTTTCGCCCCACTTCACGTTGTCAAGCGAGAGCTTTTTCTCTCCCGGGGAGAACTCCCCTTCCACGACAACATCCCAGAACGGGCGCTTATCGATCACCAGGTTCTCCGCTTTAAAAAAGAACACAGGTATACCCGGGTCCCTGTACGTCAGCCACAGGTCTCCTATGACCTCCGTCCCGAATACGCTTACCTTATCAAGCCGGGAATAGACCTTGACTTCCTTTTTCTCGCCTATTGACCCTTTTATTTTAACTATGCCCTTTTTCCGCGCTACGGGGGTAAACCCGAGATCGATAGTCCGCCCCGACGGGTCAAGCGTCCCCGTGATCTTCGTCTTCCCGTCCCACAGGATCTCGCAATCGTATCTGCCGTCCCCGCGTTTCCGGAAAACCCCCTTGACCCCCCTTTTTTCGCGATCCCCGAAGATCCCCGGTGAAATATGACCGAAAAGCTCGATCCTGTCGGGATACTTGTAGAGCTTGATGAACCCTTTAATGAACGGGTTTTCCCTGCTGAAGTATATCCCGATATTCCTGAGATCACGTTCCTGCGGGGGTAAAAGGCCCAGTTTATCAAAGAGCGCCCGCCAGATACGATACGGTATCTCCATTCTCTCTACCCGGAACACCCCGCCTTCATCACCTTTACCGGAATAGATCGCAACGTTCTGGAGTATCATATCACGGAACATGCCGCCCCTGACCTCTCCTATCCGCGCGGTCAGTTCGTTGCCCATGAATTCCGCGACCTTGTCCTCTACGGTCCGCTTGATCCACCTGGGTTCGTACAAATAGAAAAAGCCTACCGCGCTCAACAGGACCACCACGATCAAAAGCCGCCTCGTCCTGTGACGATATATAAAACTCCTCATATCCTCCGCCCTTAGGACGCCGGGAGTCGGAGATCGACCGTCAATTCCCGAAAGAGTCTACTCCAACCAGCGGGCGCGCCCTTAACCCTGCTTCTTTTCCTTAACGGATTCGCCGGCGGATCTCACGAAAACAAGGTTGTCACTGCCCTTCGGGCACGTCACTTTCACTTTGGACCCTTCTTTGAAAACCCCTGACAGTATTTCTTCCGCAAGCGGGTTCTCCAGATACCGCTGTATGGTCCTTTTAAGCGGCCGCGCGCCGAAGACCTTGTCAAAACCCTTGCTGATAAGAAAATCCTTCGCTTTATTATCAAACACAAGCTCTATGTGTTTTTCCCTGAGCCTGTCCCGCACCTCTTTCACCTCTATCTCGACTATCTGCTTGAGATCATCCCTGTTAAGGCTCCGGAATACGATAACATCGTCTACCCTGTTAAGGAACTCCGGCTTGAAGGTCTTCTTGACCTCTTCCAGCAGGCGTTCCTTCATGTCCTTGTATGTCTCCTCTTCCTTAGGCGTCTTGAAACCGATAGCCCCCGTCTTCTTCAGGAGATTCGCCCCGATATTGGACGTCATGATAAGTATCGTGTTCTTGAAGCTGACCTTCCTGCCGTAGGAATCGGTAAGGCGCCCCTCATCCAGCAGCTGGAGAAGGATATTGAAAACATCAGGATGCGCTTTTTCGATCTCATCCAGGAGAACCACCGAGTACGGTCTCCTTCTTACCTTTTCCGTCAGCTGCCCGCCCTCTTCGTATCCGACGTACCCGGGAGGAGCGCCGACAAGTTTTGAAACGTTGAACTTTTCCATGTACTCCGACATGTCCAGCTGAATGATCGCGTCCTCATCGCCGAACATGATCTCCGCCAGTTTTTTACCCAGCAGGGTCTTTCCGACACCCGTAGGCCCCATGAAGATGAACGTCCCTATGGGCCGGTTCGGGTCCTTTATCCCGGCCCGCGACCTCCGGACCGCGTGAGCTATGGCAACTATGGCCTCGTTCTGTCCGATAACACGCGCCCTGAGGCTTTCCTCCATTTTAAGATATTTCTCGGATTCTTTCTGTTCCACCTTTATCAGCGGTATCCCCGTCCAGTCCGAAACTATGGTGGCAATATCCTCTTCCGTTACCGCCACCTCCTGTTTGCGCCGGCTGTTCTTCCATTCCTGACGTTTGCTGTCCAGGTCCTGCTTGGCCTTCCGTTCCGAGTCCCTGAAACGGGCGGCTTTTTCGAAATCCTGGTCCTTTACGGCGACTTCTTTTTCGAGCCTGTATTCATCTATCTTCTTTTCGGTCTCTTTCAGCTCCTGTGGCATCACCATCGTTGAGAGCTTCGCTTTCGAGCCCGCTTCATCTATCAGGTCGATGGCCTTATCCGGGAGGAAACGCCCGCTGATGTACCTGTCCGAAAGTTTCGCGGCGGCTTCCAGCGCCTTATCCGAGAACTTCACCTGGTGGTGAGCCTCGTACTTGTCCCTTAGTCCCTTCAATATGCTTATGGTCTCTTCAACGCTGGGCGCGTCTACCGTGATTGGCTGGAAACGCCTTTCAAGCGCCGGGTCCTTCTCTATGTTTTTACGGTACTCATCCAGAGTCGTGGCGCCGATACACTGTATGTCCCCGCGCTGCAGCGAAGGTTTGAGTATGTTGGAGGCGTCAATAGCCCCTTCCGCGCCGCCCGCTCCAACCAGGGTATGGATCTCGTCTATGAAGACGATAACTTCCGGAGAATCTTTTATCTCCTTCATAACGGCTTTGATGCGTTCCTCGAACTGCCCCCTGTACTTTGTCCCCGCTATCATCATAGCAAGGTCCAGTATCAGGACCCTCTTGCCCTTGAGTATCTCGGGAATGTCCCCGGACACTATCTTCTGGGCGAGCCCTTCTACTATGGCCGTTTTACCCACGCCGGCCTCGCCGATCAGCACGGGATTGTTCTTCTTACGCCTGCTCAATATCTGGGTTACGCGCTGGATCTCTTTCTCGCGGCCTATTACCGGATCAAGCACATCCTTCTTCGCCATCTCCGTCAGGTCCCTCCCGAAGGAATCAAGCGCCGGCGTCTTCGTCTTCTTCTTCCGCTTGGTATCCCCTGAAACCGTATACCCCGGTATGGATGACCCGAGGAGGTTAAGGACCTCATCCCTGACGCTCTTCATGTCCATCCCCAGGTTCAACAGCGCCTGGCTGGCCACGCTGTCCCCCTCGCGCATCAGACCCAGCAGCAGGTGTTCGGTGCCTATGTAGTTATGGCCGAGGTTCCGCGCTTCGTCCATGGCAAGTTCGATGACCTTTTTTGCCCTGGGAGTAAAAGGTATATCCGTCTCCATCACCTTGCCGGGACCCGGCTGGACGAGTTTCTCGACCTCTATCCGTATATTGTCCGGATCAAGCCCCAGGCTCGCCAGCACCGCGGCCGCCACCCCCTCTCCTTCCTTGATCAACCCGAGAAGTATGTGCTCGGTCCCGATATAATCATGGTTGAACCTCTTCGCCTCTTCCTTGGCTAAAAGTATCACCTTCCTGGCGCGTTCGGTAAACCTGTTGAAAGCCGGCATCTTTTATCCTCCTTTAAAAAGTTCAACAGAGCTCTGCAAATTAGATACCCACGGGCAAAGCCCGTGAAACTCTGTCCTTCGTGTTAATAGAAAATACTTCGTCATTGACAAATGTTGTATTTTGCAGAATTTAAATTCTCACTTCTTATTTAAAATTTTTAACTTTTCCCGTATCAGGTCCGCGCGCTTTATATCACGCTTATACGGGGCGATCTCCTTACCGTCCAGTTTCTGCAAATGCGCCGGCTGGGTAATAAGCAGCATCTCGTTGATGCTGGAAGGATCCACGTCCTTCACCAGACCGAGTTCCACACCCAGACGTATCGTCGAAAGAAGCTTGATCGTCTCGTTCGAAGTGATTATCCTCGCGCTCTTCAGCGTCCCGTAAGACCTGTATATCCTGTCCGATATCTCATGTTTTCTTTTTTTGACAAGATTTTCCCTCATGGCTTCTTCCCTGGAGATGATCTTGTTTATTATCCTTTCAAGGTTATCAAGTATATCCATTTCCGAATGCCCCAGGGCTATCTGGTTGGAGATCTGGAAAAAATCGCCCAACGCCTCTGTCCCTTCCCCGTAGAAACCCCGCATCGTAAGACCCAGTTTCGAGATCGCGCCAAAGACGTTATCGATCTGCCCGGCAAGCGCCAGGGCCGAAAGGTGCAGCATTACCGAAGCTCTAAGGCCTGTCCCCGTGTTCGTGGGGCAGGAAGTCATGTACCCGAACCTGCTGGAATAGTCAAACGACAGATGCTGTCCCAGTTCCGTATCGATGTCATCCACTATCCGCCACGCTTCCATAATGTTAAAGCCGGACTGCAACACCTGCAGCCTTATGTGATCCTCTTCGTTCAGCATTACGCTGACTATCTCTTTCTCCTCGATCACGAGCCCTTTATGTGCGCCTTCCTGCATATGTTCGGGGCTCATGAGATGCCGTTCGACCAGGAATAACCTGTCCAGATCTGAAATATCCCTGAGCTTAATAAAAAGGGCGTTCTCGAGAAAGCTGCTCTTTTTCATCGCCGAGAAGACCATACTGAGCGTCTTCTCTCTCTGTTTGTCGCTGGCCCTGTTAAAATAGACGTGCTCTTTTATGTTCCTCGCGATCCTCACCCGGGTTGACACGGCTATATTGGACCTCGGGCCATCACCTCTCAAGGATTCGCTCTTTTTCCGGATAAGATCGTTCAGCTTCATTCCGTAACCCTTCAGTCCTTTAGTTTCTCTTCCAGTTCTTTTATCCGGTCCCGCAGGACCACCGCCTTTTCGAATTCCTCCGCCCGGACGAGTTCGTTCAACTCGTTCTTGAGCCGCTGGAGGTCCTGCTGGTCCTTGAGCGCGTCCTCGCCCTTGAACGGCATTTTCCCCACATGCTTGTCCGATCCGTGGATCTTTCTCAGCAGCTCGCTCAGATCCTTCGCGAAAGTCTCATAGCATTTCCCGCACCCGAGCCTGCCGGATCTCTGAAAATCATAATACGTCATCCCGCAGACCGGGCATTTCGTCTTGACGCCTTCTGTCACCTGTTCCTCGCTGACAGCCGGAACGAAATCCATCAGCCCCGACAGAAGATCGCTGAGCCCGAAATGCGACTGCATCTCTGAGCTCTTCGCTTTCGCGCAGTGTTCGCAAATGTGAAGCTTGGTGACCTTGTCGTTGATGACCTCGGTCAGGTGCACCGTAGCTTCTCTTTCTCCGCAGATCTCACACTTCATTTTTCCACCACATCTTCACCGCAAACAATTCGTCCGGTTTCGGGTCCCAGGTTTAGGTCACTGGCTGCTATATCCTGACTACTCAATACTCAATACCCATAGCGAGCAATTTTGCCGAATACGCAATACCCAAAGCGCCCAACATCGTCAATACGGAATTCCTTCCACCCCCGTCAGCTTCCTGAAATCCTGCCGCAACTGCAGTGTAACTTCCCCCGGTTTGCCCGTGCCGACGGCTTTTCCGTCAATTTCCACGACGGGAATGATCTCCGCCGCCGTCCCGCTCAGGAAACATTCCTCGGCGCTGAACAGATCAGCGGACAGGATCTTCACGCATTCCGTCTCGATGCCCCTTTTCCCGGCAAGCTCAATTATCGCCTTCTGGGTTATGCCCCTGAGCGCTCCCATTTCACTCGGGGGCGTCAGAAGCCTGCCGCTTTTTACCAGAAAGATGTTATCGCCCGTGCACTCTACGACGTACCCGTCCACCGTAAGCATGATCGCTTCCTGCGTTCCCGCGTCTATGGCCTCGATCTTGCCGAGTATGTTATTCAGGTAATTCAGCGATTTAATCCTCGGGTCTAGCGACTGCGGATGGTTCCGCCGCGTCTTAGCTATGATGATAGGCAGGCCTTTCTCGTAAAAACTTTCGGGATAAAGTGCGATCTTGTCAGTTATGATGAACACCGTCGGGGCTTCGCATTTCCGCGGATCAAGACCGAGATCTCCGATCCCCCTCGTCACAACGACGCGGATATACGCGTCATCAAGATCGTTGATCTTAAGCGTCTCCAGTATCTTCGACCTGAGGGCGTCTTTTGTCAGGGGTATCTCCAGTCTTATGAACCCGGCGCCGCTGTAAAGACGGTCAAGGTGCTCTTCCATGCGAAACACCTTCCGGTTATATGACCTTATACCTTCGAACACGCCGTCCCCGTAAAGGAGCCCGTGATCAAATATGGAGACACTGGCTTCCCCGCTGTCGACGAATTGCCCGTTTATAAAAACCTTAAGCCCCATCACTATTCCTTTCTATTCGTGACCAGTGATCCGTATACGCGGCACGAGACGCGAGCGACGGAACACTATCCTGCCCCTTTAATGCTGTTCTTAAAATGCCGTCCTTCATGAAATATTCGCTGTGGAAAAATCCCTTGATAACTTCCTGGTGCGATACCAGGACCACGCTCATGCCGTTCTTTTCGCTTATATCAAGAAGCAGCTTATATATCTGGTCGCTCATTTCAGAATCCAGATTACCCGTCGGCTCGTCACAGAACAGGACATCCGGCCGGTTCACAAGAGCTCTCGCTATGGCGGTCCTCTGGGCTTCCCCTCCGGATAGCTGGGAAGGCCTGTGCCGCAGCCGGTCACTCATTTTTACGGTTTCCAGGATCTCCGTCGCTCTTGACCTTAAATTCTTGCGGGACCGCCCCCCTTTGATCATGGCGGGAAACATCACGTTCTCGAGGACGCTTAACTCCGGCAGAAGATGATAAAACTGGAAGATAAACCCGAACCCGCTGTTCCTTAACCTGCTTCTCCTGCCGTCAGAGATCCTGTAGATATCGCTTTCCCTGAACATCACCGTCCCTTTTGTAGGACGACACAACCCCCCCAGCACCTGCAGAAGCGTGGACTTACCGGCTCCGGACGGCCCGTGTATATACGCCCTTTCTCCCTTACGGATACTTAACCCCACGTCCCTTACCGCGTGGACCGTCTTGGTCCCCTGCCTGAAATTCTTGTTTATATTCTCCGCGACTATCATTTTTATACTCAATACTCAATACCCAATACTATCCGGGCAATCCCTCTTCACTCATATCTGATCGCTTCCACGGGATCCAGCCTCGATGCTTTCCATGCCGGGTACACGCCGGCTAACAGCGCCAGGGCCAGCGCCACGGAAATGATCGTGCAGACATCCCCCGCGCTCACCTTGACGGGTATCTCGGTGAAATAATAGACATCGTTCGGGAAGAACGTCACGCCGGTCAGCCTCTCAATAAAGCCGGCGACCTCGTTCACCCTGTTAGCTATGCAGATCCCGGACGCGCCCCCGAGAATTATCCCGATCAGGCCGATCATCGCCCCTTCCAGCAGAAAAACGAGACTCACGCCCCGGGAATTAGCCCCGATCGCTTTGAGTATGCCGATATCCCTCGTCTTTTCCATCACCATCATTATAAGTAACCCTGAAATATTGAAACAGGCGACCATCACTATAAGAGCCAGTATAATGAACATCATCTTCTTTTCCAGCGCAAGGGCCTTCACCAGATTACTGTCCATGTCCATCCAGCTCCTTACCAGGTACGGATATCCGAGAGAGGCCTGAACGCGGTGTTTTATTCCGGTCACTTCCATCTCGTCCCCGACCCGCATGCCGATACCCGTCACCGCGTCCTCCAGACGGTAAAGCTTCCTGGCCGTATCCAGGCCGACAACGGCTATATTAGCGTCATAATCATAACGCCCCGATGTAAAACTCCCTATAACTTTGAATCTGCTCTTTTCCTGATCCAGCATGGAATAAGGGATTATGACCTCTACGTTATCCCCTACAGAGATGCCCTCATTTTTCATCAATTCGCTGCCGAGGATTATGGTATTACCTTCGAGCCGGCCGCCGGCTTCACCCGTATACTTTATAACCTCATTGACCCTGGATTCTCTCTCCGCGTCGATACCCTTTAAAAGGACACCTGTGATACCGCCATTTTTCCTCAGTATCGCCTGGCCGGCGATAAAAGGAGACACGCTTTTTATCCCCTGCATGGATTCAAGGCGGGACATCATCCCGCTGAAATCGCGTATCCCGTCCTTTTTTGTCACGATAACGTGCGCGTAAGTGCCGATTATCTTCTCCCTGATCTCCCTGTCAAAACCGTTCATAATGGAAATAACGATGATAAGGGAAGCGACGCCCAGGGCGACACCCAGCACGGAGATGATCCCTATCAGGGATATCATCCCTTCTTTCCTCCTGGACAGAAAATATTTAACGCTCAGAAAAAATGGCCACATATTTTTAACTTAACGCCCTTCGGGCGAACTTTTCACCTATCCCGTAGGAGCGGCCTCTGGCCGCGAACAAAATTATCACCATGGGTTCGCCGCCTGGAGGCGGCTCCTACGACTTTGGTTAATGTGCTCTCAAAAAGGAATTCCTGCTATATTGAAATTCGGTTACGAAAACTTAAAAGTTAAACAGAACTTCTAAAACCCGGAACCCAAAATCTATTCCGGCCGCATGTGCGGGAAAAATATCACCTCGCGGATACTCGCCGAGTCCGTGAATATCATCGAAAGCCGGTCTATCCCGACACCCAGTCCTCCCGCCGGCGGCATGCCGTACTCAAGCGCGCGGACAAAATCATCGTCGACCATCGCCTCAGGATCCGCCTTGGCCTGCTCTTCGAACCTCCGGCGCTGATCTATGGGGTCGTTCAGTTCCGAATAGGCGTTAGCCACCTCCATGCCGCCTATGTAAAGCTCAAACCTGTCGACAAGCCCCGGGGAGTCCTTTTTTTCCTTCGCCAGGGGGCTCAGTTCCTTGAACATATCAATAACGAATACCGGGTGCGTTTCGGTTTCAGGCTCAACAAGCTCTCCCACAATATTGATGATCTGGGTCTTGCTTATCTTTTCCCCCTCTATTTCAATACCCTTCGCTTTCAGCTTTTTCACCCACGTGTTCAGGGGTTCGTCTACTTTGATACCAAAGTTCTTTTCCATGAGTTCCGCGAACGAGACCTTCTTCCACAGCGTGAGGTCAACATCCCTGTCCTGGTATTTGAACTTCTCGGTCCCGAGCAAGGATCTTGCCGCGGAACGAATGAGCTCCTCGGTAAGGCGCATCATCCCCTCGCAATCAGAATATGCCTCGTACACCTCCATCATCGTGAACTCGGGGTTATGCCTCGTCGATATCCCTTCGTTACGGAAAGAACGGTTGATCTCGAACACCTTTTCAAAACCGCCGACTAGCAGCTTCTTGAGGTATATCTCCGGCGCTATCCTGAGATAAAGGTCCATATCCAATGCCTCATGGTGTGTCTTGAAAGGCTTTCCCGCCGCGCCTCCGGGGATGGGATGCATCATCGGCGTTTCAACCTCAAGAAACCCCTTGCTTATGAGCTCCTCCCTCAGATACTGTATGAGCTTTATGCGCGTCCTGAACTTCTCACGCGCGGAATCGTTCACTATCAGGTCAACGTACCTCTGGCGGTATCTCATCTCCACGTCCTTGAGGCCGTGCCACTTTTCCGGAAGAGGCAAAAGCGACTTGGAAAGGACACGGTATTCCGTGACCTTTATGGTGTCCTCTCCCGTCCTTGTCTTGAAAAGCTCGCCGTCCACGCCTATGATATCACCGATGTCCAGGACCCTCAAAATATCAAAGGCCGCATCCCCTACCTCCTCTTTCCGCATGTATACCTGCATCATGCCGGTAAAATCCTTGAGGTCCAGAAAGACGCTTTTACCGTGTTCTCTTTTGGCCATTATCCTTCCGGCTATGCGGGACTTGTGTCCTTCCGAAAAATCGTTCTTAACCGACTCGATTTTCTGGACGCCGGAAAAACTCTCTCCAAAGGGGTCTATCCCCGCCTTCCGGAGTTTCTCAAGATTGCTGTGCTTCTGTTCAATAAGTTCGTTTTTCTCATCCATGTCCAGGATCCTGATTCATTATATAGCAAGTAAAAATGTAACCGTTTAGAAAGTGTGCAAAATAAAGATATAATCCAACATCTCCATCGATCACGACGGTTGGATATGGGTTCCCGTCCTCTGCAAGGCAAAATCATCATATAAATATGATTTTACACCCAAATTATATCCATAATAATTGATATTGTCAATCTAATTAACTTAAGGCAGGACAAAAACGCGGATTTCAGGGTCTTTGTATAAGTTTATATAGGTATAATAATGTTTAGATATGTTTATGTAGGTTTATAAGGGTTTTGGCTGGTTATAGGGACATTCCTGAAGGGGATACACCTCAAATGGAAAATAATCATTTTTTAATAAAAATTCGAAATTCTATGGGCGTAAGTCCGTAGAATTTTAGTTTGAGGTGTGTCCCCTTCAGGAATGTCCCTAATGACAACTTTATTTGAAAAGTTCATTGAACTCTTCTTCGGTGATTATCTTTATGCCTTTTTTTCTTGCTTTTTCCAGTTTGGACCCGGGCTTCTCCCCCACAACGACCAGGTCTGTATTCGAGCTCACACTGGAGACGACTTCTCCGCCTTCTGATTCAACTCTTTTTCCCGCTTCCGAACGCGTCATGCTCTGAAGCATACCTGTGAAAATGATCTTCATACCCGCGAACTTTTCTTTCGCGCCGTCCTTAGCCGTTCCCGCTTTTTTCCATTTACGCACGACCACCCCGTTTTTCCTCAATTTCCCTATCTCTTCAAGGTTCTTTTTCGCGCTGAAGAAATCGGTAATGCTTTCCGCTATCTCCGGCCCGATCTCGTTTATGGCCAGGAGCTCTTCACTGCCCGCGGATATCACGTTTTCAAGCGACAGGAACTTCCTGGCAAGAAGAGTCGCTATATGCCTGCCCACGTTCCTTATGCCAAGCCCGAAGATGAACCTGTCCAGCGGCACGTCCCTGGATATTTCAATAGCCCGGAGGAGGTTATCCGTCTTCTTTTCCTTCCATCCCTCCAGGGCCAGGAGATCATCGCGTTTCAGGGTATATATGTCCGAAACTCTTTTGATGAGGCCTTTCTCGTGGAAAAGTTCCACCGTCTTATCCGAAAACCCTTCTATATCCACGGCACTCTTGGAAGCATAATGCTTTATCTCTTCCTTGAGCTGCGCCGGGCAAACCAGGCCCGCCGGGCACCTGTAGAACACGTCCTCCCTGACTATCCCGGTGCCGCAGCTCGGACATTTCCCGGGCATGCGAAAACTCTTCTCGGTCCCGGTGCGTTTCTCTTTGACAACGGCTGATATGTAAGGGATAACGTCCCCGGCCCTTTCTACCTTGACGTAGTCGCCTACCTTCACGCCCAGTTTCTCCACCTGGTCCATGTTGTGCAGCGTCGCGCGCGACACCGTCACCCCGCCCACCTCAACGGGATGGAGCAGCGCCAGAGGCGTAAGCACCCCGGTCCGCCCCACCTGGATGACTATATCCTCCACCCGGGTTACCTCTTTGCGGGGCTCGAACTTGTAAGCGACGGCCCACCTGGGGTTGGTCGTCCTGACGCCCAGTTTTTCCTGCAGTCCCAGGTCGTTGACCTTTATTACAATGCCGTCTATCTCGTAATCAAGATCGTCCCGTTTCTTCTCAAGACTATGATGATATGTAACGGCCTTTTCGATATCCCCGCAATGCCTGGAGCCAGGCGATATATGGAATCCCAGTTTTTTCAGGTATTCCAGGGCCTTCGCCTGTGTGGGCGGCATCTTCCCCGATATGTCAAGTATTCGGTAACAATACACGTGCAGCTTTCTCTCGCCGGTTATCCTGTAATCCAGCTGGCGCATGGACCCGGCGGTCACGTTGCGCGGGTTCGCGAACGGCTCTTTACCTTCTTCGGCCTGTCTTTTGTTGAGCTCGTGAAAATCCCTGATATGCATCATGACCTCTCCGCGGACGGCTATTCTTCCGGGGACATTTTCGCCCTTGAGCTTTTTCGGCACGCTGGGGATGGTCCGGATGTTCAACGTCACGTCCTCTCCCGTCACGCCGTCACCGCGTGTCGAGCCTCTTACGAACTTTCCGTTCTCGTAGACCAGTTCTATGCTCAGCCCGTCCAGTTTCGGTTCGCACACGTAATCGATATCCCTGCCGGCCTCCTTGCGGCAGGTCCGGTCAAAATGAGCGGCCGCTTCTTCATCGTTTACGCTCTCAAGGCTCAACATGGGAGCGGTATGCCTTACTTTCTCGAACCTATCGGGGATAGGAGCGCCCACCGTCCGCGTGGGGGAATCGGGCGAGATGTACACGGGGTGTTTCTTCTCGAGGTCCCTGAGCTCCTTCATGAGCTCATCGTACTTTCCGTCCGATACCTCCGTGGTACCCTTTACGTAATAAAGCTCGTTATGCCTGCGGATCTCCTTCCGCAGCTGCTCTATTCTCTTTTTAACATCCTTCGCCATTATGCCCTCAATAAATAAAAATAAAAACCGCGTGACAGTTTGGAAACTAGGAAACTAAAACTAGGGACAGACACTAGTTTCCTATGGAAACTAGTGTCTGTCCCTAGTTTCCGCAGCTTATACCCCTGCTGTCAAACTGTCACCACCTCGAGAAATCACCTCTTCAACGCCTTGATCATCTTTTCGTAACCGTAAGTGTTAAGCACGTCTTTCTTCTCAACCCAACCTCTTCTCGCCGTGACCACACCGAAGATCATCTCATCAAGCTGTCCGGCTTCGTGCGCGTCCGTATTCACGACGAATTTCGCGCCAAGCTCTTTCGCCCGCCTGCAGTGAACGTCGTTAAGATCGATCCTTTCCCCGTGGGTGTTTATCTCGAGATAGATATTGCTCTCGGCGGCTCTACTGAAGATCCTGTCAAAATCCGCCTGCAAAGGGCTCCTGGTGGTTATAAGCCGGCCGGAAGGATGCGCGAGAACGTTCACATACCCGTTATCCATGGCCCTCAGTATCCGTTCCGTCTGCTTGTCCTTCTCCAGGGAGAACCGCGAATGTATCGCGGCGATCACAATATCCAGCTCTTTCAGCACCGGGTCTTTCAGGTCAAGTTTACCGTCACCGAGGATATCCACCTCAATACCCGCCAGGACCTTTATGTCCCTTTTCTTCCCGGCGTACTTCCTGATATTCTCCACGTGTTTCAGCAGCCTTCTTTCATCCATGCCGTTGGCGACGCGCACGTTCTTGGAATGTTCGGTTATCGCGACATACTTGTACCCTTTCTCCCTGGCAGCTTCTACCATCTCCTCCACGGAGTTCCGGCCGTCGGTGGCGGACGTGTGCATGTGCAGGTCACCTTTTATGTGCCTGATATCAAGCAGGCCGGCAGGAAGCTTGCCTTCCATCGCGGCCTCGACCTCCCCCTGGTCTTCACGCAGCTCCGGCGGTATCCATTCCATCCCCAGCTTACGGTAAAGATCTTCCTCGGACCTCCCTGCCACTTTTTTTTCTTTTCCGCCGGTCTTGCTGACGGAGAAGACGCCGTATTCACTGATCTTATACCCCATGTTCCTGGCGATCTTTCTGATCTTGATGTTATGCTGCTTGGAACCCGTAAAATACACCAGGGCAGCCCCGAAACACGAGGCGTCTATCACCCGGAGGTCCACCTGGGGACCTCCTTTAAGAGATATGCTCGACTTCGTCGTGCCCTTCGCTATGATATTCCCGACCTCGGGGAACTCGACGAAATGATCCATCGCTTTTTCGTTATCTTTCGCTACAGTGAGTATATCAAGGTCCCCCACGGTCTCTTTCCCCCTGCGCAGGCTTCCCGCTTTTTCTATCTTTTTGAAATTCTTTGACCCGGAAAGATACGCGATTATCTTTTCCGCGCACTCGCTGGCTTCCGGAAGAAGCATCCGCCCTTCTTTCCTCCGGTAATGTTCTATCGCGTCCAGCAGTTTTTCCTGGGTCTTTTTTCCCATTCCTTCGATATCTTCCAGTTTCCCTTTCCGGCACGCCTCTTCCAGGCCATCGACGTTCTCTATACCCAGAACGTCCCTGAGTTTTTTGAGCTTTTTAGGGCCGAGCCCGGAAAGGTCCAGCATCTCAAGGAACCCCGGCGAGAATTCTTTCAGGAGATCGTCAAAATACTTGAGACGCCCCGTCCCTATCATCTCTATGATCTTTTCTTTGAGATCTTTCCCTATGCCGGGGATATTGCCTATAGTGGAAGGGTCTTCCCCGCAGATATCCTCCAACTGACGGGACAGCCCGGTGATATTCTGCGCGGCGGTCCGGTACGCGCGCACACGGAAGATGTTCTCTTCCTTGACCTCAAGGATATCGGCTATCCGGGAAAACACCGCGGCTATTTCTTTATTTGTCATGTTTTTAATGCACCTTTAAAGTTCCGCGATTAGAGAAGCTTGGTGGGGTCAGACCTTGACATTGACATTTTCCTTTTATGAGCTTGGTGGGGTCAGACCTT
>JAYEOV010000058.1:0-63842 GCA_034723315.1 Candidatus Omnitrophota bacterium | reverse complement strand
AGTCCTCAACGTAGCGCACCGGCTACGTTTCCGGGCTTTTTGCCCCTCAGGCCTTGCTAAAGGCTTTTTCGCTCAGCCTCGTTACGAACCGGGTTATGAAATGGCTTCTAAACAAAAGTTTAGCACCCACTGAAAAATCGATTCGTTTTTCAGAGCAATTCAGCAATTCAATAACGCTTGACAAACCCTGCTGAATATGTTAATTTTACAATTCTGAAACGCTGATTTTATCTTCATTATATCCCTGTCAGCGTGGGTGGAACGAGAAGTACGTTTCGGCTGATCTTGTCTTGGAAGGTCCGGGTAAAAAAGATAAGATATATTATGATGAAAACAATGATGTTAAAGCGCGAAGAGGTAGACCATGAATGGTATGTGGTCGATGTGGCTGACAAGATCCTGGGGAGAGCGGCTACCGGAATAGCCCATTTGATCAGGGGCAAGCATCGTTCCGACTTTACCCCTCATGTAGACTGCGGGGCCGGGGTTATCGTTATAAATTGTGAGAAATTAAGGGTGACCGGAAGAAAGGGAGATCAGAAGGTCTATAAGCGGTTTTCAGGATATCCCAGCGGTCAGAAAGAGACGGTCTATAAAAATATGTTCGAAAAGGACCCGAAATATGTTCTGAAGCATGCCGTGAAAGGTATGCTTCCCAAGAACAAGATCGGCACGCGCATGCTCAGGAGATTGAAGATCTATATCGGAGGGGAGCATCCCCACGCGGCCCAGGTGCCGAAGGAAAAGAAGGTATAAACGCGGGATATTTAATGGGAGAAATTGTGGAATACATAGCTGTCGGAAGGCGGAAAGAATCGGTTGCCAGGGTGAGACTGCGCCCGGGAAAAGGGAAGATAAAGGTCAATAAAAGGGATTTTGAGAACTATTTTCCCAGGGAGACGCACAGGATAGTCGTGTCGCAGCCCATGGGGGTCACGGGGACTTCAGGCAAGTTCGACATTTTTGTCACGGTCTCAGGAGGAGGTGCCAGCGGTCAGGCAGGGGCTTTGAAGCACGGGATCGCAAGAGCCCTGATCAAAAGCGACGAGAACCTGAGGATCACCCTGAAGAAAGCAGGGTTCCTTACGCGGGATCCCAGGACAAAAGAACGGAAGAAATATGGACAGAAGCGGGCACGGAAACACTTCCAGTTCTCAAAACGTTAGAAATTGCTTGAGTTAAGGCTTCAAAGGCCACGCTTAAGCGTGGCCTTTTTTTTTAGCAGGGTTTCACTTGACATGGCAGGACATTTATCTTATATTTAACTTTTAAAACATTTAAAAACCCTTAATCACCTATAAGTTTAATAAAAACAGCATTTAATAGTAAAGAAGGAGAAGTCGATGATAAAGGTTGGAGTGGTCGGCGCGACAGGATATACGGGTGAAGAACTGGTGGGAGTTCTTCTAAAGAACCCGGAAGTTGAAATAACTTCCTTGTCGGCACTTGTCGATGAAGAGATGAAGTTCTCGGATCTTTACCCGAAATTCGGCAAGAAGATCGATCTCTTTTGCAGGAATCTTGAGGTAGAATCTGTTTCTACCGGAAGTGATCTGGTATTCCTGGCGCTTCCCCATACGGTTTCCATGAAGGTCGCGCCTGAATTCCTTGAAAAAGGCAAAAAGGTCATAGACTTGAGCGCTGATTACCGCTTGCCCGTGGAGATGTACGAGGAATGGTATAAAACCAGGCATGCTGATACGGGCAACCTGAGTTCCGCCGTGTATGGTCTGCCGGAGATCAACAGGAACGAGATCAAACGGGCACAATTCGTGGCCAATCCGGGATGTTACCCGACCGGGGTCATACTCGCTCTCTTACCGATAGTCAGGATGCTTTCGGAATCGGGCCTGGATGTGATAGTCGATGCGAAGAGCGGGGCCACCGGTGCCGGCAGGAAAGCATCCATCCCCCTCTCTTTCGGGGAGGTAGATGAGAACGTAAAATGTTATAAGCCCAACGAACATCAGCATATGCCGGAGATGGAGCACGTGCTTTCGGGTGTGGCAGGGGCTGAGGTCAGGGTGAATTTTACGCCGCACCTTCTGCCCGTCAGGAAAGGTATACTTTCCACGATCTATATCCGGCATAAAGGATTACCGGAAGCGGAGGAGATATATCAGATATACAAGGGGCGTTATCAGGATGAGCCTTTTGTGAGGTTGCGTCCTCCGGGGGAGATGCCGCAGATACAGGATGTCATAGGGACCAATTTCTGCGATATCGGTATCACGGTAGTTCGCGGCATGCTGATAGTGGTTTCCGTGATCGATAATCTCCTGAAGGGCGCGAGCGGCCAGGCCGTACAGAACATGAATATAATGTACGGTCTGGACGAACGGACGGGGCTTATTTAGGGCCGTCAGCGTAATATATTGTACAACTGAACGGATAGTTGAGAAAACGATGAGTAAGGATTTGTTACCGAAGGGTTATCAGGCTAACGGCATACACTGCGGGTTAAAGAAAAAGAGAAAGGACCTTTCTCTTTTCTATTCTGAAAAACCCTGCGGAGCAGCGGCCGTTTTTACCAGGAACGTGGTAAAAGCGGCGCCGGTTATTCTAGGGCAGGAGCTGCTCAGGAAGAACAAGGGTATCAGGGCGATCGTGGTCAACAGCGGAAACGCCAATTGTATGACCGGGAGCCAGGGAATGAAGGACGCCAGAGCCATGGCAAGTGCCATGGGCAAGCTGCTGGGCGTCCCTAAAGAGACCGTTCTTGTGTCTTCGACCGGGATAATCGGGGAACTGATGCCCGTGAAGACGGTCATCAAGGGAATGTCAAAAATCGTGACCGGACTTTCAAGGGAAGGTCTTCAGGATGCCGCGGACGGTATCATGACCACGGACAGTTTTCGGAAGATCTCGTCCCGGGTATTTACTGTGGGGGGAAGGAAGATAACGATAACCGGTGTAGCCAAGGGGGCCGGGATGGTGAAGCCCGACATGGCGACAATGCTAGGTTACGTGCTTACGGACGCGAACATTTCAAGGAAAGCGTTGAAAAAGGCTTTGCATGCCTGCGTGGACGTCTCATTGAATGCCATTACGGTGGACGGTGATATGAGCACGAATGACACGCTTGCGCTCCTGGCTAACGGGGAGGCCGGCAACGTACTGATCGCGGATAAAGGAAAGGATTTTGATGTTTTCAGGAGAAAGCTTGAATCCGTGTGCAGGGACCTTGCCAAGATGATCGTCAAGGACGGGGAGGGCGCGAGCAAGTTCATAGAGGTCCGCGTGAAGGGAGCCGGGAGAAAGGTTGACGCGAAAAAGATAGCGGGAGCCGTGGCGGATTCCCTGCTTGTCAAATGCGCGGTCCTCGGAGGGGACCCCAACTGGGGGCGCGTAGCTTCTTCGGCCGGTTCGAGTGGAGTGAATTTTGACCCCGGAAAGATGGAGATATCACTGGACGGTGTGATATTTTACACGGGCGGCAAGGCAGTAGCGCACGTGAACCGGAAAAAGACCGCTGTCTTCAAAAAGAAGAACGTGCGCATACTGGTGGACCTTCATTCCGGCAAAGAGGAAGCGGTTTTTTATTCCTGTGATATATCAAAAAAATATATCACGCTGAATTCGTATTATACTACATGAGCTTTCAGCTATCAGCCGACAACCAAAAGCTGATAGCTGAAGACTGATAGCTGAATAAGGATACGAAATGGAAGAGGCGATAAAAAAGAGCGAAGTGCTTATAGAAGCGCTGCCGTATATAAGGGAATTTTTCGACAAGGTCATTGTTATCAAGTTCGGTGGGAGTTCCCTGCATGATGATAAGGCCAGGACGATGATACTGCAGGATATAGTGTTCATGCGTTATGCCGGGATGAAGCCCGTTCTGGTCCATGGCGGTGGCCCGAACATAAGCGACAGGCTCAAGGAAGCGAAGATCGAGACCAGGTTTGTTGACGGGATCAGGGTGACATCTGAGAGATCGATGGGGGTCGTGGACGCGGTCCTTATGGAGTTGAACGGAAGCCTGGTGGAAAAGATAAGCTCGTTCGGGGGCGAAGCGTTCGGGCTCAGCGGCAAAGAGAACAACATGATACAAGCGGTCAAGAGGGAAGGGCCGGACCTGGGTTTTGCAGGTAGCGTGGAAGCCGTTGATACCACGATCCTGAACCGTCTTCTTGAGACCAACATGATACCGGTTGTCTGTCCTGTCGGGAAAGGCAAGGACAACAAGCTTTATAATATCAACGCGGACGAAGCCGCTTCGAACATCGCGATCGCCCTTGACGCTGAAAAATTCGTTGTCCTGACCAACGTCCGGGGCGTCATGAAGGATAAGAACGATCCCGGGTCGCTTTTTCACTCTTTGACGCTGGAGACAGCGAAACACCTGATAGATACCGGGATCATTGAGGGTGGCATGGTGCCGAAGACAAAGGCGTGCCTTTATGCGCTGAAGGGAGGGGTGCGGAAATCCCATATCGTTGATGTCAACCTTTCGCACGCGCTGCTCCTTGAAATATTCACTGATAAGGGTATCGGGACGGAGATAGTAAAAATTGAAAAATAAGGGTGTTGATGAAAAATTTTAAACAGGTTAAAGAATTATACGATAAATATGTGCTGCCGACCTACACCCGTCAGGACCTGTGCCTGGTGAAAGGTGACGGTGTGTGGGTAGAGGACGTGGAAGGGAAAAAGTATCTTGACTTTTTCCCCGGCTGGGCCGTAAGCGGTATAGGGCACAGGCATCCAAGGGTTATTAAAAGGCTCGGGGAACAGATGGAGAGGATCCTGCACGTGTCTAACAATTACTACAGCGACGTGCAGCCGCTCCTGGCCAGGAAGATAATAGATCATTCTTTTCCGGGAAGGGTGTTCTTTGCGAACAGCGGAGCGGAAGCGAACGAGGGCGCCATAAAACTCGCGAGAAAGTACGGTAATCCGGAAAGGTACGAGATCATAGCCATGGAGAATTCCTTCCACGGGCGCACTCTGGCCACGTTGACGGCGACCGGGCAGGAAAAAGTAAAAAAGGGTTTTTCTCCCCTGCCGGAAGGATTCAAGCACGTGCCGTTCAACGATATCGACGCTTTCAGGGCGGCGATCACTGGCAGGACGGTCGCTGTCATCATCGAACCCATACAGGGCGAGGGCGGCATCAACGTTCCCGACGGGAAATACATGCGCTCTCTTGGCGATATATGCGTGGAAAAAGATATGCTCCTGATAGTGGATGAGGTTCAGACCGGTATGGGGCGGACCGGCGAGATGTTCGCGTACAGGCATTTTGGTATAAAACCCGATGCCATGACGCTGGCTAAATCGTTGGGGGGAGGGCTGCCCATAGGCGTTATGGTCGTCAGTGAAAGGCTCATGGATGTGTTGACGCCCGGGTCCCACGCGTCCACGTTCGGCGGGAGCCCGATAGTGTCCGCCGCGGCCCTGGGAGTGTTCGAAGCGATAGAGGAGGACGGCCTTTTGGAGAACGCGGTCAGGATGGGAGAATACCTGGTCTCGCGGCTGGAGGATCTGAAGCGGTCAAAAGGGATCATAGAAACGATAAAAGGTATAGGTCTCATGATAGGCGTAAAATTGAAAGTTGAGGACGCGTCCGGTGTCGCCGAAGAATGCACTAAAGAAGGGCTGTTGATAAACTGCACGCAGAAAAACGTGCTGCGAATAATGCCGCCTATTACCGTAACAAGAGAACACGTAGACATGGCAGTCGAAAAACTTTCAAAGTCACTGGAGAGGATATGAAGAAAAGAGATCTTATAACGCTTGAGAGCCTGAGCCGCAGGGAGATATTCAACATAATGAAGCTTGCGCGCAAGCTGAAGAAGTCTCCGCTCTCGCGGAAAAGGGCGCTCAGGGACAGGACCCTCGCTCTTTTGTTCCAGAAACCGTCTAACAGGACGAGGATATCTTTTGAAGTGGCGATGGTCCATCTCGGCGGGCATGTTTTGTATCTGAGCCCCAGGGAGATCAGGATGGGGACGAGGGAGCCGGTCAGGGACGTCGGGAGCGTGGTCTCGCGTTATGTGGACGGTATCGTGGCAAGGGTATTTTCACACCAGGACATTGTGAGCCTTGCCCGCTATTCCGACGTTCCCGTGATAAACGGTTTATCCGATTTTTCGCACCCGTGCCAGGCGCTGAGCGATATCTTCACCATAATGGAAAAGAAAAAAAAGCTCAGGAAGGTCACGCTGGCGTATATCGGCGACGGTAATAACGTGCTGAATTCATTGCTTACGGCGTGCGCCAAGACAGGGATAAGCCTGAGGGTAGCTACCCCTGAGGGATATGGGCCGCCGAAGGACCTCTTTGAAGAGACTTCCAGGATAGCCGGTGGTACGGGCGCTGTTTTCGAGATGTTCGATGACCCGGGCAAGGCCGTCGAGGGTTGTGATATCGTTTATACCGACGCATGGATAAGCATGGGGCATGAAGAAGAAAGGGAAAGGCGCCTGGAGGATTTTAGGGGCTTTCAGGTTAACCAGCAGCTTATGAGGAAAGCCAGGGAAGGCGCGCTGATAATGCACTGTCTTCCCGCGCATCGCGGCGAGGAAATAACGGACGTGATCGACGGAAAAAATTCCATAGTTTATGACCAGGCGGAAAACAGGATGCACGTTCAGAAAGCGATCCTGCTTAAGCTGCTGGGACAGGGATAGTGAACAGGAGATATACCATGGCGAAGAAGAACAAAAAAGTGATACTGGCTTATTCCGGGGGGCTTGACACCTCCGTGGCTATAAAATGGCTTATGGAACGCGGGCACGAAGTCGTCTGCTACATGGGCGATGTGGGGCAGGGATCGGATGTCGAAAGGAGCCGGAAGCGCGCTCTTAAGATCGGCGCGAAGAAGTGCATCGTAGGCGACCTTAAAAAAAAGTTCCTGGAAGAATACGCTTTCCGGACCCTCAAGGCGGGAGCCCTGTACCAGGGCAAGTATAACCTGGCCACGGCGCTTTCACGCCCTATCATAGCCGAAGCCATGGTAGGCGTCGCCGGGAAAGAGAACGCTTACGCAGTGGCTCACGGGTGCACCGGAAAAGGGAACGATCAGGTGCGCTTCGAGGTCACGTTCCATTTAAAGATGCCCGGGGTCAAAGTGATAGCGCCAGTCCGCGAGTGGGAACTTACAACGCGCGAATCCGAGATAGATTACGCAAAAAAACACGGTATACCGATAGAACAGACCAGAAAGAAGCTGTACAGCATAGACAGCAACCTCTGGGGCCTGAGTGTTGAAGGGGGAAAGCTGGAAGACCCGTGGAACGAACCGCCGAAAGACTCTTTTATCGGCGTTGCCAGACTGGAGGACGCGCCTTCCAGGGCGCAATACGTTACCGTTACGTTCAAAAAGGGCGTTCCCGTGGCCCTGGGCGGCAGGAAGTACGATGCCGTGCGTCTTGTCGGCAGGCTTAACGAGATGGGAGCGAAGCACGGGATAGGGAGGGTCGACATGATAGAGGACCGGCTGGTCGGGATAAAATCCCGTGAGGTATACGAATCCCCCGCCTCCGCGATCCTTTATGCCGGGCATTCCGCCCTCGAGGAACTCGTTCTTGACAGGGAAACGCGCAGGTATAAACAAGCCGTCGCGCAGCGTTATTCGGAACTCGTCTATTACGGTTTGTGGTTCACACCCCTGAAGGAGTCGCTGGACGCTTTTATCGACAGCACTCAGGAAAAGGTTTCGGGAGACGTGAAGATAAAACTTTACAAGGGGAACGCGACCGTTTGCGGAAGGAAAAGCCGCAACTCAAGGTACAAGATACAGCTGGCTACTTACGGGAAGGGCGACGTCTTTGACCAGTCGCTGGCGAAGGGATTTATCGATCTGTGGGCTATGCCATATAAATAGTGAATAGTCGTTAGTCGTTAGTGAATAGTCGTTAGCGAATGGTGAATGGGGATATTCGCAAAATACGATTCACGAAACACGAAACACGAAACAAGGAGTCGCGATGACGCAGTTATGGGGAGGGAGGTTTGAAAAGAAGGATATGGATCCTGACGTCATGAGGTTCACGTCCAGCCTCGATATAGACAGGATACTTGCCAAATACGATTGTCTGAGCAGCAAGGTCCAGGTCGAGATGCTCTCAAAGTGCGGGTTCATTGCGGACGCCGAGAAGAAAGAACTTCTCGGCGCGCTGGATGAACTGTCCCTGAAGATAGAAGAAGGGACTTTCGCTCCCGGTGATCATGAGGATATACATTCGGCCATACAGGACTATGTTGAGAGCAAAGCCCCCGAAGCGGCAAAGAAGCTGCATACGGGCAGGTCTCGCAACGAACAGGTAGTGAACGATGTTCGTCTGTATTGCAGGGACAGCATAGACCGCGTAAAGGGGCAGGTCGCGTATCTTCAAAAAGCCCTGGTCGAGCTCGCGGAGAAGGCAACGGATATGGTCATCCCGGGTTATACGCACCTGAACCGGGCGCAGCCGGTGCTTTTCGCGCATCTGGCGATGGCCTATGTTGAGATGCTTCAACGTGATCACCAGCGACTCGAGGACGCGGATGATCGCCTGGATATTTCCGTCATGGGGTCAGGGGCTATCGCCGGTTCAGCGCTGCAACTTGACCGCAAGTTCATAGCGGAAAAACTCGGGTTCAAGAATATTTCCGCTAACAGCATTGATGCTGTTAGCGACAGGGACTTTATCGCGGAACTCATTGCCGCGTTGTGTTTTATCGCCGTTCACCTCTCAAGGATGAGCGAAGACTTTATAATATACAGCACTCCTGAGTTCGGGTTTCTTGATATCGGGGAGGAATACTGCACCGGAAGTTCCCTTATGCCCCAGAAGAAGAATCCGGATGTCCTGGAACTTATTCGCGGTAAGTCCTCACAGGTGATCGGGGCGCTGAACTCGGTGCTTGTTCTTCTGAAAGGGCTGCCGCATTCATATAACAGGGACCTGCAGGAGGATAAGAAACCGCTGTTTGAATCAGTTGAGCTGGTCTCCGCGGAACTTGTCATCATGATAGGCCTTGTCAGAACGGTCAGTCTTAAGAAGGAAGCCGCGTCGAAAGCGCTTGAGGACGAGTTTATTTACGCGACCGACCTGGCGGAATATCTTGTGCGCAAAGGAGTGGCGTTCGCTGACGCGCACAAGGTAGTAGGGAGCATTGTGAAACATTGCGCCGAGAACGGCATGAATATTTCCGACCTTTCAATATCGGAACTCAGGGATTTTTCGGAAAAACTTGAAGAGGATGTATACGGGCTTTTGAATTCCGAGACTTCCGTTACGATGAAAAAGACAACGGGCAGCACCAATCCCGAGTTCGTGAAGAAAGAAATAAAACGCTGGAAGAAGAAGTTAAGCGGGAAATAAGTGTCTGTTATCGGTGATCAGTGATCAGTTATCTGTTATCAGTGATCGGTTATCGGTTCAGCAGTTAGCAGTTAACCGGTTACAAATTATGGATCACGTGGCGCTGACGCTATATTAACCGGAGTAAAGAATATGCATGAATTTGCTTACAGGAACGGTATTCTCCATTGTGAAGATGTTTCCCTGACGGATATTGTCGAGGAATATCCTACGCCTTTCTACCTGTACAGCTACAAGACCGTGATGGAACATTTCCTCAAGATACAGGAGGCGTTCAAGGATGCAGATACTCTCGTCTGTTTCTCGATGAAGTCCAATTCCAACCTGAATATCTGCAGGGCTCTGGTGAACGCTGGCGCCGGGCTGGACATTGTTTCGGGAGGGGAACTTTATAAAGCGCTTAAGGTAGGGTGTCCTCCCGAAAGGATAGTATACGCCAGCGTGGGGAAGACCGAGCAGGAGATAAAGAAGGCCATTCAGACCGGAATACTCTTTTTCAACGTTGAATCGGTGCCGGAGCTGATAATGATCGATTCCGTGGCGAAGCGCCTGAGAAGCGAAGCAAGAGTGGCGTTGCGCGTCAATCCGGACGTGAAGGCCGATACGCACGATTACCTAACCACCGGGACAAAGGAAAAGAAATTCGGCATAGATTTCAGCAGCGCCGAGGACATATTCGATAACGCCAACAAGTATTCGAACATCAAGCTTAAGGGCATACACGTGCATATAGGGTCGCAGATAACTGAAACCGCGCCTTTTGTGAGCGCGATAGAGAAAGTCCTTGGTTTTATTGAAAACAGCGGCATTAAGATCGAATGGCTCAACCTGGGGGGAGGTTTCGGTATCGTTTACGGGAAGGAAAAGGCCACAACGGCGCGGGAGTTTGCCGGAAAGATATTGCCCCTTATTAAAGACAGGCCTTTCAGGCTGATCCTCGAACCGGGCCGGTTCATTGTCGGCAACAGCGGGGTCCTGGTCTGTAAGGTATTATACGTGAAGACGGGTTCCACGGGGAAGAAGTTCGCTATAGTCGACGCGGGCATGAACGACCTTTTACGCCCGAGCCTTTATGACGCTTATCATGAGATACTTCCGGTCGTAGAACGCAGGTCCAGGAACATCGTATATGATGTAGTGGGCCCGGTATGCGAGAGCGGGGATTACCTTGCCCTTGACAGGGAGCTGCCCGAGCTGCTCCCGGGCGAATACCTTTCCGTGATGGGAGCGGGTGCCTATGGTTTTACCATGGCCTCGAATTATAATTCCAGGCCCCGTCCCGCGGAACTCATGGTTATAGACGGCGAGGTAAAGGTGGTCAGGTCCGCCGAGACGCACCGTGACCTGATACGCGGGGAAAAGATACTTAAGAAGTTGAGGTGATCGCTTCGGCGGGGAAGGCCCTGTAAGGGGTGAAGGATGAACCGGAAAAGGCGAAGGGTATGAGCGGAAAATATAACGTCAATTTTACAAAAGCCATGGCAAGCGGCAATGATTTCATAATCATTGACAATAAACGCGGCGAACTGGACGCCCGGCAGCTGGATTATCCGGAAATGGCACGGGAACTTTGTCCCAGAAAGCTTTCTATCGGAGCCGACGGCCTGCTGATCCTTGAAGATTCGGACAGGGCGGTTTTCCGTATGCGCATAATCAATCCCGACGGGTCGGAAGTTGACATGTGCGGCAATGGCGCCAGATGCAGCGCGTTTTACGCCGCCGCATGCGGATGGGGCGAAGACCTCAGCATAGAGACCGGTTCCGGTATCCTGGCGGCTCAGGTCGATGGCGGTAACGTCAAGATAAGAATGAGCGACCCCAGGGATATCAAGCTTGATATAAATCTTGGCATAGGGTCAAGTATCATGAAAATTTGTTATATAAATACCGGCGTACCTCATGTCGTGCATTTTGTTGACGATCTTGAAGGGTACCAGGTGAAAGAGACAGGCAGAAAGATACGGGAACATTCGCTTTTCTCCCCGGAAGGCACTAACGTTGATTTTGTGGGGGAGATGGACGCGGACAATGCCGCGGTGAGGACCTATGAGCGCGGTGTCGAGGACGAAACACTGGCGTGCGGGACCGGCGTTGTGGCGTCCGCCGTGGTCATGGGGCTTCTGGGCTGCGCTTCCAGTCCTGTCAGGGTCAGGACGCGCAGCGGCGATACCGTCAACGTGTATTTCAATCTATCCGGGCAGAAAGTCACGGATGTTTATCTCGAAGGCAAGGCGAGTATAGTTTACGAGGGAAAAGTTTAGGACTCATTTCATAACCCCGTTCGTTACGAGGCTGAGCGAAAAGGCCATTGACAAGGCCTGAGGGGCAAAATGCCCGGAAACGTAGCCGGTGCGCTACGTTGAGGACATTTTGCCCCGAAAACGCAGTCAATGGGTTTTGCAGCCAGCCGCAGTAGAACAGGGTTATGAAATGGGTCCTGGTTCATAGTTCTGGATCTGATCCAAGGAGGAAACATGTTCAAGGGTTCATACGTGGCTTTGGTCACACCGTTCAAGAATGGGAGAGTGGACGAGAAGGCTTTTCGCGATCTTATAGCTTTCCATGTTGACAAGGGGACCGACGGGCTGGTCCCGTGCGGTTGCACAGGGGAAGCCGCGACGCTTGCGATGCCGGAGCAGAAACGCCTTATAAAGATCGCCGTTGAAATGTCCGACAGGAGACTGCCCGTTGTCGCAGGAACGGGGTCCAACAGCACCGTGGAAACAGTCGAACTTACCACTTTCGCGAAGAAAGCCGGCTGTGACGGAGCGCTTATTATTGCTCCTTATTATAACAAGCCCACTCCTGAAGGACAGTACAGGCATTACGCGGAGGTCGCGAAAAAGGTCGATATACCCATAATGCTGTATAACGTTCCTTCGAGGACAGGCATATCGCTCCTTCCCTCAACAGTGGCCCGGCTGTATGAGATAGACAACATCGTAGCCATCAAGGAGGCTGCCGGGAGCGTGCAGCAGGTCATGGATATCCTCTCTCTCTGTGATATAACGGTTATGAGCGGCGACGATTCAATGACGCTGCCTTTTATGTCTGTGGGGGCCACCGGCGTCGTCAGTGTCGTGGCGAATATCGTCCCGGGGAGGGTTCACGACCTGGTCCAGACGTACCTGGACGGTAGACGGGAAACCAGCCGGAATATCCATTACGGGATGATCGAGTTGTGCAGGGCGATGTTCATTGAAACGAACCCCATTCCGGTCAAGACATCGTTGAGCATGATGGGCAGGGTAAAAGAGGAATGGCGCCTTCCGCTTTGCGAGATGGATAAAGAGAACAGGGAAAAGCTTAGGAAAATCCTTCAGAAATATAAACTGATCTAGCGTGGTGAAGTTCTGAAGTTCCGGGGACACGCTTGTTGTTGGCGCTTATTTTGCTCGCCCAAGCATGTCCCCGGAATATACTTTTATATATGAGATACGCGATACGCGATACGAGATACCCATATCGAGCAAGTGTGCACAATACCTAGCATCGGGAATGCGGAGGGAAATATGCTGAAGATAGGAATAAGCGGCGCGTGCGGGAAAATGGGCAGACGCATCGCGGAGCTCGCGATAAAAGACCCTGATATCGAGATCGTATCCGCGATCGAAAAAGATGATTACCCGGGAACGGGTAAAGATCTCGGCCTTGTTCTGGGGGCGGACGAACTGGGTGTAGAGGTCACTTCTGATCCGGCAGGGGCATGCGGCGGTATCGACTGTCTTATCGAGTTCACATTGCCCGCTCCTACCCTGGAACATTTGGAGGTATGCCGTAAAGAAAAGGTCCCAATGGTCATTGGGACCACCGGACTTGAAGAAGGGGAAGTGGCCAGGATCAGGGAGGCCTCCGGCGTTATACCCATAGTGTTTTCACCTAATATGGCTGTCGGGGTGAACCTCCTTTTCAACATAGTAAGGGAGGCAGCCGGGGTGCTTGGCGGGGATTTCAGTATAAAAATAGACGAAACACATCACGTTCACAAGAAGGATTCCCCGAGCGGAACTGCTAAGATGATAGCAACTATAGTGAAAAGATCCACGGGAGTCGAGCCTCCGATTGAAGCTTTCAGGGAAGGAGAGGTTATCGGTAATCACGGGATCGTTTTTGAGGGTGAATACGAAAGATTAGAGATCCGCCATGACGCCAGGAGCCGTGACGTATTTGCGGCGGGAGCGCTTAAAGCGGCGAAATTCCTTTCTGGAAGATCCCCCGGGCTGTACAGCATGACGGACGTATTGGGGTTGTCCAGGTAGCTTCTAACAATAGGGAGATAGATGAATATCGATTTTGCAGACCGGCTTGAACAGTTGCCTCCTTATCTGTTCGAAGAGATCGATAAGGCGAAACAAACAGCGCTTGAAGCGGGACGTCCCGTAATAGATCTCGGCGTGGGCGATCCGGACCGTCCTACAATGGATTTCATCATAAAGAGACTTTATGATGCCAGCCTTGATTCTTCAACACACAAATATGCGTTGAACAGGGGGCTTGATACCCTGCGGAAGGAAATGGCGAACTGGTACAGGGGGCGCTTTAACGTAGATCTGGACCCCGACACGGAAGTCCTTCCTCTTCTCGGTTCAAAAGAAGGCATTGCCCACATTCCTCTGGCGTTCATCAATCCGGGGGACGAGCTCCTTGTGCCAGATCCGGGATACCCTCCGTATAATTCAGGGGCCATCTTTGCGGGAGGAAAGGTAAATTTCATGCCGCTTCTGGAAAAGAACGGTTTTCTTCCGGACCTGGACGCGATAGACAGGAACGCGGCATCAAGGTGCAAGCTCATGCATCTGAACTATCCCAACAATCCCACAGGGGCGACATGTGACAGGAAATTCTACGAGAGAGTGGTTTCTTTCGCCCGGGAATACGGTATTATCGTCTGTTCTGACGCTGCGTATACGGAAGTAAGCTTCGACGGATATGCCCCTCACAGTTTTCTTGAGACCGAAGGGGCGAAAGAGGTCGGTATTGAGTTCCATTCACTCTCAAAGACTTTCAACATGACGGGCTGGCGTGTGGGAATGGCCGTCGGCAACCGGAAGATCATTAACGGCCTGGCAAAGGTCAAGTCGAACATAGATTCCGGGATATTCACGGCCATACAGATGGCTTCCATCGAAGCTTTGAAACATGCCGAAGAGGTTAAAACCGAAGGCAACAGGATCTATCAGGAAAGACGGGATATCCTTGTGAACGGCCTTAAAAAAGCCGGGTGGGAAGTCACGAGCCCGAAAGCCACTTTCTATATATGGGCGCCCGTGTTCGGGGGATACGATTCGCTTTCTCTCGCAAAAGCCATGCTGCAGAAAGCGGACATTATCATGACACCGGGAGTCGGGTTCGGCCGGAACGGCGAAGGGTATGTCCGGATGGCTCTTACGGTCGGCGCCGATAAGCTCGAGGAAGCCGCGGATCGCATAAAGAAGGCGTTCTTTAGTTAGCTGAAGTTGAACGACATATGAATCGTGGATCGTGGTTCGTGAATCGTGGATCACTTCACCCAAAACGATGCACGAATCCCCGTACCACAAGAGTACGGGACGAGCACGAACGACGAAACACGAAAATGGCGATCACTTATCTCGGAATAGGATCGAACATAGGGGATAAGGAGTCGAACCTCAAAGAAGCAGTTTTCCGGCTCGAGACCACGGGAAACGCGGCCATCCTGGATCGTTCCCTGTTCTATGAGACGCATCCCGCGGGAGGACCGCGGCAGGAAAACTATCTGAACGGTGTCTTGAAGGTCAAAACAGGGATCCCTCCGGGGGAGTTTCTGGACCTGTTGAAGGTCATCGAAGAAGATATGGGACGAAAGCCTTCCGCGGAAAGAAATCATCCTCGAATAATAGACATAGACATTCTGCTTTACGACGATCTCATCCTGAACACGGGAAAGCTGACCGTTCCGCATCCCCGGATGCATGAAAGGGTTTTTGTTCTGAAGGGGCTGGCTGCGATCGCTCCCGGCGCGGTTCATCCCGTGCTGGAAAAGACAGTTGAGGAATTATACGGGGAATTGAAGGCATTGGGGTCAGACCACAACATTTGACAAAATTGAGGATAACCACCGATTTTGCTCATTGAAGTTCTGGGGACACGCCTGTTGTAGACGACAAGTGGACACTGCTGAAGTTCCGGGGACACGCCTGTTGTAGGCGACACGTGGGGGCGCCCAGGCATGTCCCCGGAATATACTTTTATTTTTGTCGTAACGGAATTTATCAGAGAACATGCAGGTGATCGCGACGTCAGATAAGATGCGGGAGTACTCGCGCAAAGCGAGGGGTGAAGGCAAGTCAATAGGATTCGTCCCTACGATGGGTTTTTTGCACGAGGGGCATCTAAGCCTGGTGCGCGCCTCAAGGAAAGAATGCGATATCACCGTTATGAGCATTTTTGTCAACCCTGCCCAGTTTTCTCCCGGGGAGGATCTTGGCAGGTACCCGCGCGACCTTGATCGCGACAGGCGCCTGGCCGTGGAAGAAGGCGTCGATATTATGTTTGTCCCTTCGACAGCAGAGATGTATCCTCCGGGGCATTCAACGGTCGTTGAAGTGGAAGGCTGTCTCACGGAAACGCTTTGCGGAAGTTCACGGCCCGGACATTTCAGGGGAGTGACAACCGTTGTCGCCAAGTTGTTCAACATAGTGGTTCCGGACAAGATTTATTTCGGGCAGAAAGACGCGCAACAGGCCGCGGTAATAAAAAAGATGGTGAAAGACCTGGACATACCGGTAGAGATCCGTGTCATGCCGATAGTCAGGGAATTCGACGGCCTGGCCATGAGTTCGCGTAATACGTACCTTTCAGGGGACCAGAGACTTCAGGCGCTCGGTCTTTCCCGTTCTCTGAAACGTGCTGAGGAGATGATCGCGGACGGGGAACTTTTCGCGGAACGCATAAAAGAGCAAATGGCGCTCATCCTGAAAGACGGCAAAGACGTGCGTATAGATTATATTGGAATAGTGGACGGGAAGACACTTGTCCCTCTTGAGTGGATTAAAGATAACACACTTATAGCGGTGGCGGCTTTTATCGGGGAGACTAGGCTGATTGATAACGCGATAATCGATAAAATCACATTAAATTAAGCGCGCCATATAGCCCCCAAGTTGCGCGGAGCGCTTAATTTCTCGCCTCCCCCCTTTGAAAAAGGGGGCCAGGGGGATTTTTTAATTTATCGTAACGGAATTTCAATAACCAAAGCCGTAGGAGCCGCCTCCAGGCGGCGAATCCATGGTGATTATTTTGTTCGCGGCCTGGAGGCCGCTCCTACGGGACAGGAGAAAAGTTCCCGCCAAAGGCGGGCTAAGTTCTATAGCAGGAATTTCCTTTTTGGATCCCGCGTCTCACTCGCTTTGCTCGTTCGCGCGGGATTAAATTCGCACTATGACTTACGCGCCTTTCAGTCGCGTAAGCCATGTGCTCATTTAACTTGTTTTTTAGAAGGGGTTTATTTACAAAATGAAGAAGGCCGAATTTGATATTAAATATAAGGAGCATCTTACAAGAAAGATCCTGGAACTCAAGAAAGAAAGAGGCGCTCTTATCGTCGCGCATAATTACCAGCGTGACGAGATACAGGAAATAGCCGACCTTACGGGGGACTCTTACGCCCTGGCCCGCAAGGTCGCGGAAACGAAAGAAAAGGTGGTGGTCTTTTGCGGCGTCAAGTTCATGGCGGAAAGCGCGTACATGCTCAGCCCCGACAAGAAAGTGCTCCTTCCGGTAGAAGAAGCCGGGTGCCCGCTTGCCGACATGATAACGGTGGATAAACTGAGGAAGAAAAAGGCCGAATATCCCGAGGCCGCCGTTGTGGCGTACGTGAATTCTTCGGCCGCGGTAAAAGCGGAGAGCGATATATGCTGCACGTCTTCCAACGCGGTCCAGATAGTAAATACACTGAAGGAAGATAAGGTAATATTCGTTCCAGATAAGAACCTGGGCCGTTATGTCAGGGAGCAGGTCCCGGAGAAGGACATAATACTGTGGGACGGTTATTGCATAGTGCATATGAGGTTGACAAGGGAGGAGGTCCTGAAGACGAAGGAACTTCATCCGGAAGCCGAATTCATGGCTCATCCCGAATGCCGAAAAGAAGTGCTTGAACTGGCGGATTATATAGGGAGCACCGCGGGGATGATAAAGTACGTTAAGGAATGCCCCAGGAAGGAATTTATCATAGGGACGGAAATGGGAATAATATACAAACTGCGGAGAGATAATCCAGGCAAGAAGTTCTACATACCTACTGATCAGTTTATCTGCGCCAACATGAAACTTACAACCCTGGGATGGCTTGCGAGGTCTCTTGAAAAGATGGTCTATAAGGTCGTGGTCCCCGAAGAGATATCAGCGAAGGCGCGCAAAGCGCTGGAGAGGATGCTTGAAGCGGCGTGAGGTCACTGGAGGATATACAGATGAACAAAAAAACGATAGGGATATTAGGATGCGGGGCTATAGGGACCGCTCTTTCCGAATATGCTGAAAAGAACCTTTCGTCGCGAATAGAAATGATCCTGCTCTTTGATGTTGATCCTGAAAAGTCCGGGGCGCTCGGGGAAAGGCTTTCCGCGGCAGGGATCGCCGGCGGCATGGAAGATCTGTTTGACAGATCGGATATTGTGATAGAAGCGGCTTCCCCCCGGGTCGTTCCCGATCTTTTTAGAAAAGCATTTGAAAAAACGAAAGATATCATGGTAATGAGTATCGGCGGACTTTTGGGGAACGAGGCCCTGCTGGATGAGGCGAGAAGGAAAGGTATAAGAGTAATGCTTCCCACAGGCGCCATAACCGGGATAGACGGCGTGAAAGCCGCCGGGATCGCCGGCATAGAAAGCGTGACACTTACAACGCGCAAAGCTCCGAGATCCATCAAGGGCGCGCCATATCTTGAGGAGAATAAAATCGACGTTGACACGCTCACGGGTGAGACCGTAGTGTTCGAGGGAAGCGCCGCCGAGGCCATAAAAGGTTTTCCGAAGAACGTTAACGTCTCCGCGCTTCTGTCTATAGCGGGTATCGGCCCGGAAAGAACGAAGGTGAGGATAGTGGTTTCACCCGGCTATACAAGGAACATGCATGAGATAGAGGTCAAGAGCAGTGCAGGAGCTCTCAGCATGCGCACCGAAAACGTTCCTTCGCCCGAAAATCCCAAAACGAGTTATCTTGCCGCGCTGGCAGCGATCGCTTCGCTGAAGGGATACTTCGACACCGTCCGCATCGGGACGTGAATCGTGATTCGTGCTTGTCCCGTACCCTTGTGGTACGGGGAATCGTGATAAGTTTTAAGTGAAGTTCCGGGGACACGTCTGTTGTAGGCGCTTATTGGGCTCGCCCAAGCATATCCCCAGAATATATAATTATTTATAAAATTGTTGAAAGAAACGATAAGAAACTAAACTCACTTGACACCGTATTAACTTCGTGTTAAGTTATGCCCGAAAAAGGCATTTCTTTCAAAATAATCTCTTTTATAAAGCAAAATTATGAAATCCATTTTTTTAGTTATAGGTGGTCTTGGTTTTTTCTTTTTCGGCATGCAATTCATGTCCGAGGGCCTTAAGAAAATTGCCGGTGAACGTCTTAAGAATATCCTTCATCTGATAACGAAACTCCCTGTTCTTGGTGTTCTCGTGGGTGCTGCTGTGACCTGTCTTTTACAGTCCTCAAGCGCGACGACTGTAATGGTGGTGGGTTTCGTAAATGCCGGGCTTCTTGCCTTGAGACAAGCGATAAGCGTTGTGATGGGAGCCAATATAGGTACCACTTTTACCGCATGGCTCGTTTCATCTATGTCCGTTTTTAAAATCACTCAATATGCTTTGCCCGCAGTAGGCATAGGTTTTCTCGTAAAGACTTTCGGGAGGACCAAGAAGGCAAGATTTTTCGGTCAGGTCATAATGGGGTTCGGTATTCTTTTCGTTGGGTTGGGATTCATGAAAGACGCGTTTGATCCTCTCCGGAACAGTCAGCAATTGAAGAATGCTTTCGTCGTGTTCAGTGAAAATCCGCTGCTCGGTGTGCTGGTTGGTACGGTATTTACTGTGTTGCTGCAGAGCTCGAGCGCGACGATCGCCATTGTCCAGGTCCTGGCTTTCAGCGGTCTAATAAGTTTTCCCGCTGCAATACCTTTGATTCTTGGAGACAATATAGGTACCACTATAACCGGCCAGCTCGCGGCTATCAATACTAATCTTGCGGCGAGAAGAACAGCGATGTCACACACACTTTTTAACGTGATAGGGGTCGCGTACATGCTTGTATTCGTTTATAACGGATGGTTCGTTAAGGGTATAGATCTTCTGATTCCCGGAGTAATTACGGCCAAGAACATTATGCTCCATATAGCTGTTGCCCACAGTGCTTTCAACCTTATTAATATGCTTATGTTTCTTCCGTTTATCGGCTTTCTGGAAAGGGCGAGCATTTTCCTTGTTCCGAAGAAAAAAGGAGTAATAGATATAGGGCCGCAGTATCTTGAAAAACATCTGCTGGAAACGCCGCCTATCGCCATGGAACAGGTGCGCAGGGAGACGGTCCGCATGATGGGCCTTGCCAACAGGTCGGTCTCGGCCGCGGTGGAAGGGTTCCTCAAGAACGATATGAACGCTTTCAAGCCGGTATTGAAACTGGAACAGGCGGTAGATAATCTTCAGTCCGAGATCACGCAGTATCTGGTTGAACTTTCGCAGAAGGACCTCAGCCAGACAGTTT
The DNA here is from genome assembly GCA_034723315.1 of Candidatus Omnitrophota bacterium. Taxonomy (GTDB): domain Bacteria; phylum Omnitrophota; class Gorgyraeia; order Tantalellales; family Tantalellaceae; genus JAYEOV01. Next base: position 43,800 of record JAYEOV010000058.1, on the reverse strand, counting down.
CGGAGGAGCTGCCCGTTTTGATACACTGTGTTAATGATGTAGAGAGGATAGGCGACCATTCCGAGAATATCATGGAACTGGCCGAACGTAAAATAGAGAAAAAACTTCCTTTTACTGAGGATGCTGCGCATGAGCTTAAACTGATGTGGGATGAACTGAGCAGCATGATGATAGAGGCTGAGGAAGCCCTTAAGAAGAACGATGCGCGTATAGCCGAGGGCGTTCTGAAAAGAGAACAGCATATAAACAGGTTCCAGGTGGACCTGAAAAAATCGCATGTAAACCGGTTGAACAACAGGAAATGCGATCTTAAATCGGGTATAGTCTTCCTGGATTTTGTGGATAACCTCGAGAAGATAGGAGACCACCTTACCAATATAGCGCAAGGCGTCATTGGCGAGATGAAGTGGCAGGGCTACCAGGCAGAGGCTCTGGCCGCCGAAAAAGCTTTATCGTGATTCGTGCTTGTTGTCCCGTACCTTGTCCAATACTCAAAGCTCCAACTTCACTAAAACCCAATAAGGTCATGACAAGCCCCCTTGACAAATCCGGTCCTCTTTTGTATCATATTTTTACCGCTTAACTTATATAATAATATATCTGGTTGAATTTACAGGAGGCGATTATGGGAATGTGGGTCGGTATAGGCCGTAAGGCAAGACGCAGTTATGGGTTTGACGAGGTCGCTCTTGTCCCCGGAGAGATTACAGTAAATCCTGATGATGTCGATACTTCCTGCGAGATCGGCGGGATAAAGTTCCAGGTACCCATAATGGCGTCGTCCATGGACGGGGTCGTTGACGTGAATTTCGCTATTGCGATGGGCAAGCTGGGAGGAGCAGCCATCCTGCATCTGGAAGGTATTTCCACCAGATACGAAGATCCAGGCAAAGCCGTTGAAAGGATCATCAACTGCGACCCTAACGAATCCACAAAAGCGATCCAGGACATATACTCGGAGCCCATAAAGAAGGACCTTATCAGTAAGAGGATAAAGGAGATCAAGGCGGCGGGTGTCCCCGCTTTTGTAAGCTGTAACCCGCAGGTTGCCGCAAAGTTCGGTCCGATAGCACAGGATGCCGGCTGTGATATATTCATAGTGCAGGCCACGGTCATCAGCGTAAAGCATGAATCAAGCAGATACAAGCCGCTGGACCTTCCAAAGTTCTGCAGCCAGATGAAGATACCGGTGCTTTTCGGTAATTGCGTTGATTATAAAGTGGCTCTTAAACTTATGGAGACAGGCTGCCAGGGTGTCTTTGTGGGGATCGGCCCCGGAACGGCCTGCACGTCGCGCGGTGTTCTCGGCATAGGCGTGCCGCAGATCACCGCTACCTGTGACTGCGCGGCTGCCAGGGATTTTTATTATAAGAAGACAGGCCGGTATGTTCCGATCATAACAGATGGAGGTATGGCCACGGGCGGCGATGTGTGCAAGGCTTTCGCCGCCGGCGCGGATGCCGTCATGCTCGGTAACGCGTTTGCCAGGGCCAAGGAAGCGCCCGGGAAAGGTTACCACTGGGGAATGGCCATGCCGCATCCTCTGCTCCCCAGGGGGACCCGGATCAATGTGGGAACTGCAGGTACTCTGGAAGAGATACTGTACGGACCCGCCCGGCTCGACGACGGGACACAGAACCTTATGGGGGCGCTGGCCACAAGCATGGGTAATCTCGGCGCTCATAACATACATGAGATGCAGCTTGTAAATATGATAATAGCGCCTTCCATACAGACCGAGGGAAAGGTCTACCAGGCCGCCCAGCGAGTCGGAATGCGCAAGTGAGGTGAGGCCATAACTTATGGCACGAAGTGCTGTTAAGTTATTACCCTGCGAAGTCCCGAGCGACCGAAGGGAGTCGAGGGGCGGAAGCAGGGATCCGGATTCCCGCTGATGTCAATTCTCAGACCTTTGAATTAATTTTATAAACCGCGCTGTATCATGACCAAACAACAATCTGACTTCGTACATTTACATGTGCATACAGAATTCAGCCTTCTCGACGGGGCGTGCCGTTTAAACGAGCTTGTCGACCAGGCGATCAGGTACGGGATGCCCGCATGCGCCATAACCGATCATGGGAACATGTTCGGCGTTATAGAGTTCTATGAGAAGGCGAAAAAAAAAGGGATCAAACCCATAATCGGGTGCGAGATCTACGTGGCTCCCGAAAGCCGCTTTGACAAAACAAGCCACGGGATTAAAGGCGCTTCATATCACCTCGTTCTTCTTGCAAAGAACTTAACCGGATACAGGAACCTGATAGAGATAGTCTCTCTGGGGTATCTGGAGGGCTTCTATTACAAGCCGCGTGTGGACAAGGAAGTGCTGTCCAGATGCAGCAAGGGTCTCATCGCCATGTCAGCCTGCATGAAAGGGGAGATCGCGCATTTTCTTCTGTCGGATCAATGGGACCAGGCAAAGAAAAGCGCGCTTGAATACGCTGACATATTCGGGAAAGAGAATTTCTACCTGGAAGTCCAGGATAACCGCATTGAAGAACAGTCCAAGCTCAATACCGCTATGGTCAGGCTTTCGCGCGAACTGGACCTTCCTCTTGTAGCAACGAATGACGTGCATTATCTGGATAAAGCCGATGCGAAAGCGCACGACGCGCTTTTGTGCATACAGACACAGACCACCCTGGACGAAGAGAACCGGATGAAATTCCAGACCGACCAGATGTATTTTAAATCACCCGAGGAAATGAAGAGCGCTTTTTCGGAGATACCCGAAGCGGTAAAGAACACGGTCACCATTGCGGAAAAGTGCCAGCTTGAGCTTGATTTCAGCGAGCTCCATCTTCCGCGTTTTGAAGCTCCGGAGGGAGAGGATAATGCGGCGTTCTTCAACAGGCTTGTCGGCGAAGGCGTCAAAAGGCGCTACGGGTCGGTCAGCGGCGAGGTAAAACAGCGTGTTGAACACGAGATGAAGATCATCCGGGACAGCGGGTACGTAAGTTATTTTCTTATTGTCTGGGATTTTATCAGCCACGCTAAAGAAAAAGACATATCCGTCGGGCCGGGGAGAGGGTCGGCGGCCGGAAGCATCGTAAGTTACGTTCTGGGTATCACCGACATTGATCCGCTGAAATACGGGCTTATCTTTGAAAGGTTCCTTAATCCCGAAAGGGTGACAATGCCGGATATAGATATCGATTTTTGCTTTGAAAAAAGGAACAAGGTCATCGATTATGTCATAGAGAAATATTCCAAGGAGAACGTGGCGCAGATAATCACTTTCGGGACCATGAAAGCGAAAGCCGTCGTAAGGGACGTCGGCCGCGTCATGGGACTGCCTTATGCGGAAGTTGACAAGATAGCTAAGCTGGTTCCGAACATGAACCCTGCCGATCCCGGCAGGCCCGTTACCCTTAAACAGGCTCTTGAGATCGAGCCGGAACTCAGCGCGAGATACGAGGACGACCCGGTGATAAAGCAGCTTATCGACATATCAATGCGCCTTGAAGGTCTTAACCGGCATATATCCACGCATGCGGCTGGCGTCGTTATATCGGATAAACCGCTTCTGAAACGCATGCCTCTGTGCAAAACGGCCGACGACCAGATCACTACCGGTTATTCCATGTCATCGCTGGAGAAGATCGGCATGCTGAAGATGGACTTTCTCGGCCTTAAGACCCTGACGGTGATCGATCGGACAGTAAAGATCGTGAAGCGCACGAAGAACGCGGATATTGATATAGACAATGTGTCCCTTGACGATAGATCCACATATGATCTTTTTTCGAAAGCGGAAACCGCGGGTGTATTCCAGCTTGAATCTGCCGGGATGAGGGATCTGTTGAGAAAACTGAAACCGGAGAAGTTCGAGGACCTTATAGCCATCCTCGCGCTTTACCGGCCGGGCCCGATGGGCAGCGGCATGCTGGACGACTTTATAAAAAGAAAACAGGGGCAAATAGAAGTAAAGTACGACCATCCCGATCTCGAACCGATATTGAAAGAGACCTACGGGATAATAGTCTTCCAGGAACAGGTCATGCAGATCGTATCCGTTCTCGCGGGTTTCAGCATGGCCGAGGCGGATATTTTTCGCAAGGTTATGGGGAAAAAGATCAAGAAACCCGAAACCCTTGAGGCTATAAGAGTGAAGTTCATGGAAGGTTCCAGGAAGAATAACGTGGACCGTATCATGGCGGAAAAGATATGGGACCTGATAGCGTATTTTGCCGGTTACGGGTTCAATAAGTCCCACAGCGCCGCTTACGCGATGATCAGCTACAGGACCGCTTATCTCAAAGCCAATCATCCCGTGGAATTCATGACGGCCCTTCTCGCGAGCGAAAAGAACAACACGGACAAGATATCCGATTATATAAATGAATCCATCCGTATGGATATAGATATTCTGCCGCCGGACGTGAACGAGAGCTTCAAGGATTTCACGGTCGTCGGCAAGGACATACGTTTCGGTCTTTCAGCCGTGAAGAACGTTGGCGTCGGCGCCGCCGAATCGATCATTTCCACGAGACAGGATAAAGGCAAGTTCGAGTCCATATACGATTTCGCGAAGAAGGTGGATTCAAGGACGGTTAACAGGAAGGTCGTGGAGAGCCTGATCAAGTGCGGCGCTTTTGACTCCACGGGTATATACAGGTCCCAGGCGATGTCGGTGATCGATAAGGTCCTGGATATGGCCACAAGGACCAACAGGGACAGAGACCTCGGGCAACTGTCCTTTTTTGACGATACCGGTTCGGAAGACGGTTTTGGGAAAAGTTTCAGCCATATCCCCGATATTCCGGAATGGCCGGAACACGAGCTTCTCGCTAACGAGAAGGAAATGCTTGGGTTTTACATAACTAAACATCCGCTTGCGCGGTTTGAAAGGCTTCTTAACGCGTATTCCACCTGCAGGATATCGGAACTTTCGGGGATGTCTGACGGGCAGGAGGTCCTTATAGGCGGGATCATCAACAAGAGCAGGGTGACCGTGACGCGTAAAAGGGCGGAAAAGATGGCCATACTGAGTCTTGAGGACCTTGATAATTTCGTCGAGGTCCTGGTGTTCCCGAAGACTTATCGGAAAGCCCCGGATCTGGCAAAAGAAGACAACCTGGTCTACGTGTTCGGACGGTTGAACCTCCGCGAAGAAGAACCCAAGATAGTGGCCGAAGAGATAATACCGCTAGAGAAGGTCAAAGAAAAGTTCACTAAATCGGTACTTGTCAAGATGTCCACGACGGGCCTTGAAGAGCAGATAATGAAAAGACTGAGGGGAGCGATGAGAAAATTCAAGGGTAAGATACCGGTTTATATAGATTTCGTATCTTCCGAAGGCAGAAAGGTGCGGATGTCCACCGACAAAGAATTTTTCGTATATCCCACTGATGAGCTTATCAGCGAGTTCGAGGCTATAGTAGGAACGGGAAATGTGAAATTTTTAACGAAGTAGGAGTTTTGGGGTATTGGGCAAAGATGCGCGCTATGGGTATCTCGTATATAAAAATATATTCCGGGGACATGCTTGGGCGCCCCCTCGTGTCGTCTACAACAAGCGTGTCCCCGGAACTTCCGAATTGCGAGCAAAGTAAGCGCCAACAACAGGCGTGTCCCCGGAACTTCAGCAAGTAAAAGGCAAGTAAAAGGCGTTGACAGAATATGTAACTGATGATAGTATAAGCACTTAAAAATTTAAACGACCGAAATCAAAAGGAGGGAAGATATATGACTAAAAAAGACATCATAATGAAGATCTCCGATGAGACGAAACTGAAACAGGTGGACGTAAAAGAAGTAGTCCAGCGAACATTTGATATGATAATCAGCAGTCTCCGCGGCGGGAACAAGGTCGAGCTCAGGAATTTCGGGATCTTTAAGGTCAAGACACGTAAGGGGAGACTGGGGCGTAACCCCAGGACCGGCGAGAGCGTTTCGATCCCTGATAAGAAGGTAGTGTCCTTTAAGCCGGGCATGAAGATGAAGCAGGACGTGGAACAGACGGGTTAATTCACCCCGGGACGGGGCCCCTAAGACAGGGTCTTACAGATGTCTGTTTCGTGTTTTCTGAACTTTAAAATAAAGGTCTAACGTGGGGCAACTCAAATACAAATCCCTTAGAGGTATGCCTGATATACTTCCCGGGGACGCCGCTGTTATGCGTTGGGTAGAAGATGAGGCGCGGACGGTATTCCGGGAATTCGGATACAGCGAGATCCGCATCCCCATTCTCGAGGAAACGGATGTCTTCGCGCGCAGTATAGGGGCGGATACGGATATCGTGGAGAAGGAGATGTATTCTTTCACCGACAGGGGGAAGAAGAACATCTCCCTTCGTCCCGAGGGTACGGCCTCCGTCATAAGAGCGTATATAGAACACGGGTGGCATAACGCCGCGGGTCTTACGAAACTATTCTATACCGGGCCCATGTTCAGGGGGGAACGTCCGCAGAAAGGCCGCCTCAGGCAATTCCACCAAATAGGCGCGGAGATAATAGGGGGATCGGATCCCTTCATTGACGCGGAACTTATCTTCAGTCTGGATGTTTTTCTGAAAAGGCTCGGAATAAGAGGATTCACCATATTGATCAACTGTCTCGGGTGTGCCAGGGATCGCGCTGCTTACAAAAAAGTGCTTACCGGATATCTCTCGGGGAAAAGTTCAGATCTGTGTGACGACTGCAGGCGCAGGGCCGGAACGAACGTTTTGCGCGTGCTTGACTGCAAGAAGGAAGGATGCAAAGCCGTAGCGGGAGAAGCGCCGGACGTTCTGGAATATCTGTGTGACAGCTGCCGCGGGGATTACGATACATTGAAGGGCATACTCGGGGAAATGGGAGTGAGTTTCCGCGAGAAAAAAGATCTTGTCAGGGGCCTTGATTATTATACCGGGACGATATTCGAGGTAGTGCATCCGGCGCTCGGAGCGCAGGACGCGATCGCCGCTGGCGGAAGGTATGACGGTCTTACGAAACAGATGGGCGGTCCGGATGTAGGAGCCACCGGCTATTCCGTCGGGACAGAGAGGCTGCTCCTGGCTATCGACAGGAAGAAAATCCCTTCTGCTCCGCCCGGCGCCCTCGTTATTCCGATTTCCGAAGGGACGCGCGTGGAGGCTTTCCGCGCGGTAAATCGTCTCCGGCTGGAAAATGTCCCATGTGACATGGACTATTCCGGACGCTCCTTCAAGGGCCAGATGAGAAGGGCTGACAAGGAAGGAAGAAGGTTCGTTGTCCTGGTAGGAGAGGACGAGATGAAAAGCGGCAAGCTGATTCTCAAGGATATGAAGACGGGGGAACAGAAGGTGATGTCATTCGATGAGGTGGCGGAGTTTCTCAGGAAAGAGCTGAGGTAGTGATCTGTGATCGGTTATCTGTTACCTGTTATCTGTAATGGGTAATCGTCTTCGAAGCACAGATCACTGATAACCGATAACAGATAACCGACTTATCGTCTACAGAATAAAAAAATGATACGTACCCATAATTGTGGAGAACTGAGAGCGGACGACGTTTCACGGGAGGTGATCCTCTGCGGATGGATCGCCTCGAGAAGAGATCACGGTGAAATAATATTCATGGATCTCAGGGATAAACACGGCCTTACGCAGATGGTTTTCGATCCGGAAGAGAACAGGGATGCGCACCTGAAAGCGCACCAGCTGAGGAACGAATATTGCGTAAAAATCGGGGGGACTGTTTCCATGAGGCCCGAGGGCACCGTAAATCCGAAGATCGGCACCGGGGAGATAGAAGTGGAAGTAAAGGAGATAGAGATCCTCTCGGAATCAGATACCCCTCCGTTCGAGATCAAGGATGACATCGAGATATCCGAGGAGGTCCGTTTGAAATACAGATATCTTGACCTTCGTCGTGATCCCATGCAGAAAAAGCTTCTCGTAAAGCATAAGGTGTACAGATTTCTTATGGATTTCCTTGACGATGAAGGCTTTATCTTTGTTGATACCCCGATGCTTACAAAGTCCACTCCCGAAGGGGCCAGGGATTATCTGGTCCCCTCCAGGATACAGCAGGGAAGTTTCTACGCGCTTCCGCAATCGCCGCAAATATTCAAGCAGCTGCTCATGGTGGCGGGGCTTGAGAAATATTTCCAGATAGTCCGCTGTTTCAGGGATGAGGACCTGAGGGCCGACAGGCAGCCTGAGTTTACCCAGTTGGACATGGAGATGTCCTTTGCGGAGCAGGATGACCTATTGGGGGTCTGTGAACGCCTGTTCAAGGGGCTTTTTTCCGAGATAACGGGCCTGGAAGTAAAGATCCCTTTTTCCAGGATGGATTACAGGGAAGTTATTAGCAGGTATGGCTCTGACAAGCCCGACACGCGGTTCGAGGTCTTTTTGAGCGACCTTACCCGGGATGTGGAAGGGAGCGACTTCAAGGTCTTCCGGGAGGTGATCAAAACCGGCGGCAATATTATAGCCCTTGCCGCGCCTGGGTACGGTAACATCAGCCGCAAGGATATAGACGACCTGACAGCTTTTGTCGCCGAATACGGGGCCAGGGGGCTGGCGTATTTCAAGGTGGAGGAGAAAGGGCTTTCCTCGCCGATCGCAAAATTCTTTTCCCCTGAGATGCTGGACGTGATCCGCGAAACAACAGGGGCAAGAACAGGTGATATGATCTTCGTGGTCGCGGACGCGTGGGAAACGGCATGCGGGGCGCTGGGGGCGCTCAGGCTAAAGATCGGGAAAGAAAAAGGTCTTATTGACCGGAAACGCTTCGATTTTCTCTGGGTCGTTAATTTCCCGCTCTTCAAATTCAATAAGGACGAAGACAGGTGGGTATCCGAGCACCATCCGTTCACTTCTTTCAGGGAAGAAGACATGGAGTTCCTGGATAAAGGGGAACTGGGGAAGATCAGGTCCAGATCTTACGACCTCGTCCTGAACGGGAGCGAGATAGGTTCGGGGAGCATAAGGATACACAGAAGGGACATTCAACGGAAGATATTCGACGCGCTGGGCCTGACCAGGGAAGAATGCGAAAGGAAATTCGGATTTCTTCTCGAAGCTTTCCGCTATGGACCGCCGCCGCACGGGGGTATCGCTTTCGGGATAGACAGGCTTATAACTGTTTTCACCAAGGATTCCTCCATACGGGAGGTTATACCTTTCCCGAAGACGCAGAAAGGGGTCTGTCCGCTTACGGGAGCGCCTTCGTTCGTTGATGACAGGCAGCTCCGGGAATTGGGTATTAAGCTGAGAAAGGGATAGAAAGGGTTAATGGTCCACTGACCATGGTCCACTGTCGACAGTGGACAGAAAAAGGGAGGTATCATGCGCAGGGTACTTATATTATTGATCGTTGGTTTGTTTGTGGTGTCGATATTTTCCGTTCTGACCGCGGATGCCATAGACATCTACACTTTTAAAAAAGACAGGGTGGACCAGGAGTTAAAGGGGAATAGGGGATATCTTGTCGGGACACCGCCTCCGGCGGAAGATCGGAGAGGACTGAAAAGGACCCTCATAGGGATCGATATTGAGATACCTTCCGGTTCTTCTTATGAGAAGAGCGCCCCGTCAGAGCCGGCAAAGCCGGAGAAAACCGCAGCGCCTGTCGTAGAGAAACCGGTGAGAAGAACTAAAGTAGAGCCGGGGAAAGTCCCGAAGACCGAAACGGTGATTGTGGAAGAAAAGGTGATCGAGGAAGAATGGATCAAGTGAGTGAGTCCTAAACTTAGCGAATGATAGCGAAGCTAAATTTAAAGGGCGAACTCATCCCGTGTGGTTATGGGGACTGGTTATGGGGACATTCCTGAAGGGGACACACCTTAAGTAGAAAAATGGTGATATTGGGTATAAAAGCTGAAGTTCTGGGGACACGCTTGCTGTTAGATGACTGAAGATTATTAAAGTTTCTGAAGTTCTGAAGTTCCGGGGACACGCTTGTTGTAGACGACACGTGGGGGCGCCCAAGCATGTCCCCGGAATATATTTTTAATATTATGATGGAAGTTACGATCAGGATAAATGATGATTCCGAGGCGAGGACCCTTTTCGGGAAACATGACGAGAACCTGAAAAAGGTCGAAAGGTCTTTTAACGTCAAGACCTCATTCAGGAACGGGGACCTTAAGGTGACGGGCGGGGACGAGGTCTTGCTGGGTAAAGTGGAGAAGACATTAAAAGAGTTCCTTGTCGTCATAAGAAAGGGGGGGCACTTGTCCCCGAGGGATATCGATTACGCGATAAAGAACAGGGACCTGTCGGTCCATCTCGAAGACATTTTTCTTGACAGGATAGAAGTAAGTTCAAAACGCGCGTATATCACCCCGAGAAGCGAGGGTCAAAAACGTTATATAGACGCTATACGCAAATATGATATAGTGTTCGGCATCGGTCCCGCCGGGACGGGCAAGACGTATCTTGCCATGGCAATGGCGGTGAATGCTCTGAAGAAGGGGCTCGTATCGCGGATAATACTTACCAGGCCCGCCGTGGAAGCGGGCGAAAGCCTGGGATATCTTCCGGGGGATATGTACGAGAAGGTCAACCCGTACCTGCGTCCGTTGTACGACGCTCTCTACGATATGGTGGAACCGCACATGGTAAAGGATTATCTTGACCGGGGGATAATCGAGGTGGCTCCCCTGGCGTATATGAGGGGGAGGACGCTTAACGATTCTTTCATAATAATGGACGAAGCGCAGAACTCTACCCCTGAGCAGATGAAGATGTTCCTCACCCGGCTTGGTTTTGATTCAAAAACCGTTATAACGGGCGATATCACACAGAGCGATCTTCCGAAAGGGAAGAAGCCGGGCCTTATTCACGCGCGGCTCCTTCTTTCGGAGATAGCTGGCATAAAATTCGTTATTCTCAAGGGTAAAGACGTCGTGAGGCACGAGCTGGTCCAGAAAATAATAGAGGTGTACAAGAAAGAGGTCGAAGAGGAAGATGAATAAAGCGGAAAAATCAAGGAAGCTGTTCAGAAAAATACGGGAGATATCCTCCAGGGGAGAAACCCTCTCCGTTTTCTTCATAGTCATATTCCTCGGGGTGGCTCTTTCCAGCATGTTCGTCAGCCCGCGACTTTACCAGTGGAGCATACACGAGGGGGATGTGGCTCTTAAGAACGTGTACGCTCCTTATGATTTCACTTATTTCCGGGAGGTAGATGAGGAAGGCACCGAAAAGGCCAGGCAGAAGGCCGCCATATCCGTTCCTTTTATGCTGAGCCGGGATTTCGCTACAGAGGAAAAGATCAGGACGGAAGTGGATCACTTTTTTACAGTGCTCCGGGAAGAGAAACAGGAGAATGTTCCGACGGGAGAAAAAATAGCGGAACTGAAGACAAAGGTGAGCAACGGGCTTTCGGAAAGGAACATAAAGAGCCTGCTTGAATATCCTGACGTGTCTGAATTGAAGGATAAAACACTGACGATACTCGAGAACGTGTTTCTTATCGGTTATATCGACAGGGACGACCTGATCTATCTGAAGAGCAAAGGGGCACTGAAGGTGGCTATTTACGATGAGGAGGCGGAGACCGAACTTGAGAGGACACCGGACGATCTGCTTGACGAGGACAGCGTTACGGGCGTGATGGAGAACTACGCGTCCGCGCAGTTTGAAGGCGATCGCAGGATCAGACAAGCCGTGATCGATCTTCTTGGGATGTACCTTTCCCCTAACCTTAAGCTGGACGAGGTGAAAACGGAAAGAGAGATCAATAATGCCGTCAAGAAAGTTAAGCCGCTGCTGAAGAGCTGGACGGTAAAGAAGAACGAGCTTATCATAGAAAAAGGCAAAAGGGTTAATGCTCATCACATTGCGCAGATAGCGCAGCTGAGAAGGATCTTCCGGCCGGGCACGACACCCACCTTTTTTCTCGGAGTGCTTCTCTTATTCCTGCTTCTGGGGCTCATAGCAGCGATCTATCTGTTTTTTACGCAGAAGACTAATTTTCTGAAAGACACGAAAGATCTCGTGATCGTCCTTCTGGTAATGCTGGGCATGATCGTCATCGCGGACATTATCATGAGCACGCCGCAGCCCAGTTATTTCATCCCCATGGCGGGAATGGGGATGATCATCGCGCTCCTGGTGGGTTTTAACGTGGCGTTCCTCAGCGTATTCCTGATGTGTGTCCTGATATCGCTGCTCGTCGGGGGCAAAATAGAGGTCACGCTTGTGCTTATGGTGGGAAGCGCGGTAGGGATGTTCGCTGTCAGGGACACCAGGCGGCGCGCCCAGATATTATGGGCGGGTATTCTCGCCGGGGTCGCGAAACTCCTGGCTATTTCCTGTATAGGACTTATAAACGGCATGGAGCTGGATTTTTACGTGAAGGACGGGATCTGGTGCCTGGCAAGCGGGTTGTTTTCGGGGTTCATCGTCATGGGGCTCCTGCCCGTGTTCGAACATTTTTTCAAGGTTCCGACCAATATAAGCCTGCTGGAACTGTCGGACATGAATCATCCGCTTTTGAAAAAACTCGCGATGAATGCTCCCGGGACCTACCATCACAGTATCATGGTAGGCAACCTTGCGGAAGCGGCCTGTGACGCCATAGGCGCGAACAGCCTGCTGGCAAGAGTCGGGGCTTATTACCATGACATAGGGAAGATACCCAAGGCCGAGTATTTCAGCGAGAACGAGATGGGAGGCCCGTCCAAGCACTCGAACCTGGCCCCTTCCATGAGCGCCCTTATAATAGCCAAGCATATAAAGGAAGGAGTGGAGATAGCCAGAAAGTACAAGCTGAACAGGAAGATGATCGATTTTATCACGCAGCATCACGGTGACGGACTTATTTCCTTTTTTTACCAGAAAGCGATGGAAAAATCCGAGGACGGGACAGTGCTGGATGAGGATAATTTCCGTTACCCGGGTCCGAAACCCCAGACCAAGGAAAGCGCGATAATACTCCTGGCCGATTCTGTCGAAGCCTCCAGCAGGACACTGGCCGATTCCACTCCTTCGAGCATAAGGAACCTTGTAAGAAAGATAATAAACAACAAGTTCATAGACGGTCAGCTTGATGAATGCGACCTGACGCTCAAGGACATGCACAAGATAGCGGAAAGTTTCGTCAGGATTCTTATGGGGACCTTTCATACCCGTCTGGATTATCCGGAAGATAAGACCAGGCCATCAAACGAGGCGTTGCCGGATGACACTAAGAATAAACAGCGAAAATCGAAACAAAAAAATAAAAATTGATCTTTCAAAAGCGAAAAAGGTGGCCAGGACGGCGCTCAGGGCTCTCGGGAAGGACGATGTGGAGCTCAATATCGTGTTTATCAGCGATCAGAAGATCCGCGCGCTGAACCGGGCCTATCTTGATGAGGATGCGGCGACGGATGTGATCGCTTTCCCGCCGGGAGAGGAGCGCTTTGGACGAAAGGCCGGCGGCGGAAAGCGGAAGAAGATAAGGTTTCTCGGGGACGTCGCGATATCCTCGGACAGGGCGGCGCAGAATTCCAGGGTTTACGGGTTGTCCCTTATGGAAGAAGCAGCTCTTTACATAATACACGGTATATTGCACCTTGCCGGGCGAGAGGACAGAACCAGAAAAGGCAGGGGCCTGATGAGGAGGCAAGAGGATGAGATCCTACAGGAAGCCAGAAAGGTTTTTTAACAACAGATTTGTTCAGAGTGTAAACGCCGCGTTGGAGGGAGTGGTGCATACGCTCCAGACCGAGCGGAACATGCGCCTACATTTCCTGTTAGGGTTCCTGGTTCTGCTAGGAGGCATCTATTTCAGCCTGAGTTCTGTCGAGTTCATGCTTTTATGCTTCGCGGTGACGTTCGTGCTGGTCGCGGAGATGTTCAATACCGCCATCGAACACGCGATAGACCTCATAAGCGACGAGTTTCATCCCCGGGCAAAGATCATCAAGGATATCGCGGCCGGAGCGGTGTTCGTCAGCGCGGTCAACGCGGCCATAGTGGGCTATATTCTTCTGGTCAAGCGCATAGGATGGGAACTCGGGGAGGGGTTTTTCAGGATAAAACAGTCACCGTGGCATATAACGCTGATCGTCCTCCTGATCGTTATAGGGCTGGTCCTGTTCATCAAGGTTTTGCGCGGCGAGAAAATGCTTTTGAAAGGAGGGATGCCCAGCGGGCATTCGGCGGTCGCGTTCGCTATCTGGATGACAGTTTCGCTCGTGACGGGGAACTCCCTGGTGAGCATTCTCGTGTTTTTGCTGGCGTTGCTTATAGCCAAGAGCCGCATGGGACACGGTGTCCATAACTTGTGGGAAGTCCTGGCGGGCAGCGTCCTTGGGGTGCTTGTGGCGCTCCTGGTTTTTCAGCTGCTTTCTTAAGGTTTTTTTATCGTAACGGAATTTCAATAAAAAGGGGGATTTTAAGGGGGCAAAGCCCCCTTACCATAAATTAAGCGCGCCGAATAGGCCTCAAGTTGCGCGAAGCGCTTAATTTATGAGGCGATCATGAAAAAGCTCTGGAATAGATTTTTTGTAAGTTTTGTCAACGGTATCGTGCTGCTTTTGCCCGTAGTGGTTACCATTGCGCTTATCAGGTTCCTGGTGGTCAAGTTGAACGATATGGTCCTGAATCCTCTACTGAAGATCATCGCGCCGATAGAGGGGATCGAACATGTTTATGTCGCTAAAATGGTGATCTTTTTAAGCGTCATATTCGCGATAGCCTTTATCGGGTGGGGAGCGAAAATACTGGTCATAAACCGGGTCTTTTCCCTGGGAGAAAGGTTATTGCTCAGGGTCCCGATCATGGGAAAGATATACAACGCCGCGAAACAGATATTTTCGGCTTTTCTGGGGCAGGGTAAGACCATATTCAAACAGGTGGTGCTTGTGGAGTATCCCAGGAAAGGGCTTTATACTCTGGGTTTCACGACAGGCGTTACCAGAGGCGAAATGAAGGAAACTATCGGGGGCAGCGGCATAAATATTTTCGTCCCGACGACCCCAAATCCGACCAGTGGGTTTTTTCTTGTCGTGCCGAAGGAAAGCGTGCGTTTTCTCAAGATGACCGTTGAAGAGGGGATGAAACTTGTTATTTCGGGCGGTTCGGTATTGCCGGAATAGCGTATTGAGTACTGCAAATTCCGGGGACACGCCTGCTGTAGGCGCCTTGTAAATACTACTGAAGCTCCGGGGACACGCCTGTTGTAGGCGCCTATTGGGATCGCCCAGGCATGTCCCCGGAATATATTTTTATTATGGCGACAGCTCAAAATGCCGAAGGGATAATACTACGGAAATTTTACCTGAGAGAGACCAGTTATATTATTGTACTGTTCACCAGGGAGTTCGGTAAAATAAAGGGAGTTATAAAAGGGGTCAGGAATCCGTACCCGCAGTTCGCGGGAAACTTTGAGATCTTCACACAGTGTCAAGTGCTCTTTTACAGAAAGAAAAAGAGGCCGATGGACCTTATCACGCACTGCGAGGCCCTGGATTTTTTTCTTCCGGTCAGGAAGGATATAGAGAGGTTGACATTCGCCGGTTATTTTGTAGAATTAATAGACATAGTTACCGCTGATTACGATGTGAACGAGGGCCTGTACCAGGTGCTGGTGGATAGCCTCCGGTTTCTTGCCACAAAGGCAAGCGCGAAACGGGTCAGCAGGGTTTTCGAGCTTAAACTCCTGGGAGCGATCGGCCTCAGCCCCCAGCTGGAAGAATGCGCCGGATGCGGGGCCTTACTTGAAGGAGGCGGGTACTTCAGCGTTCAGGATGGTGGAGCTCTTTGCGCGAAGTGCGGGAGGAGCGGCGGGTCGGATATCCCCGTTTCGCTCGGTACCGTCAATTTTATGCGAAAGATACAAAGCAGTGATATGAATAAGACCTACAGGATAAAGGTCAGCAAGGAAGTGGGGAAGGAAACGGAGAAGGTCCTCAGGCGCTTTCTGCAGTATCATATCAGCAGGCAGGTAAAGTCTCTCGTGTTTCTGGAGCAGTTGAAGAAAAAGGGTATGATTTAGAACAGGGTTATGAAATGGGTTTCAGAACCGATTTCATAACCCCGTTCTACTGCGGCTGGCTGCAAAGCCCATTGACCGCGTTTTCGGGGCAAAATGTCCTCAACGTAGCGCACCGGCTACGTTTCCGGGCATTTTGCCCCTCAGGCCTTGTCAATGGCCTTTTCGCTCAGCCTCGCAACGAACAGGGTTATGAAATGGGTTCTAGGGAAACTGAAAGAGGAAACTAAGTGGAGAAAGAAAAGGATAAGAAGAAAGAGCAACTGATAACGGACAAAGAAATTGCCGCAAACGTGAACTTGAAGAACATTTCCAATCTCTGCAAGAGGCGAGGGTTCATATTTCAGGACAGCGAGATCTACGGAGGCATAGGCAGCGTCTGGGATTACGGCCCCCTGGGTGTAGAACTCAAGAAGAACGTCAAGGATCAGTGGTGGAAAAGTATGGTATATGACCGCAGGGACGTTGAGGGGCTTGATGCCGCGATCCTGATGAACCCGGAGACATGGAAAGCCTCGGGGCACGTGGCGTCTTTTGCCGACCTTCTTGTTGACTGCAGACAGTGCAAAAAAAGGTTCCGCATAGATGTGTTGAAAGAGAGTAAATGCCCGGAATGCGGGGGCGAGCTTACCGAGCCGAAAAGTTTCAACCTTATGTTCAAGACGCAGGTGGGTTCGGTGGAAGGTCAGACACAGGATGTTTACCTCAGGCCGGAGACGGCGCAGGGCATATTCGTTAATTTTGAGAATATCGTCAATAGCAGCCGCCGTAAGCTGCCTTTCGGGGTGGCGCAGATCGGCAAGGCTTTTCGCAACGAGATCACGACGGGTAATTTCATTTTCAGGAGCCGGGAGTTCGAACAGATGGAACTGGAGTATTTCGTCAAGCCCGGAGAAGACGAAAAATGGTATGATTACTGGCTTTCAGAGCGGATGAACTGGTACTTTTCTCTGGGAATCAGAGAAAAGAATCTGAGGCTTCGCGAGCATGAAAGAGAAGAGCTGGCGCATTACGCGAAAAGATGCCATGATATAGAGTTCCTTTTTCCGATGGGATGGTCTGAGCTTGAAGGTATAGCGAACAGAACGGATTTTGATCTGAAACAACATTCCAGGCTCAGCGGCAGGGACCTCAGTTATTTTGATGACGCTACGGACGAAAGGTACATTCCTTACGTTATAGAACCCTCGGGAGGCGTTGACAGGGCTGTCCTGGCTTTTCTTGTTGACGCTTACAGGGAGGAGGTCGTAAAGGGCAGAAAAAGGGTCTACCTGTCGCTTGAGGCGAGACTCGCCCCGATCAAGATCGCGGTCTTGCCGCTTCTTAAGAACAGGCCGGAAATAGTCGGGATGGCTCACGGGATACTGGATGATATCAGAGGAAGTTACAGGGTGGTTTACGATGATACCGCGGCCATCGGCAGGCTCTACCGCAGGCAGGACGAGATCGGCACGCCTTACTGCGTTACCGTGGACGTGGATTCTCTGAGCGACAGAAAAGTCACTGTCAGGGAAAGGGATACCATGGAACAGGAGAGGATAGACGTGTCGGGGCTTAAGGAGTATTTTGGGGAAAGGTTGAAACTTTAGAAGTTCCGGGGACACGCCTGCTGGTAGCGCCGAGTAGGCGGTGCAGATATAGCAGGAATTCCTTTTTGAGAGCACATTAACCAAAGCCGTAGGAGCCGCCTCCAGGCGGCGAACCCATGGTAATAATTTTGTTCGCGGCAGGCCTGTCCCGAGTCCCTCGACTCCGCTCGGGATAAACGAAGCCGAGGGGAGGCCGCTCCTATGGGATAGGTGAAAAGTTCGCCCGAAGGGCGTTAAATTCTTACTTTTAGAAAAAAGAGAAGGAGAGAGAGCAAAATGGGAAAGAAGACTGTGAAAAGAAAGACATCAAAGAAGAAAATGAAGAAGTACATTTATTTTTTCGGCGGAGGAAAAGCCGACGGTAACGGCAGCATGAAGAACCTGCTTGGAGGAAAAGGCGCCAACCTCGCCGAAATGGCGGGACACCCAGGTCTCAGGATACCTGTGCCGCCGGGATTTACCATAACGACCGGAATATGCACGTATTTCTACGAACACAAGGGTAAATATCCATTGGGGCTGAAAGAACAGGTCAGCGTCGCCCTCAGGAAGGTCGAAAGGATAATGGGCAAGAAGTTCGGTGATACTGGGAACCCGCTTCTTGTTTCCGTGAGGTCAGGGGCGCGCCAGTCCATGCCGGGGATGATGGAAACGGTCCTTAACGTGGGGCTCACCACGAAGACCATAGGGGGGCTTATCGCTCAGAGTGGTAACGAAAGGTTCGCCTACGATGCCTACAGGAGGCTTATAACCATGTATTCGGACGTGGTGATGGAAAAGGCCGCGGGCATAGAACCGAAAGAAGGAAAAGGCATTCGCCAGCAGCTTGAGAAGCTGCTGCGAGAGAAAAAGCGCAAGAAAGGCGTTGAGCTGGATACGGACCTGAATGCTGACGATCTCAAGGATCTTTGCGAGAGATATAAGAAGAAGGTGAAGCAGGTCCTCGGCAAGGAGTTTCCGGACGATGTCGAAAAACAGCTCTGGGGAGGGATCGGCGCGGTATTTGCTTCCTGGAACGGGAAGAGAGCCATAGCTTACCGCAGGATAGAGGACATTCCCGATGAATGGGGGACCGCGGTCAACGTCCAGACCATGGTGTTCGGCAACCTGGGCGAAGGCTCCGCGACCGGTGTCGGATTTACGCGCGATCCGGGCAACGGGAATAACAGGTTTTACGGGGAATATCTGGTCAATGCCCAGGGTGAGGATGTGGTCGCGGGGATCAGGACGCCCGCTCCCATAAACAAGAACTCCCAGAGTGATCACAACAAGGACCTGTTGATGCTGAAGGACTTAATGCCCAGGGTATACAGGCAGCTTGACAATATTCAAAAAAGGCTTGAAAAGCATTACCGCGATATGCAGGACATCGAGTTCACAATAGAGAACGGGAGGCTCTTTCTGCTGCAGACCCGCACGGGCAAGCGAAACGGGCCGGCCGCGGTAAAGATGGCCGTTGATATGGTGAAAGAGGGGCTTATAAAGAAAGACGAAGCCATCATGCGGGTAAAACCGGCGCAGCTTGATGAGCTTCTCCATCCCATCATCGATCCGCTGGCTGAAAAGAGGACCGCGTTTCTCGCCAAAGGGCTCCCGGCCGGTCCGGGCGGCGCGAGCGGAATGATCGTTCTTGATTCCGATTCTTCCGTAGAATGGGCAAAGAAAGGGAAGAAGGTCATACTTGTCCGCGAGGAGACCAATCCTGAGGACGTGGAAGGGATGAGGGCTTCCCGGGCGATACTGACCGCAAGAGGCGGGATGACGTCCCACGCGGCGCTTGTCGCCCGCGGATGGGGAAAATGCTGTATCGTCGGCTGCGGCGAACTGAAAATAGATTACCCGAAGAAGAGAGTGCGGATCGGCGACACCGTGCTCAAGGAGGGCGACTGGATCACCCTCAACGGCACGAAAGGACTTGTTTACAAGGATATTCTTCCCACGGTCGACGCTACGAAAGAGAACAAGGACCTCGATGTCTTTCTCAGAATATGCGATTCTGCCAGGAAGATGAAGATACGGACAAACGCGGATACTCCGGAAGACGCCAGGAAAGCGCGCGCTTTCGGGGCCGAGGGCATAGGTCTTTTGAGGACCGAACACATGTTCTACGGGGAGGGTTCGGAAAAGCCGCTTTTCAAACTGCGCAAGATGATACTTTCCGACTCGATCCAGGAGCGCAAGTCCGCGCTCAGGGAGCTCTTTCCCTATGTGAAAGCTGACATAAAGGGGACTCTTGAGGCAATGGCGGGCCTGCCGGTGACCATCAGGCTTCTGGACCCACCGCTCCATGAGTTCGTTCCTCACAAGAGGGAACAGCTGAAAGAACTGGCGAAAAGCCTCAGGATCGATATGGACACCCTTGAGAAACGAGTTTCCCTGCTGAAGGAAAGTAATCCGATGATGGGGCATAGGGGCGTCCGTCTGGGGGTGACCTATCCCGATATAACGGAGATGCAGGTCAGGGCCATTCTTGAGGCCGCGGCGGAACTCGTTAAATCCGGAAAGAAAGTCTACCCGGAGATCATGATACCTGTCGTGGGCACTGACACGGAAATACGGGATCAGAGAGAGATAATAGACAGGGTTTACCTCGAGGTGCTTAAGAAGTACCGTCTTAGAAACCTGTTTTTCATGGTCGGCACCATGATAGAGATACCCCGCGCCGCGCTCACGGCGGACGAAATAGCGAAGGTGACCGAGTTTTTCTCGTTCGGGACCAACGACCTTACGCAGATGAGCTACGGGTTTTCGCGTGACGACATGGGCAGTTTCCTGGCCCCGTACCTGGATAAGCATATCCTTCCCGGAGATCCTTTTCAGTCTCTTGACCAGGAAGGAGTGGGACAGCTTATCAAGGTCGGCATCGACAAGGGCAGAAAGACGAGGCCCGATCTTAAGGTGGGGATCTGCGGCGAACACGGGGGTGATCCGGATTCGATCACTTTCTGTTATAAAGCCGGCATGAACTATGTCAGTTGCTCGCCGTTCCGCGTGCCGATAGCAAGGCTGGCCGCGGCGCAGGCAGCTTTGAACAATTGCTGAGAAAAAATAGTGGATAGTGAACCGTGATTCGTGCTTGTCCCGTACCCTTGTGGTACGGGGAATCGTGGATCGTTTTCAAATACGAACCACGAACGACGAATAACGAACAACGAAACAATGGATGCGATAAAGCTTTACTTAAAAGACATACGCGATCTCCCGCTTCTTACGCCTGAGCAGGAGAAAGAACTGGCGCAAAAGGTAAAAAAGGGTAATAAGAAAGCGCGCCAGCAGATGATAAAGAGCAACCTGAGGCTTGTCATCAATATAGCGAAAAAGTACAGTTATCTCGGCGTTCCGATGCTGGACCTGATCGAAGAGGGTAACCTGGGGCTTATGAAGGCCGTCAGTAAATACGATCCGGACAAAGGATACCGTTTCAGCACTTACGCGGCCTGGTGGATCAAACAGTATATCACCAGGGCCGTGGCGAATCAGGGTAAGACCGTAAGGATACCGGTGTACGTTATGGAGATGCTCATGCGGTTCCAGAAAGTGAGGAAACAGCTGTCACAGAAACTGAAGAAGAACCCCCATATGAGTGATATAGCAAAAAAAATGAAAATGCCTGTGGCCCGCGTCCGCCAGCTCAACCATATGGCATCGAACATAGCCAGCCTCAACGCCCCTATTGGAGAGTCGGGAGACTCCGAGTTCATGGACCTTATCGAGGATGAAAGCATCGTCAATTCGGTAGATGAACTTGCCAAGTTCCTGCTTCACGAAAGGATCGAGGGGCTATTGGAGAAGATGACGGAACGCGAGAGAAAGATACTTACCCTCAGGTTCGGGCTGGAGAAGGACGGTGTTTCCCATACCTTGAGGGATACCGCGAAACATTTTGGCATAACCCGCGAAAGGGTTCGCCAGATCGAGGCCGCCTGCATGCAGAAACTGAGGAAGATGATGGAAGAACAGGAGCAGGAAGCGCAGGACAGACTGAATAAGAGGGCGAGAAAAAAGAGACGCCCCAGCAGCAGGAGCACTAAACACAGGATATAGAAGGAGGACCCGGCTCCGGGGACACGCCTGTTGTATATGACTATTTAACTCGCCCGAGCATATCCCCGGAATATATTTCTTATTATTATGAAGATCCGTTCTCTTCCTGTTGTTGCGTTAATTGCTATAATCCTTATCCTACTGGCATTATTTTTGCGGGGCCATTTTCTTGTAAGACCGGAAAAGATAAAGGTCAGGGTCGTGGGGTGGAGGGAGGATTTCGGTTCTGTTTCCCCGGAAGGCAGGCCGGTCATACCCCGGGGATGGGAGAAGAGGGGGAAACCGGGGACTCCTCCCGCGATTTTCAGCGTAGTCAGAGACGA
Organism: Candidatus Omnitrophota bacterium; assembly: GCA_034723315.1. Taxonomy (GTDB): domain Bacteria; phylum Omnitrophota; class Gorgyraeia; order Tantalellales; family Tantalellaceae; genus JAYEOV01. The sequence goes on along the minus strand of JAYEOV010000058.1, from coordinate 21,945 downwards.
TAAGGATGGGCTGTCTTTCCTGCGCGTGGAGGCGGATAAAGCCAGCGCGAGTCTGATCTGTAAAGTAAAGGGCGTTGATCTTGAAAAGATGCCCGTGCTGCGTTGGCGCTGGAGGGCTGTTACCCTGCCGGAAGGGGCTGACGGAAGAGAGAGGAAGAAAGACGACCAGGCTATAGGCATCTATGTTGGCACGGGGAAAGGATTGGGAAAAAAATCAATTTCATACAGGTGGGATACGGAGACCCCTAAAGGAACCGAAGGAAACTGTGCTTACGGCGGGGGAACTATAAAGGTCAAATGGTTTACCCTGAGGGACAGGGAGGACGCCGTTAAAAAGGAATGGTTTGTGGATGAAAGAGATTTTATGAAGGATTTTGAGAATGCCTGGGGATTCCGTCCCGGGAAGGTCTACATGAGTGTTTCGTGTAATAGCCAGTACACGGGGACGGATGCCGCAGCCGACCTGGATTGGATAGAATTCGTGTCCGTGTCGGATAATGCGGAAAATATACAGGAGAAGGTTGGAAAATGATCGGACTTTTTCTTGTGTCGGTCGTCGCAGGTATGATTTTGGGAGCTCCTTTCGGACCGGCGGGAGCCTTGGTCGCCGACGCCGCGCTTGTTCATGACAGGGAACGTCTGAATTTGACGGTCCTGGCGGTCGTGGCGGGGAACGGTATCCTTGCTTTCATTATATCCCTTGGCGCCGGGCCTGTACAAAAGATTTTTGAGAAGCATGAGAGCCTTTTTTTCCTGATCGCCGGTGTGGCCTTTATCATTATGGGTCTTTTCCTGGGGATCATAACGGCTCTGTCGCGCGCGCGGGGCCTTAGCGGACGGGAAGTCCGCTTTGCGTCTAAAGGGGCTATTGGACAAATTGCCCATTCCCTGTCCGTTTTTTTTATAACACTCTTACACCCGGGCAGTATTGCGGCGCTGTTGCTTCTGACAGCTTTATTGTCTCTGAAATTTTATACCTTTTCCGATCATAAGATATTTTTCGCCGCAGGAATAGCAGTCGGTTCTTTTTTCGTTTTCAGTCCGGTCGGTCTGCTTTTCTGGGCGATCGGTAAAAAGGCGGACAGGTTTATCGCGCATTTCAGGTATGGTCTTGCCGCGGTGTTCGGTTTTGCCGGTATTTATTTCCTGGTGAGAAGTTATTGAGCGTTCGCCAAAGAAAATAAGAGATAAATAATGATCACAAACGTGCCAAAAAATATTATGATACCTCCCGTGCTGGTAGAGACCGGACAGTTCATGGTCAAGCTGGCGGAAAATCACGAAGAAGTCGAAAAGGCCCAGCGTTTGCGTTACGAGGTATTTAACATCGAACAGGGGAGGGGCCTTGAGATTTCCGAAAGATACGGCATTGACTTTGACGAATTTGATGAATACTGTCTCCACTTGCTGGTGATGAAAAAAAATACCGGGCGAGTTATCGGCACGTATCGGGCCCATCTCGGGAGTGTCGCGAATTCCGCTAAAGGTTTTTATTCGTCAAGAGAGTATCAAATAAGGGGACTCTACAGGATCGCGGACAAGTGTATAGAGCTGGGGCGCACGTGCGTGTCTCCCGAGTTTAGATCAGGCGCTGTAGTCGCTCTTCTCTGGGGCGCGATCTCCGAGTTGTTGAACAGGGCGAAACTTTCTTACATGCTCGGATGCGTGAGCCTTGAAGAAACAGATCCGAAGACAGGATGGGCTTTATACGAATATTTACGCCAGTCCTATTCTGTACACACCGATTTTTCCGTTAAGCCTCGTCCGGGGTTCGTGCTGAAAAAGCCTCCCGATCATGAAATAAAGAAAATCCTGGCAGATAAAGACGCGCTAAGAAAACACATCCCGCCGATATTCAAAGGATATCTCAGGCTGGGGGCGCGCATCTGCGGGGAACCCGCGCTGGACAGAGAATTCGGGACGATCGATTTCTTCATACTGGTCGATATCAATAATGTCCCACAACGCTATTTGCGGCATTTCCGCTACAAAGAAAAACAAGATTGATATCATGGCATTTTTTCTCCGCTTGTACCGGTTCACGGCGCTTGTGCTGTTCACCTTGTTCGTCATTATCTGGTCGATGCCGTACCATTTCGGCGGCTGGAGAGGGAGGAGGGAAATATCCGGTCTTCTCCGCGTATGGGCCAAAGGTATTGCGAAGATCATAGGCCTGCGCATCAGGATATCCGGTGATATTCAGGATGTTCCCGCCGGCCTGGTGGTTTCAAATCATCTCGGTTATATTGATATAATCACGCATGGAACGGTTTTTCCGCTGCGTTATACCTCCACGACGGAGATCGCAAAATGGCCCGTTATCGGACAGATGATCGCGTTGACCCACCCCGTATGGGTTGACAGGATATCGAGATCCGCGTCCAGAAAGGCATTGCGGGATTTTTCGAAAACCATGAAGCGGGGGATGTACCTTATAGTTTACCCGGAAGGGACAAGTACTGACGGTAATAACGGCATTCTTCCTTTTAAATCCACTTCCTTCGAGGCGGCTACGTTCGGGAACCTTCCGGTTATTCCGGTTCTGACGCGTTATAATGAAGTCCCGGGAAGGCCTACCGTATGCTGGTACGGCGACATGACGCTTCTCCCGCATATCTGGCAGGTGCTGGGGTATCCCGTTGTCGACGCTGAAATGCATGTTCTTCCGCCGGTGTATCCCGAAGGGAGGTCCAGGAAAGAGATGGCGGAGCATGTACACGAGATTATGGACCGTGAATACGGTCGTATCGTAAGCGCCGCGGCATGATTCCAAAACTTTCTTTACAGTTGGAAGCGAATTTGGTATAAGAGATTTTAAAATTAAAAGTTAAAAGTTTAAAATTAAAAATCTTGCGGGGACTTACTGGAACCCATTTCATAACCCTGTTCTACTGTGGCTGGCTGCAAAACCCATTGACCGCGTTTTCGGGGCAAAATGTCCTCAACGTAGCGCACCGGCTACGTTTCCGGGCATTTTGCCCCTCAGGCCTTGTCAATGGCTTTTTCGCTCAGCCTCGTAACGAACAGGGTCATGAAATGGGTTCTGGAGTAAATGCTTCACGGAGGCTTTTGTGCGCTATCGCAGTAAAATAATAGTAGATTGGACAATTGCAAGCGTATTTTTCGCATTGGTACTGTTGACACTGTTCTTGCCGGGACGGTTGAAACTTTATTCAATAGCTCACGATGCTGATTTTGTAATAAAGGTTTTGATGTGGGTACTGTTTGGTTCAACATTCATGATTTTGCTAATATATCTTTTTTTAAAAAGAAAAAAAGGCAGGGCAGAAATAAGCGCTTATATCTGGTTTATAGGGATATTTTTGACATGTTTTTTGGTGCTGAGTATGGTAGAGAAGGCGTGGGATCGTCTCCATTTTCTCGAATATGGGATTTTAAGTTTACTGTTATTCAGGGCATTGAGGCATAGTATTACAACTCAGATGCTTTATTTTTGGGTAAGTGTGGTAATATTTTTCTGTGCATTTTTAGACGAAACACTTCAACTCTTTGTGATGAATAGAAGCTTTGAATTGAGAGATTTAGGTTTGGATTGTTTAAGCGGTCTTGCCGGCGGGCTTATAATAGCGTTGGTTGTTCGCCCCGAGTTAAGAACGGCAAGTTTCAAGTTGCGTAAGTATGCGAATGAATTAAAAAAGGGTGAACGATTTGTGAAAGGACAGAGTAGGTAGTTAATGTTGATCGACAGTGAAAAATAATTTTTTTATTACAGATTTAAGGAGATAAAACCATGAAAAATAAAGTAAAGATATTGGCTATCGACGACAATCCGGGAACGCTGGATTACATTAAAATCGTTCTAAAGAAAGAAGGTTATGAGGTTTATACGGCGCTGACAGGAGCGGCAGGCCTTGAGGAATTCAGTGCTAATACCCCGGATCTGGTGCTTTTAGATATAAAATTACCCGGTGAAGATGCAATGGAAATATTGGAGAAGATGCGGGAACAAAATTCCGGAATTCCTATTGCTATCCTTACCGGTTATGGATACGATGCTGAAACTATTACCAAGGCCAAGGGAAAAGGCGCCGCTGAATACATACTAAAAACAGCCCCCTTAGATACTTTGAAGTTTAGGATAAATAAGTTGTTGAAAAAATACGCGCACCCAAAGATTGAGGATAAAGAACATATACCAAATATCCTGGTCATTGACGATGATGAAGGTGTCTGTAAGGTTATCAAGGGTTTTCTGGAGAAAAGTGGTTATAATGTTATTGCCACAACCGATCCCCGAAAGACCATGGAGATCGTACGGAAGGAGAGAATATCTCTTATTTTTCTGGACATCGCGATGCCCGGGCGCAATGGTTTAGAGGTTTTAGGTGACATAAAAAAATTTAATAAAAATATTCCTGTCATAATGATATCAGGTGTTAAAGATGACGATATTATTGCAGTTGCTCTGAAGGAAGGAGCGGACGATTATATTACCAAGCCATTTTCCTTAGAGCAGGTGAAGGCTATGGTAATAAAAAATATTTTGGAATAAATTATTAATCCCGCACTTTTATTTGAAACAAATTAAACACAGCGCGCCTGTAGCTCAGCTGGACAGGCTTTGCATAAATTTGACCAAACGACTTACGTTCGCTATCGTTCCGTAAGTCGTGGTTTCATTCAAGCGGCTGCCTTCTTAGCCGAACCATACACTTTTCGCGAACCCTTTAAATCGCTATAATTACGTTATTTTATAACTAGTTACAGCGATTTTTTGTTTGTAGCGCCTAATGGCAATTTCCACGATTTGAGGGCTCTTATAGACACCTATATGAACACCTCATATCCTATTCAAACTGATGGTCTGAAATACTCCCCAAGTCAAGACCAATATTACTGAGATTTAAGGTGTAGTAGCCGTAGGACCTGATCTTCTCTTCCTGCGATTCACCTGAATTGTATTCTTTCTCGGCTTAATTATCTGTACTGACCCTCGTGTATATTGCGCATTTCATATCTTTTTCTCTTTTTTTTGGGAAAGTTCATGTTCCAGTTCTTCTATTGTCGGCAAGCTTCCTTTGAAGTTTTTAGGAAGTTTCTTAGTTAGTTTGTATTCGGAAACACCGATAGGTTTATGTGTATCACGCAGAGTGTATTCAACAACGACTTTGTTTTTTGTTTTGCATAATATTATTCCAATACTTGGGTGGTCTTGTGGATGTTTGAATAGATCATCTACTGCGTTTAGATAAAAATTCATCTTGCCGGCATATTCGGGTTTGAATTCACTATTCTTTAACTCTATAACAATATAGGCGTGTAAACGAGTATGATAAAAAAGCAGATCAATGTAAAAATCTTGATCTCCGATTTCAAGGTGCTTTTGTCGGCCAACAAACGCGAACCCCACACCTAACTCGAGTAAGAATTGTTCGAGATGTTGGATAAGATTATTCTCTAGTTCTTTTTCTCGTCTATTATCTTCTATGGTTAAAAAGTCAAATTTGTAAGGGTCTTTTATTATTTGGTGGGCGAGATCGGACTGGATGGGTGGCAATGTTTTTCTAAAATTTGTAATAGCCTTACCTGACCGGTGATATGCGTTACTTTCAATTTGATGGATCAAAACATTACGACTCCACCCATGCTCTATGGTTTTACGGATATACCATAGTCTTTCAGTGTTATGCTTGATTTTATGAATAAGGGCCAGATTATGTCCCCAGGGAATTTCTGCAACAAGTTGTTGCAGATTTATAGCATCTTTATAAACATCGTAAAAACTGCGCATTTCCCATAAATTTCGTGGGGAAAAACCCTTTAGAGAGGGGAATTCACGGCGCAGGTCTTTTGATAACTGTTCCACAATTGACTTTCCCCATCCTTCCTGTTTCTGGAGTTGTAAAATCTGTTTGCCAATATTCCAATAAAGTGCTATTAATTCGCGGTTAACGTATACAGCTGCCTTTATTTGGGCACGTTGTATTTGATTTTTAACGTTTGTTAAAAATTTTAAATACTTTACAGGCATTTTACTGATCTTTTTCTTCATGTGTAGATTCCTTTTTCTTCTCTCGCATATTTTGAAGACTGAACTGAATTATTTTCATTTTTTTGTCTAAATTAACTCTTGACCCTATGTTATATATATCTGTTATATATATCTTTGATTTAGAATTTTATCATTGTATAATGATTGCTCCAATTAATTTGTGTTCCAATGGTTTAGAGGAGGAAATATGTCGGATATCCTGGGTAAAATAAAGGGCCTTTTTGCCAACCGTCTTGACTTAAAAGATCAAAATGTGAAAGAAGAGGCAAGAATTATAGACGATCTAGGTGCAGATTCACTTGATATTGTTGAGATGGTTGTGATACTGGAAGAGGATTTTGATATTGAGATACCGAGTGAAGAAGCTGAAAAAATGTTAACTGTTGGAGATGTGACAAAATATATAGAAGACAGATGCGCGTCTTTAGTATAGATCCATAAAAATAGAGGAGCATAAAGTTATGTCTAAAATTAAAGTTGCGATCATCGGAGTCGGCAATTGCGCTTCTTCGCTGGTCCAGGGAGTGAAATACTATAAGAATGCAAAGGATAAAGATCTTATACCGGGACTGATGCACGTTAACCTGGGCGGTTATCACATAAAAGATATAGAGTTTTCAGCTGCTTTTGATATTGATAAAAATAAGGTAGGCAAAGATCTAAGCGAAGCTATTTATGCGAAACCTAACAATGCTGCTGTTTTCGCCAAAGTTCCCCGTCTTGGGGTTAAGGTCCACCGTGGGATGACCCATGATGGGCTTGGCAAGTATGTATCGAAGATAGTTAAGAAAGCCCCGGGGAAAACCGATGATGTAGCAGGCATTCTGAGGGAAACAAAGACCGATGTGGTTATTAGTTACTTGCCCGTGGGTTCCGAAGAAGCTACAAAATGGTATGTCGAACAGGTATTAAATGCAGGATGTGCTTTTATAAACTGTGTTCCTGTTTTTATTGCAAGAGAAGAATACTGGCAGACGCGCTTCAAGAAAAAGGGCCTGCCGATCATAGGTGACGACATAAAGTCACAGGTAGGGGCAACGATCCTCCACAGGATCCTGACAAATCTATTCCTGGATAGAGGTATGCCCGTAGATCACACCTACCAGCTTAACACCGGAGGCAATACGGATTTTCTTAACATGAAAGAAGAAGAGCGCCTTATCTCAAAAAAGATATCAAAAACAAATGCAGTTGTCTCTCAGATACAGAATAGGGGTATTGCTATAGATAAAGATGATGTTCATATCGGGCCGAGCGACTATGTGCCGTGGCAGAAAGATAATAAGATTTGTTTCTTGCGCATAGAAAGCAGACATTTCGGAGATCTTCCCATGAATTTAGAATGCAGGCTTTCGGTGGAAGACTCACCCAATTCCGCTGGAGTCGTTATAGATGCGGTCCGTTGCGCGAAGATTGCGTTAGATAACGGAATTTCAGGCGCGCTTTTAGGCCCCAGCGCGTATTTCAAAAAGTCACCCCCCGTCCAGTATGATGACAATACAGCCCGCGAGATGGTAGAGGATTTTATCGCGACTTACGGCAAAGGGAAGAAGAAAAGGGCTAAGGCAAAAAGAGTTAAGGGTAAAAGGAAAGGGACTAAGGCGTAATTTAAAATGTCCGATCCAACAGGGAAACTCATTCGGGTAATTGCGCAAGCTCCGGGCAATCTTTTAGCAAAGACAAAAATAACTCCAAACCAGGTAACCTTCCTGGGGCTTTTAGTTAACTGCCTTGTCGCTTTTTTTATTGCTAAAGGTGAACTTAGTTATTTGATCATAGGTATACTTATCTGGGTCGCCGGTTTTTTTGATGCTCTTGATGGAAGTGTAGCCCGGGCTACAGGCAAGACTACAGTTTTCGGCGATTTTTGGGATTCCGTACTTGATCGTTACGCGGATTCGGTTATTTACTTTGGGATATTACTTCACTTTTTAAAATTGGGTGAGCCGGATTACGTTATATTGGTTGTAATTGCAATAGTGGGATCTTTGGCCGTGAGTTATACCAGGGCCAAAGCAGAGAGTCTGGATCAAGAATGTGAAGTCGGACTTATGCCCCGGTCAGTCAGGATAATAATACTGGGGGCCGGCTTTTGCATAAACCAGGTATTTTGGGGACTGGTAATAATCGCCGCTTTTTCCCACCTTACGGTGCTGCAGAGAATATCTCATGTTTACAGAAAGCTCAACAAATAGATCATGCTCAAACTAATATTTGCCTGTCTTTGGTATTTATTGCCGGCTGCCCTGGGTAACCATAACGCTTCTTGTGGTAACCGGCTTCCCTTGCCCGAAGTAATTAAAAAACCCCTGGAGAAGCTTGCGGTGCCTGTTGATTCTGGGAAAACATTAAATGGGCGTGAAATTTTCGGGAAAAATAAAACATGGAGAGGGCTTGTGGTCGGGGTTATAACGGGAATACTTGTAGCCGGCATCCAGGCACTTTTGTTCTTTAACAGTGATTTTTTTAAAAATAACACCGTAATCGATTATGGTCAGTTTAATTTTATCTTAATAGGCGCTTTAATGGGCGGAGGAGCCCTTTTGGGAGATTTAATAGAAAGCTTCATTAAGCGCAGGCTCGGCAAGCCGTCTGGAAAAACCTGGTTCCCCTGGGATCAGGCAGATTGGATTATAGGCGCTATTCTTTTAAGCTCGATCGTGTATGTTCCACCTGCGGAAGTCGCGGTAGTCACGATTCTTTTGTACATAGGTGTTCACTTATGTTCTGACCGTGTTGTGTGCCGGCTGGGCATAAAAAAGAGAGAGGAAGTGAATTGATCGAGATATTCAGGGCTATTCACAGCGCTGTATTCTGGGTTTTTGTATTTTCCTCCTGCATAATCATACATGCTGTTTCTTATGTAGTTAGTTCATTTATAAGAGATGAAGATAAGAAAAAATTATTTTATCAAAAAGGGGCAATACTCTGGGGCTCTCTTATCCTCAAAGTCTCGCTTATCAGGGTAAAAGTTTCAGGCCTGGAAAATATCCCACGCGACACGAATGTTATTTACACTCCGAATCACCAAAGTTATATCGATATATTTATTTTGCTAAAATATTTGCCCTTCCCTTTTAAATTTGTCATAATGAGGAAGTTGTTCAAAGTTCCTGTAATAGGACGCCATGTCACGAAGGCGGGTTTTCTTTCTTTAGACAGAAAAGACAGGAAAAAGTCGATCAAGACGATCCACAAGATAATAGACCTCTTGAAAGCGGGCAGATCCTTTGTTATTTTCGTGGAAGGGAAGTTGACATTAGACGGGAATATAAATGAATTCGGAAGAGGAGCTTCTGTTATCATCCAGCAGTCCAGAAAGCCCGTAATTCCGATAGCGATCGATGGGACCTTTTCTGTTTTGCCTAAAGGGGCCTGGAAGCTCAAGATCCCGGGAGAAGTTAAGGTAACTATCGGCAAACCCGTTTATTTTGAAGATTATTATGATACTATTAATAGAGAATCCTCCATGGAAGTGGGCAGAAAACTTAGAGATATTGTTGTGAAGTTAAAGGGATAAGATGAAGAAATTCATAAGGATCATACATTCAGTAATATGGTGGATAGACTGGATAGTAATAGTGCTACTAGGCATTGTTTTTGATTCCGTAATCTGGCCTAAGAATAAGAAGATGTACAGAAAAGCTGAGCAGTTCTGGGCCTGGACACTCATGAAAATAGGCGGTATCAAACTGGAAATCACAGGCCGGGAGAACCTGCCTAAAAATGAAACCGTGGTATATATGTCCAGTCACCAGAGTGATCTGGACTGGCCTATTATTTTCAGGGCTATTCCGGGCCAGTATTTATTTATGGCCAAACAGGAGCTTTTTGATATTCCGATCTTTGGAACATATATGAGGCTCCAGAAATACATTCCAATAGAGAGAACCAATATAAGAAAGTCATTAAAAACGTATCAATTTGTAATAGAGCTCATAAAAGCCGGAAATTCGATTGTTTTATACCCCGAAGGCACACGTTCTTATAATGAAAAACTGCAGAGATTTAAATCTTTTAGTTTTTCCTTTCTTAAGGAAGCAAAGGTCAGGGTTGTTCCTGTAGCGATTGACGGGAGTATAAATATCCAAAGAAAAGGCAGTAAACTTATCCATCCCGGAAAAGTAAAAGTAAAGATCCTGCCTCCGGTCAGTTTTGATGAACTTTATCCTCTGGAGAATAGAGAATTCTCTTCAGCGGCAGCGAACAGGGTAAGAGAGGCTTTGCTGATAGCCTTAGAAAGCAAAGAAGAGACCACCCCGGAATCAGCAAAAAGATACTAGAACGGGGTTATGAAACGGGTTCAAGTCAAATATGGTAGAGAAGCTTTTCAGACAGTCAACAGACAATGTTTTTATACAGGCATTCCGCTATGTCTTGTCGGGCGCTCTTGCGTATGGAGTGGATTATTGCTCGCTGATCGTATTCGTAGAAATATTCAAAATATACTATTTAACAGCGGCTTTAGTGGCATTTTTACTAGGATCAATAACAGCCTATATCATGAATGTCAGATGGGTCTTTGACAAGCGTACATTCGAAAACAGATACTTTGAGATCTCGATTTTTATCGTGATCGGAATTGTGGGACTTATCCTGAACCAGTATATTATCTGGTTTTTTACTGAAAATGTGAATTTTCACTATTTGTTCTCGAAATTGGTCGCCACGATGATCGTTGTTATCTGGAATTTCTTCGCAAGGAAATATATATTGTTCAGGTAAAAAAGATCTAAAGCATTCCTCCAGACCCCGCGCTTTCTTGCGGTAGGCCTTCTAAAGTGTTAAAATAACTGTATCATGAAGAAACTGTTTATACTATCACTATGCTTTTTTATGCTTGCTGGAGCAAACCCGGTTTTCTCTATAGGGGAAGATGTAGTGAAGACGGGTTATGTATGCCGCGATATGGAAGGCGGCAAGCGGTGGGAAGCCGAGACCGAGATAAGGAAGAAAGAGGGCGATGTATATATACTGACGGAGAAGGGCGAAGGCGTGTATTCCAGTTTCGAAGGGCCGATATCCTGGAAGGCGGAGATGGAATTCGAAAGCACGGAAGAGAACGTCACGCCGCTCAAACTTGTAAAACGCGTGTTCGACGAAGACGGCAACATGATCAGGCTCGAAAAACAGGATTACGACCCCGTCAAAAAGAGCGTCACCTGCCTCCACGAGGACATTCCTAAAAAGATCTCCCGCACGAAAAAGTTCAAGTTCACAAAGGACGCTGTGAACAGGCTCCTCCTGGGGTTTTATATCCAGAAGATGCTCGAGAAAGGAGGGAGAATAGCAAAGATACAGATGGTGAGCGAGGAGCCGGGATTCTACAACATCGATCTCAGTGTAGTCAAGACAGAGGATGTGAAAATTAACGGCCGCAAGAGACGCGCGTATAAGCTGCAGCTCGACCCCCGCCTTGGGCTTCTTGATATAGTGAAGGTCTTTTTCCCGAAAGCCTATGCCTGGCATTCTGCCGAGCCAAAATTCGAATGGCTCAGATATAAAGGCTTAGAAGGGGACATACGTTCCGCGAAAGTGGAAGTAACTACCGAGGACTAGAGCAGATTAAAGTGCGTTTTTTTTGCTTATATCGGTGAGGAAATCATTCTTTACAGCGCTTAAGAAATTTAATATAATAAATTTTCGATTTCACGATCTAAGACATACTTTTGCGTCTCATCTGGTGATGGCGGGTGTTGATCTGAATACCGTGAGAGAACTTTTGGGACATGCTGATCTGACAATGACATTAAGATACGCTCATTTGTCCCAGGATCATAAGAAGAACGCGGTTGATGTGTCAGGGCGGGGAATGATAGAGTAGGGTTCGCGGCCAGAGGCCGCTCCTACGGCGGGAAGAGATGGACACCTATATGGACACCCGGGGTAAATTGGCGGGATTGGGATTCAGAGGGTAAATTTTTAAATCCTTTATTTGAAACAAATTAAACACCACGCGCCTGTAGCTCAGCTGGATAGAGCGGCTGCCTCCTAAGCAGTAGGCCCCCAGTTCGAATCTGGGCAGGCGCGCCATGATCCATAAGCTCTTTTCGTTCTTAGAACCCATTTCATAACCCCGTTCTAGCAGCGAAAGGAGCTTTTTATTAACAGGGACGGAGCCCTTCGTGTTATTAAGAAAAGGCATCTGTTCCTATTTTTTATTTGAAAGTGGCGAGTTTGAGTGTAAAATAGGGACTGTAAGGAAGGACGGCATGGCGCGTATATTGATCATAGATGACAATGACGAGTTCAGGAAGCTTTTCCGGATGATGCTCGAGAAGTTCGGGTATGAGGTCGCCGAGGCCTCCGACGGGGAAGAAGGTGTAGAGCTCTACCGTGAGAAGCCTGCGGATCTTGTCATAACGGATCTTATCATGCCGGGGAAGGAGGGGGTCCAGACATGTGTGGAGCTCCGGAGCAATTTTCCCGATGTGAAGATAATAGCCATGTCAGGGGGCGGGTTCGAAGGGCCGGAAGATTATCTTGAAAGCGCCGAACTTATAGGAGGGGCGCTGCGGACCTTCGCGAAACCTTTCAGTTTCAAGGAGATACTCAAAGCGATAAAAGAGATTCTGGAAGAAAAATGAAGCTTGGCACGAAATTAATGGCGAGTTACACGGGGATCGTCCTGATCGCCGTGGCCATCGTCCTTGTTATTGTCATAGACAATTCCATAAAGACCTACAAGGAACGCATCGGAAGCGACCTCCAGCACGTAGCGGAGTTCATCGCCCGGGATATAGACAGCTACCTCCGGGGGATAATAGCCGACACAAAAAAGTATTCCCACACCCGGGAGATCGAGTCAGGGGATATGGGATCCATAAGGCCTTTTCTGCCGCGGCTGCTTGAGGATATACCTTTGTACAGCAGTATTTCCGTTGTTGATCCTGATGGCGGGGTGGCCGCTTCCACGGATCCGGTCCTTGCGGGAAAGAATTTTCTGGATAAAGAACAGATATCCCTGGGGCTTTTCAATAACGCTAAAAAGGACCGCCGGGGATACGTGATATTCAGAGATGTTTCCGCCGGCGAGAGGGGCAGGCGGCTGAAAGCGCTTATCCTCACGCCCGTTATGGATAAGGATAACAGGAAAGCGGTTTTTATACTGGCCGGGACGGTAAGGATGGACCGGCTGGTAGAGACCACTTACAGGATAGATCCTTATACCGCGGGGGATAAGGCCATTTATCCCGTCAGGGAGCCGGGGGACGTTATTCTTACCAGGGACGGGGAGGTGACGATATTTACGCCCGTCACTTATCTCCAGATCAATAACCGCCTCCCGGCCTTGAAAGAGGGTGAGAAGACCGGACATGTGATATACAAGGACAGGAGAGGTGATGTCGTTTTGGCCGGGTACGCGGACCTGGACCGGTACAGAGAAGGACAGTTGAAGGACTGGTCGGTCGTGTCCCTTGTGTTTCAAAAGGATATTTTCGGTCCCGCGGTGAAGCTGAGGAACAGGATAATAGTCGTCGGTATCATTGCCGTGGCAATAGCGTGGGTAATAGCGTTCTTTGTCGCCAGGGGTATAACCAGGCCGATCCTGGAGCTTGTCGCGGTGACAGGAGAGATCGCGAAAGGGGATCTTTCCAAAAGGGCGGATATCAGGACGAACGACGAGGTGGGCGAGCTGGAGAGGTCTTTCAACAAGATGACGGATAAGCTGGGCGGGGCGCTTCATTCGCGCGAGATGGAAATAACCGAGCGCAAGAAGATCGCGGAACGGCTGAAGGACGAGATCGACGCAAAGGCAAAGTTCATCTCCATGGTCTCTTGTGAGTTCAGGACCCCTTTGACGACGATAAAGGAAGGCATAAACATGGTCCTGGACGAGATAAAGGGAAAGATAGACCAGAGGCAGAAAAAGATACTTGGCCTGGCGGGAAAAAGCGTGAACAGGCTTACGCGCCTTATAGACGATATCGTGCGTTTTCATCATCTTGAGACCGGCAGGATCGAGTTCAGCATGTTAGAGAACGATATCAACGAGGTTGTTCGCGAGGTCCGGAAAGCGATGGCACCCATGCTGACGGGGAAAGAAGGGCTGGAGCTTATTGTAAAGACAGATGACAGCCTGCCCGTTATCAGGTTCGACAGGGAAAAGATCACGCAGGTCCTTGCCAGCATTGTCAACAGCGCTGTCAGCGTCACCGAGAAAGGGAATATCACCATCTCCACCTCAATGGAAGGGGATGACTCGATCAGGGTCTCGGTGGAAGATACCGGCGCGGGTATAAAGAAGGAAGACCTTCCCAGGCTTTTCCTCAGGTACGAACATCCGGGCAAGAGAAGAGATAAAAAAGGCGGCGGCAGCGGTTTGGGCCTGGCGATATCCCGGGAGATGATCGAGAAACACGGCGGCGGGATATGGGCGGAATCCGAAGACGGAAAGGGAACGACTTTTTATTTTGTTCTGCCGATTAAAGGGCTGAAAGAAAAGTGATATGGATAAAAGAGGCAGCGGGGTTCTTCTTCACATCTCGTCGCTGGCTTCGCCTTACGGTATAGGCGATCTCGGACCTGAAGCGTACCGTTTCGCCGATTTTCTTGCCGGGACAAAGCAATCCTGCTGGCAGATGCTGCCTCTTAACCCGACGGATCCCGCCAACGGCAATTCCCCCTATTTCAGTTGTTCGGCTTTCGCGGCAAATCCCCTTCTTATAAGTTTCGAGCGGCTCATGGATGAAGGGCTTCTTTCCCCGGGAGACCTGGAGCCGGTACCGGAGTTCAAGCCGGGTAAGGTGGATTATGACGCGGTCACCGTATACAAGATACAGGTGCTGGACAAAGCATACGAGAATTTCAGCAAAAAGGGCGCGGATGACGGGTATGAAAGTTTCTGCGGGGAGCATTCAGGCTGGCTTGAAGATTACGCGCTTTTCACGGCGCTGAAAACGGAATACGACGGCCGGGCATGGAGCGATTGGCCCGGGGAATTGAGGGACAGGGATCCTGAGGCCCTCGAAGCGGCAAGAAAAACCTTTAAGGACAGGATAGGAAAGGAGAGGTTCTCGCAGTATGTTCTTTTCAGGCAATGGTTCGCGTTGAAGTCCTACTGTAACGGGAAGGGAATAAGCATTATAGGTGATATACCTATATATGTAAGTTACGACAGCGCCGATGTGTGGGTAGACCCGCGCATATTCAAGCTGGATGAAAACAAGAAACCGTTCGCGGTTTCCGGTGTGCCGCCGGATTATTTCAGCGCGACCGGGCAGTTATGGAACAATCCCGTGTACAGGTGGGACGTTCTGAGGGAGAGCGGGTATTCGTGGTGGATAAAAAGAATAGCGCACACTCTTAAGTATTTTGATATCGTCCGCATAGACCATTTCAGGGGGCTTGTCAAATACTGGGAAGTCCCCGCGGGGGAGGAGACGGCGGTAAACGGTGAGTGGAAAGAGGTCCCGACGTATGATTTTTTTGACACGCTGCGCGGGAAACTGCCGGACTTTCCCGTTATAGTGGAAGACCTCGGGGTGATAACTCCCGACGTCAGGGAGGCGCAGCGGCATTACGCTTTTCCCGGCATGAAGGTGCTTCAGTTCGCTTTCGGCAAGGATGACCCGGAACACCCCTATCTTCCCCATAATTACGAGAAAAACTGCGTCGCGTACACGGGCACACATGACAACAATACTTTGATGGGATGGCTCGCGAAAGAATCCTCCCCCGAAGAGAAGCGGAGGTTTTTACGTTACCTGCGTCGAGAGGAAACGGACGGTGATATCAACTGGGAGACGATAAGGATCATTATGATGTCAGACGCTGATACTGTCGTTTTTCCGGCGCAGGATATCCTCGGGCTCGGCGAGAGCGCGAGGATGAACCAGCCCAGGGAGATGACGGGTAACTGGGAGTGGCGTCTTCTGCCCGGACAGATAACCCCCCTACACGCCGAAAAGCTTCTTGCGCTGACTGAGACCAGCGGAAGAGGATAAGCGGCAGGAGTGTTTTCCCGTTCTATTTCCAGAAGATGAATACGTAGCGAAGTATGAAGAGGACAGAGAAGACGCTTATGAGAGGGTTGACCTCTTCGATCTTTCCCGAGACGAGTTTCAGCAGCACGTAGGAGATAAAACCGAATGAGATCCCTTCCGTTATACTGAACCCGCAGAACGGCATTACGGTAATGGTCAGAAAGGCCGGTATCGCTTCCGTGTAGTCGTCCCATTCTATCTTTCTGACGCAGCTCATCATCATACACCCTACTATTATGAGCGCCGGAGCGATCACGGGATAGAGCAAGGTTCCGTTATCCGTTCTGTATCCCGCTCCTATCATCGAGACCAGGGGTTTGAAGAACAGAGCGGAGAGCATAAGCAGGCCGGTTACCATGTTGGAAAGTCCTGTCCGTCCGCCCTGTGACACTCCCGCGGCGCTTTCGATATAGCTTGTGACCGTGGAGGTTCCCAGCATGGCGCCTGTCACTGTGGCGGTCGCGTCCGAAAAAAGGGCCTGCCTGGCCCTTGGCAGTTCGTTGTTTTTCATGAAACCCGCTTTTTCTCCCACGCCTATGAGTGTGCCCACGGTGTCAAAGAGGTCCAGGAAGAAGAACACGAATATAAGTTCAAAAAAACCTATGCTGAGAGCGCCTTTGAAGCTCAGTTTCATGAAGGTGGGAGCGAGGGAAGGGATCTTGCTTGTAAACCCGTGATAGTGTATTATCCCGGAAAAGGCCCCGCAGATGGCCGTAAATATTATGCCGATAAGTATGGCACCCCTGACTTTTTTGGCCAGCAGGATCGAAATGGCAGTAAGCCCGAGGAGGGACAGAAGGACGGGTGGGGTGTTGAGTTTGCCCAGCGTGAGGTATGTAACGGGATGGGCCGTGGTTACCCCCGACCATTCGAACCCTACCAGGGCTATGAGAAGTCCTATCCCCACGGCGATAGCGTTCCTTAGGGAAACAGGGACTGCTGTTATTATTTTTTCCCTTATCCCGAAAAAAGAAAATATGATAAAAACTATCCCGGAGATGAATATGGCGCCGAGAGCGACCTGCCAGGGCTGGACCGTCGAGTCCTTGCCCAGGATGGATGCTATTATAGGACACGCGACGAAAGCGAAATACACGTTATGGCCCATGGCCGGCGCGAGGGCAATGGGGTAGTTCGCCAGTATGGCCATCAGGAAACAGGCGATGGCGCTCGCGATACACGTGGCGACCATGACGGCGTCAAAATTCATGCCGCACTGGGACAGGATAGCGGGCTGGACGAATATAATGTACGCCATGGTCATGAAGGTGGTCACGCCGGCGAGCATTTCCGTTCTTACGGTCGTGTTGTTCTCTTTCAGTTTGAATATTCGTTCCAGCATATAATCAATGATATTATATTCGCCGTAAAAATCAATGATTTTTCGCCGGGAATATTTTTCAGACGCTTTTATCAGATGACAATTTAAGAAAATGGTATAAAATAAGTTATACCGGTGTTAAATCCTGAAAGATAATAGAAGTTATCATGAAACTTAATGAACAGACGTTCATAGTTTCTTACATGAGAAGGGGGTAAGAAATGGTTAAAAAGGCGGTAAGTATCGCGGTCGCGGTCCTTTTGCTGTTTTCCGCGAGCATGGTCTGCGCCCAGGCTGCGGACGACGAGCATCAGGCGAAGCTTAAGGATCTGAACGAGCAGATGAAGGAGGCCAGGGACGCTTACAAGCAGAAGATGAAGGGTGTTGATGATACGATCCTTCAGCAGATGAGGCAGATAGCGCCTGACGACAAGGAAGCCCGGGACAAGCTCCTCGATCAGAAAAGAGACCAGAAAAAACAGATCCAGCTTGATTACAGGAAAGAGGTGGAGGGCATAAGGGCTCAGGTCGACCAGCTTAAGGGCAGAAAGTAGGAACGAAAAACCAATTTTTAATACCGGGTTTTATAAGACCCGGTATTAGAACCCATTTCATAACCCTGTTCTACTGCGGCTGGCTGCAAAACCCATTGACCGCGTTTTCGGGGCAAAATGTCCTCAACGTAGCGCACCGGCTACGTTTCCGGGCATTTTGCCCCTCAGGCCTTGTCAATGGCCTTTTCGCTCAGCCTCGTAACGAACGGGGTTATGATTGGATAAGTAAGGAAAGCTTTAAGCTTTTTTCCAGTCCAGCACCTGCCAGGCTATTCCCGCCAGGAACATGAGGAGGAATGAGTACATTGTGTACCACAGGCCCTTCGCGATCGTGATCTTCACAGCCATGCTGTTAACGTCCATAGTATACAGATTATATAACCCCGCGGTAGAGATCACTCCGCTTATGATGATGAGGATCAGAACGTAGATCCTGCTTTTGATCCCGAGCGCCGCAAGCAGTCCGCAGAGTATCGCGAGGATCGGCGAAAGATAAACGAGGTAGCTTTTCTTATCAATGCCTTCAGCGCCCTTGAACAATATCTGCGCGAGAGAAAGGGCGACCTTTGAGGTGTCGGAGTTGACCATTGCAGGGATCTTGTATCCCCGGACAGTGGTCTTTATCTCTATGTCGCCGAACGCGCTGATAGCGTCAGTGACCCTGGTAAGGTCTCCCACGACTTTTCCTGCTATGGGTGTTTTTGAGACAGATCCCGTCAGCTCTTTTGATACACCCGTGACGGATGTGGCTACTCTGGCCCATGGCATGAAAAACGCGGCAACAATAAAAATACTTGCCAGAATGATG
Source organism: Candidatus Omnitrophota bacterium (assembly GCA_034723315.1). Taxonomy (GTDB): domain Bacteria; phylum Omnitrophota; class Gorgyraeia; order Tantalellales; family Tantalellaceae; genus JAYEOV01. The sequence goes on along the minus strand of JAYEOV010000058.1, from coordinate 3,263 downwards.
AGAACTGGAAATATTGTTTTATTCATGATCCCTCCTTTTGCAAAAATTATAATAAATATAATATACCTGACTGCCGGTTATTTATCAATAATAATAGTTATGCCGGATAGAGTAGAAACAAGCAGTGGAGTTATAAGTTCTAATATTGTAAATAATTAGGGGTAGGACGATTTTTATAAAGGTTAAAAGATAAAAAAGGTAACATATAAAATTTGAAAACAAATAGTAAAATTGGTAAACTATATAATGGCTGAGTATATGAAAAAGATACCTTTAACTTATGTAAGGGCGGAAGATTAAATGTTATTTTGCCAGCTATGTAATAACATTTAAAAAGGATAAAATAATGTATGGATTGTTCAAAACGCACATAACACTGAGGAAACTGCTAAGCAGTGTGTCTTTATTTGCTTTAATTGCATGTTTTGTTTTTGTAGATGCCTGGGCCGCTTTAGACACGGGGAGGCCTCCGTTCGAGATATTACCGGCAAAAGATGTCCTTTATGCGCATCTAGATATAGATACATTTACTATTCCCGCGCACCTTGGCGATATAAAGTACAGATACAAGGGCGATTCGAAGAAATTCATCGTCCACATTCAGGACGCTCACTGTAACTTTAAAGCTCAGAACAAGATCTCAAGTATTATTGATTACGTGAACAAGGAATACGGGATAGAAATGATAAATCTCGAGGGTGGAGAAGGAGATTATGACCTTTCTGTGTTTACTTCCATAACGGGCAAGGCTATAAGGAAGGAGGTGGCTGAGTACTTCGTAAAAAAAGGCGAGATAAACGGAGCGGAATTTTATGCCATAAACAACCCCGGTAAAGTAGTCCTCTGGGGAGTTGAGGATAAAGACCTGTATTTGGCAAACCTGAAGGTATACAGGGATTCGCTTTCTTACAAAAAGGAAGTTGACGATTACCTGAAACAGCTTACGCATATACTGAACAACCTTAAACGTCATATATTCACGTCCGATCTTCTGAAGATTGACATGGCTTATAACGCCTACAAACGCCTCAATATGGAACTCCAGGAGTATCTGGAGTTCCTGTTCGAGAGGGCAAAGATGGAGGCGCTGCAGGTAAAGAAATTCGCGAACCTGTATCTGCTTTCACAGTCTATGGAGATGGAAAAAAACGTGGATTTCAAGAAAGCAAACGCGGAAAGATACGCCCTTGTAAAAGGACTGAAAAAGCGGCTTTCCAGGAACGAGGTAAAAAAGCTTATGTCGCACGCGATCGAATTCAAGACAAAAAGGATGTCCAGAAAAGCGTTTTACGGTTATCTCCTGGATAAAGCCGGGGAGCTGGGTATTGATATAAAACGTTTCCCGGCTCTCAGAAGTTACATCCTATACGTGACGACATACGAAGCTGTAGACAAGTCCATCGTCATGCGGGAGTTGAGCGGACTTGAGGCAGCGATAAAGGAGCCGCTGTTTAAGAACGGTACGCAGCGTCCCCTTGACAAGCTTTCAAAGAACCTGGCCCTCATGAAGAATATCTTTGATATTACCCTTACAAAAACTGACTACCGTTACTACCTGGATAACGAGGATTCGTTTGAAGCGAGCAATTTTATTAAGTTCTTCGATAGAGAAGCTCCCCGGTACCGGATCGCGGCGCGTCCGGCAAGGGGGATAAGCAGGATCGATCATTACCGCAGGAGGATATCCAGGTTTTACGAATACTCGTTCAAAAGGGACGCAGTGTTCCTCAGGAAAATGCGTTTTACCCGCGTTTCGGGGGATACCGAAACCGCCATTTTCATGACAGGCGGGTTCCATACCGAGAGCCTCTGCGAGATGTTCGAGAAAGAGGGGATATCGTACATATCCATATTGCCGAAGTTCACGAGCGAAAAAGATTTCAAGAGTCCTTATTATGAATTGCTGGCGGGCCAGACGACTAACCTTCAGCGCATGCTGGCTTCGGTGATAGCCAAAGCGGCGATGCTGCAGTTGGCGAGCCAGTTGAACCCGATCCTGGCAGATGAGGTTTATTCCGAACAGGAGAGGCTGGCTTTCAAGATGGCTGTTGTCATGATCCGGGACCTGATCACCTCTGAAGGAGCGTCCTGGGTATATGAGAATTCAGACGACCTTGTGATCACGCTTGTGATTACGACAGAAGGCGAAAAAGAAGGCGAAAAAAATGTGGTTTGCAGCGTAGGGAACGAAGTTTTGTTTGAGAAACCCATAGTTGATCTTGAAAGAGAGGCAGAGTATGTGGCGCCGGTTGCCGCGCCGAAAGCTGTTCCGGCTAAGGTTGAAGCGCCCGAAGCCGCTCCGACCGCTACAGTTGAAGAAAAACAGATGCTGGCTGCGCATAAAGCCGCGAGAGCTAGCCGGCCGTATATCATTGACAAAGACATTGGTGATATGCAGCCGGAAAGGGTCATTGACTGGATAGTAACGCCCACGGGTGAAGGTATGGAATATCCTACTATGAAAGCCGATAAAAATAAAGTTGATAGAGAATTGAGACTGATGTCCGAAAAAGAAAATTCGGAAACACGGTTCGGTGGGTATGTTTACAGCGCGGACCCGGAGATTCTGAAGAATAATCTCGAAAATGAGCTTAAAGTTGTCGTCGACGAAATGTTGTTGGAGATGCTGGATGAATCTGTTAAGGGCGTGGATAAAAAGCCAAGGGCGATAGTTTTCGTTCCAGATGGTATAGGTGATATGCCGGAGGAGATCTTGAATGAGCTGGCTGGTAAGAAATATATCGAAAAGGAATTAGAAGAAGAAAAATATTCAAAGATAAAAAGGAAGGCTGAAGATAAAAAAAGATATGATCTTGCAAGCTTAAGAGGCATATACGGAAGGTTCACGTTTGTCAGGGAAACTAATATCCCTGAAAGCGGTCTGGTGAACGAAGTCCATCACGTTGATCTTGGAAAGGAACTTCTGAACTGTGAAAGGATAAGAAAAGGCGATTTCGGCAAAGGGGCCGTTATCGATCCGGCATTAGCCGATAACATTGTTAATCACCTTAAGATGATCGTTACGGACCCGGAATCAATACCTAAGGATGAAAAGCCGGTGAGAATAATTGAAATGATCCTTGATGGAAAGCTTTCATTACCGCTGGCAGCGCCGATTGATTGGGAAAATTGGAAGGAAGAACATAAAGCATTATTGCAGATCAAGCGCGCACTGTAATGATAGGGGTCTGTAATGATAGGGGTCAGACCTTGACATTGACATAATTTATGCCCTCCGGGGAAAATGTCAATGTCAAGGTCTG